>CAJYQM010000187.1 GCA_913777025.1 uncultured Massilia sp. | reverse complement strand
CGGCACCTTGCCCGGCTGGTCGCCGCCGGTGAAGATCACCATGTTGGCCACGCCCTGCTGGAAGCCCGGCGTGTTCGCACCCAGCACGAACACGGGACGGGTCTTGCCGACGCCGTAGACGCGCACGGCGAGCGGGATCAGGATGCTGCGCGTGATGCGGTAGCGGCCGGAGGGCAGGAACACCAGGCCGCCTTCGCCCTTGTTGGCGGCGCTGTCGATGGCCTGCTGGATCGCGGCGCTGTCGTCGGTCACGCCGTCGCCTTTCGCGCGCACCACCACGGCCTGCGGGTCGTCCGGCATCTGCTGGTAGGCGGAGATGGAAGCCGGCGCCGCGCCCAGGGCCGGTGCCGAGGCGACGAAAGCGGCCAGCACCAGCGCGCAGAGATAGGTCGGTTGTGTTGGCATCATATTGTCATCCTTAGCTGACCACCAGCGACAAGAGCAGAACGAAGATCAGGCCGAATATGCCCACCAGGGTCTCCATCAGCGACCAGGAGCGGAAGGTGTCCTTCAGGGACAGGCCGAAGTATTCCTTGAACATCCAGAAGCCGGAATCGTTGACGTGGCTGCACATCAGGCTCCCCGCGCCGACGGCCAGCACCATCAGGTTCGGGTCGCAGCCCGAGGTCTGCACCAGCGGACCGACCACGCCGGCCGCCGTCACGCCGGCCACGGTGGCCGAGCCCAGGCAGATGCGGATCAGGGTCGCCACCGCCCAGCCCAGCAGCAGCGGCGGCACCGGCATCTGGCTCAACTGCCTGCCCAGTTCGGCGCTGACGCCGGAATCGATCAGGACCTGCTTCAGCGCGCCGGCGCCGGCGATGATCAGGAGGATGGGGGCGATCTCGCGCAGTGCCTCCTGGGCCGAATGCATCACTTGCGGCAGTGTCTTGCCGCGCGCCAGGCCCAGGGACCAGACCGCCACGAAGTAGGACAGCAGCATCACCACCAGCGGATTGGAGAGGAAGGCGAGCGGCTTGGCCAGGTCGGGGCGGACCAGCGTGAGCAGCGTCAGTGCCGCCAGCAGGACCACGGGCAGCAGCGCGGTGGCGATGCTGTTGAAGGTACCGGGCAGTTCCGCATCCGGCACCTCGGCCTGGCGGAACACCTGCGCCGGCTGTCCGCGGATGTGGCCCAGCGACATCGAGAAGATCGGACCGGCGATGATCAGGGTCGGAATCGCCACGATCAGGCCATAGATCAGGGTCTTGCCGATGTCGGCATGGACCGCCACCACCAGCGCGGTGGCCGACGGGTGCGGCGGCAGGAAGCCGTGCGCGATCGACAGGCCGGCCAGCAGCGGCATGCCGAGCGCCACCGCGGGGCGGCCGGACTGGTAGACCAGCGAGAAGATCAGCGGCACCATCAGCACGAAACCGACGTTGTAATACAGCGGCAGGCCGACCACGAAGCCGGTGACCGTCATCGCCACCGGAATGCGCGCCAGTCCCAGGCGGTCAACCAGGCTGGTGGCGATGCGCCGGGCCGCGCCGCTGTCGGCGATCAGCTTGCCGAACACGGCGCCCAGGCAGATGATCACCACCAGGGAGCCGAGCAGGTCGCCGATGCCTTTCTCGATCGCGCCGGGGATCGCCGCCGCCGGCATGCCCAGCATCAGGGCGGCCACGATCGTCACGATCACGAAGGCGATCAGCGGCTGCACCTTGCCCCAGGCGATCATCACGGTCAGCAGGCCGACGGCCAGCAACACGGAAAACAAATTCCACACAGCCGATCCTTTCTCTCAGGGGGTGGCGCGAAGCCCGGCCGGGTGCGACCGTCCGGCGGCGGGATGCATCAGGGTCTTGTGCAGCGGTGTGCGCATGTCGTCTCCATGTTGTGATGGCATGCCGCCTCGATGGCCGGCGGCTTTGCCCTGACCTGCTACTCCTCGGTTTGCCCTGTCCGGTGTGTCTTGACGACCGCATTGGCGGAGTTGTTGGCGAGTGCGGTGATGCGGTCCACCAGCAGGTCCGGCGCCGCCGTGATGTCGAGGCGCAGGCCGGCTTCGTCGGGCTCCAGCGGCTCCAGGTCGCGCAACTGGCTGTCCAGCAGCATGGGCGGCATGTAGTGGCCGGTGCGGTGCGCCATGCGTTCCGCGATCAACGCGCGCGGGCCTTGCAGGTGGATGAAGCGCAGGTCGGGGTCGGCCTGGCGCAGCAGGTCGCGGTAGCGGCGCTTGAGCGCGGAACAGGACAGCACCAGGCCGGTGTCGCGCGCGCGCGCGGCACCGATCTCGGTGGCAAGGGCGCGCAGCCAGTCGGCGCGGTCGTTGTCGTCGAGCGGCATGCCCGACGCCATCTTGGCCACGTTATGGGGCGGGTGGTAACTGTCGCCCTCGATGAAACGCACGCCCAGGCGTGCGGCCAGCGCGGCAGCGACCGTGCTCTTGCCGGAACCGCTGACGCCCATGACGACCCAGCGCTGGCGCGCGCCTGGCTGGACCGGTACATCGCTTGCTGGTGCCATGTATCTCCTCTGGAATGACCACCGTTAGCGCTATCATTTTTGTTGATTCTTCAATATGTTGAAGGCTTTGTAAAGCATAATCGATGCTGCAAAGCAGTATGTACTCCATCTTGCGGTGCGGAAGCGATGGATGCGGCGCCGTCGAAGGCGCGGTGAACGCCAACGATGAGGAGAGCGATGCCGATGGCCTGGTGCTGCGCTACCCGGCTGTTCGCGCGCGTCAGCCCAGGCAGATGAAGTCGTTGTCGACCTGGCTGCGCCAGACCCGGATCAGGTCGCGGTAGGTCTTGCCGACCGGCCGGATGCGCCGTTCCAGGTCGAACAAGCCGTAGCGGTTGACCTTGCCGTCGTTCTTGCTGAGCGAGCTGTCCCAGTCGACCTGGTCGATCAGGCCGTACCAGGTGAAGCCCAGGATGGGGACGCCGTCGGCCTTCAGGCGGATCAGGTTCGACCACTGCTTTTCCAGCCAGACGCGGGCGTCCTTCTCCTTGCCGCCCTCGTCGCGGTTGTTGGTTTCGGTGTGCATCACCGGCAGGCGGTAGCGGTCGTAGTACTGCTTGGTGATCACGTAATAGCCGAACATCTCGCACATATCCACCCTGCCGTCCGGGTAGGCCACGTGTTCGTTGACGGCGTAGTAGTCGTTGCCCATGATGCAGCGCGCCCGCACGCTGTGGTCGAGCAGGAAATGGTACTCCTCGCGCGTCATGCCGTTGTCCATCAGGTATTCGTAGGTACGGCCGCGCACGTCGTTGCCATAAGTGAGGTCCAGTGCCAGGAAGCGCAGCTCGTTCAGGTGGCGCGCGCGCTCGATGGCGTCCGGCCCGGACGGGTGGTAGTACTCCGACGATTCGCTCTGGATGAAGCGGGCCTTCGGCTGCACTGCCAGGATCGCTTCGGTGGCCAGGATATTGGCCCGGACCAGGTGCTTGACCGCGGTGACGAAGGTGAGGTCGGACTCTCCGCGCTCGTTCCACATGCCCAGGCGCGCCGACAGCTTGGCCGTGACATAGATCTCGTTGACCGGCGTGTACAGCTCGACCCAGGGGAAACGCTCGGCGAAGGCGCGGGCGTACTCGGCCAGGAAGCGCGGGAACTCGGGGTTCTGGAAATTGCCGAGCCAGTCGGGCACGCCGAAATGGCACAGGTCGACGATCGGCACGATGCCGAGGCGCCGGATCTCGGCCATCGCCTGGTCGGTGAACTCCCAGTCGTAGCGCCCCGGCCCCAGGTGGACGCGGTACCAGGGCGGGCCGTAGCGCAGGGCGTCGATGCCGAGGTCGCGCACCAGCCCCAGGTCTTCGCGCCAGTGGCGGTAGTGCCCGGTCTTTTCCATTTCATCGACGCGCAAGGGCTTGCCGTCCGGTCCCTGGATGACCGGATAGCTGTTCTCGATCCCTGTCGCAAATAAAAACCGCTGCATGGCTGTCCTCGTCGCTACCTCGCAAGCATCTTATCTTGTGGCGCTCATGTGTTATTCGCAATTACGCGTGGCAACAATATTTTAGACAAATAGAGTTTGTAACCGAATAAGAGGTTTTTATGATTGAAAAGCCCTCGATTGGCTGCTTGATTGATGCGCGCGGACTCGCCGAATTGTTTCATGAACGAATAGATTTTCATGGCGGAGTTCGTTAATACAGCCCATTATCACGTTTTTCTATGGCTGGTATCACGCGTCTTTTTCGCTTAACTCTGCGTTAAATAACCCCTTATTTACACGTTCTTGATCAAAATGCTGCCTCTTTTCAGTGCATTGTCGGGAATGCGCAACGAATGAATTGAAGGTTACAAAATGAAAGAAATTTTTTTCCGACGGGAAAAGTAAAAGCGATTGAAAGCGCGTAGAATTCACCTTCATCAGTTTCCCGACGCCAACTACTTATGGTTGGCGTTGTGCATTTTAACCGGCACTAACAATACCAATCTTTCAAATGCAAGCTCGTACCCGCTCCATCGCTTCGCGCGCCTTCTCCATCGCGCAGGCCCAACAAGTTGCCCTGCCGGTCCTGTTCACGCTGTTCGGCGTGATCATGGGGTCCTGGGCCGGCCGCATCCCCTCCATGGCCGCGCGCGTGCACGTCTCGCACTCCGCGCTGTCGATGGTGCTGCTGTGCGGCGGCCTGGGCGCCGTGCTGTCTTACCCGATCTCGTCGCGCATGATGGCGTCGCTGGGCGCGCGCAAGACCCTGCTGTTCTCGGGCCTGGCCCTGCTGTGCGTGCTGATCGCGATCGGCATCGCCCCGACCGTGCCGCTCTTGATGATGGCCGTGCTGAGCCTGGGCATCACCGCCAGCACCTTCGACGTCGCCATCAACTCGTCGGCGACCCAGCGCGAAAAGCGCACCGGCAAGTCGGAACTGTCGAAGCTGCACGGCCTCGGCTGCGCCGGCGGCCTGGCGGGCGCGACCCTGGGCAGCCTGATGGCCAGCCTGCATATCATGCCGGCCACTCACTTCCTGATGATCGCCGGTCCGCTGGCCATCGCCCTGTATTTCGCCTACACCATGCTGGACGCCGACGAGGGTGGCCAGACCGTCGAGAAGAAGTCGTTCTCGCTGCCGCGCGGCCCGCTGCTGTTCCTGGGCGCCCTCGGCTTCCTGGGCTCGATGGCCGAAGGCAGCATCGCCGACTGGAGCGGCGTGTTCCTGAAAGAGCACTTCGGCGCATCGGAAGGCCTGGCCCCGCTGGCACTGTCGGCATTCTCGGTGATGATGCTGCTGGCCCGCCTGGTCGGCGACAAGCTGAAGGTCCGCTACGGCGCACGTCCCCTGGTCACCAGCGGTTCGATGCTGGGCGCCGCCGGCCTGTTCTTCGCCGTGCTGTCGCCGAACGCCTACTTCGCCCTGGCCGGCTTCGCCGTTGCCGGCATGGGCCTGGCCCTGGTGTTCCCGTTCGTGTTCAGCGCCGCCGGCGCCCAGGGCCCCGCCGCCCTGGCCGGCGTGGCCAGCCTGGCCTACAGCGGCAGCCTGATGGGTCCGCCGGTGATCGGCGCCATCGCCCAGGGGATGGGCATGCAGATCGCCATCGCCTACGTCGGCGGCCTGGCAGCGCTGATCGCCTTTGTCGCAAGCCGTTCGCAGATGTTGAAGTGATGATGTTGCAGCAGGCCGGACAAGCGTTCAGTACTTGCATTGTCCGGTTGTCGTAAGCAGTGCATAGTTTGTAGCAAGCGTAGCAAGTGTTTTTCCTCCTCTTCCTTTACCGGGCGGTGCTTGACGGCGCCGCCCGATTTTTTTGGCGCTGTTCGCATTACGTGTTGAACTTCTTGAACGGCTGGGGTCCAAAGACGACCTGAACCACCGTCCGGAGTCGTCATGCATGCGCGCAAGTTCGAGCACTTCCTCAAGCATCTCGATACGCTGACCCGGCGCCAGCGCGACCGCCTGCTCGCCCTGCTGCGGCCCGCGGCGAATCTCGACCACACCATCGGGCTGATCGAGCAAGCGATGGCCGGCAGGCTTGCCTGTCCCGCCTGCTCATCAAGCAAGCTCTACCGCCATGGCCATGCGCACGGCCTGCAGCGCTATCGCTGCCGCGACTGCGGCCGCACCTGCAACGCACTGACGGGCACCCCGCTCGCGCGGCTGCGCCACAAGCGGCACTGGCTCGACTCCCTGGCCCACATGCTCGACTCGCGCAGTGTGCGCCGTGCCGCCTCCGATCTCGGTGTCGCCAGCACCACCAGCTTCCGCTGGCGCCACCGTTTCCTGACGCTGAGCAAGGAGGACCGCCCGCAGCGACTAGCCGGCATCGCCGAAGCCGACGAGATGTATGTGCTCGAATCCCACAAGGGTTCACGCAAACTGGATCGTCCACCACGCAAGCGCGGCGGCAAAGCGACAAAACGTGGGATTTCAAATGAACAGATGTGCATCCTGGTCGCGCGTGACCGCACCGGGCAGACGTTCGACTGGGTCCCGGGCAAGGGTCCCGTCACGCGCCGCCAGCTCGACCAGCATCTCCTGCCGCGGTTGGAACGCGACGTGCTGCTGGTGACCGATGCCCACGCCGCCTACCGAAGCTTCGCCAGGGGCGCCGGGATCACGCACGAGGCCGTGAACCTTGCCGCCGGCATCCGGGCACGTGGCGCCATTCATGTGCAAAACGTCAACGCCTACCACGGCCGACTGCGCGACTGGCTGCGCCCTTTCCACGGCGTGGCCAGCCGCTATCTCGGCAATTACCTGGGCTGGCGCTGGGCGCTCGACGGACAACGCATCGGTACCCCGGACGCTCTGCTCAGGGCGGCGATCGGCGTTTTCCACACTTGATGCGAACAGCGCCATTTTTTTGCCTGCCGCCTGTCCGTCAATCGACCTCGGCAGCCAGCGGCGCGAATTCTCGCAGCCACTGGCGCGGCGAGGCACCCACGTGCTCGGTGAATGCCCGCGTAAAGGCCGGCGGGCTGGTGTAGCCGGCGCGGCCGCTCACCACCTTGACCGGTAGCCCCTTGCGCAGTAGCCGGCACGCCAGGCCCATGCGCCAGCGGGTCAGGTATTCCATCGGCGGGATGCCGATGACGTTGCGAAAGTGCTCCGTAAAACCGGCACGCGACATGCAGGCGATCGTGGCCAGCGTCTGCAATTGCCAGGGCGCGTCCGGCTGGGCGTGCATCGCGTTCAGCACCGGCGCCAGCTGGTGGTCGGTCAGGCCGGCCAGCACGCCCGCATCCAGGTTGCCCTGGTCGAATTCGTGGCGCACGATCTGGATCATCATCACCTCGCACAGGCGTTGCAACAGGACATCGCGTCCCTGCGATGGCGCGGCCGCTTCGGCGAACACGATATCGAGGGTCTGGCGCAGCGACGACAAGTCCTGCAGCGGAATGTGCATGCGGTCCGGCAAGGCCCACGCCAGCGGATTGGCGCCGCCATCGTCGAACACGATCGCCGCGCATGCCATTCGGGTCGCGGCGGCGCACGGCAGCTCCACGCGATGCGCCATGCCGCGCGGGAAAAACACCAGCGCCGGCCCTTCCACCCACAGCGGTTCGGCCTCGTCCTGCAGGAACACGACCGTGCCCGCGCGCACCAGGTGCAGGCGGCCGACGAGGCCGTCCGCTCCGGAATGTCGTTCAGACGCGCAGTCGCGCTCGAGGAAGATCTGCGCACCGAAGGTGAAACCGCCAATCAATGCCGAAAGCTTGCCCATGGCTGTAAGTAATTTGATGAACAGTCATCTATTCTGGACGATTAGCTATATTTCCGCACGGAAAAATTTGACGGATTCGATGATAATACAACGTTTGTTGCATTGAATTCATTAAAACTTTCAATATCGCAACAAAGATCCGCGCCGGCGCCGTGCCCACTCTCTTTATTGCGTCGAATTGCCTTGAAAGTCATGAATCAATGAGACACATCAGTATCAAAATCATCGTCGCATCCGTTGCGGCCCTCCTCATCGGCATCGTCCTGGCAGTCGGCGCACTTGGTTACGCCAATACCCGGACCGCCGTGTCGCTGCTCGAAGGCGTGTCGCTGCGCGATGCGCGTCAGCAAGGAAAAGTCAGCAACATCATGCTGCGCATGGAAACCAACCGCAGCCAGCTGCTACAGGCCCTGCAGCACAACCCTGCCACCGACTACGCCAAGCTGCACGACCATCCGCTGGCGGTGCATTTCAAGCAGATCGCCGACAACACCCGCGCCCTGGAAGCGGCGCGCGACGAGTTCAGCGCGTCGCTGCAGACCCCCGAGGCCAAGGCGCTGGTCGCCAGGTGGTACGAACAGAGCGGCGGACTGGGCATCGAGGACATCGGCGCCGCCACCCGTGCCCTCGAGGCCGCCAACTGGGACGAGGCCGAGCGCATCCTGATCACCCGCGTCAACCCGGGCTACAAGAAGGCACAGCCAGCTTATGAGGCGCTGTTTGCCCTGCTCGACAAGCGCAGCCGCGACAATGCCGTGCTGGCGCACGACGCCATCGGCACGCGCAACGCGCTGATGGTCGCGGCCATCGTGACCGGCTCCCTGCTCGGCCTGGGCGCGGCATTGTTCCTGGCGCGCAGCATCGTCAAGCCGCTCGCCGAGGCGGTGGCGATCGCGCGCAGCGTGGCCAAGGGCGACCTCAGCGGCGACATCCGCACCGATGCACGCAATGAATTCGGCCAGCTGCTGCTGGCCCTGCGCGAGATGAACGACAGCCTGGCCAACATCGTGGGCCAGGTGCGCGGCGACGCCGAGACCATCGCCGCGGCCTCGGCCGAGATCGGCGCCGCCAGCATGGACCTGTCCACGCGCACCGAGCAGCAGGCCGGCACGCTGGAAGAAACCGCCGCCTCGGTCGAGGAACTTAGTTCGACCGTGAAGCAGAACGCCGAGAACGCTCACCAGGCCAACGCGCTGGCGGCATCGGCCTCGGCGGTGGCGGTGAAGGGCGGCGCCGTGGTCGAGGACGTGGTCTCGACCATGGGCGAGATCCAGGCATCGGCGCGCAAGATCGTCGACATCATCGGCACGATCGACGGCATCGCCTTCCAGACCAATATCCTGGCGCTGAACGCGGCCGTGGAAGCGGCCCGTGCCGGCGAGCAGGGCCGCGGTTTCGCGGTGGTGGCGGGCGAGGTGCGCACCCTGGCGCACCGCTCGGCGGCAGCGGCAAAGGAAATCAAGGCCCTGATTTCGGAATCGGTGGACAAGGTCGACAGCGGCAGCCGCCTGGTGGACCAGGCCGGCGCGACGATGCGCGACGTGGTCGACAGCATCCACCGCGTGGCCGGCATCATGGGCGAGATCACCGTGGCCAGCCAGGAACAGAGCATGGGTATCGAACAGATCCACCAGGCCGTCAGCCAGATGGACCAGGTGACCCAGCAGAACGCCGCCATGGTCGAGGAAGCCGCCGGCGCCGCCCAGTCGCTGCAGGACCAGTCCGCCGGCCTGGCGCAGCTGGTGAGCGTGTTCCGCATGAAAGGCCAGGCACAGGTTCACGCCGCTCAGCCGAACCGTACCGTTCCGAAACTGGCTCACAGGAGCATCGCGGCCTGAGGCCTTCCCGCCTTGTTTGCGCTGTGCCAAGCAAGGCCGCGTTCATGAGAACTCCAGACCGCCTGGCGGCTCCAAGCAGAGTCGCCAGTTTGCCGAGATCGGAGTTGTCATGCAGAGCGAAATCGATGCGTCGTCCGTCGCATGGTTCCACGACCGCCAGTTGCAGGAACGCGACTGGCCCATGCTGTCGCATGCCCACTGCCCGTCGGGCCTGTGGCAATCGATCGACGCCAACCACCGCTACAACGGCCTGCTCTGGCGCGAGGAAGACCGCGCGCGCCGGCTCGACGTGCCGCCCGAGGACATCGCCGCCGGCAAGCGCCTGATCGACCGCTACAACCAGCGCCGCAACGATGCCGTCGAAGCCATCGACGAAGCGCTGCTGGCGGAACTGCGTGGCGTGACGGTGCTCGAAGGCGCCCGGCTGTCCAGCGAAACCGCGGGCGCGATGATCGACCGTCTGTCCATCCTGGCCCTCAAGATCCACCACATGCGCGCCCAGACCCTGCGCCTCGACGTCACCGAGGCGCACGTGCAGGCCTGCGGCGCCAAGCTCGAGCGCCTGGACGTGCAGCGCCGCGACCTGTTGTCCTGCCTGGATGCCCTGCTGCAGGACGCGCAGGCCGGCCGCGCCTATTTCAAGGTCTACCGCCAGTTCAAGATGTACAACGATCCCGCGCTCAATCCCTACCTGAACGGGCAGGCACGCGGCGCGGGAAGGGCGGCGCCATGAGCGGCGGCATGCGGGGCCCCCTGCGCGAAACCATCGACGTGCTGGTGCCGACCTGTAATCGCCCGGCCGCGCTGGCCGTCACGCTGGCCACGCTCGGCAGCCAGAGCTGGCCGCGGCTGCGCATCGTCGTCTCCGACCAATCGGAGCTGCGCGGCGCCTGCGACCAGGCCGAGGTGCAGGCCGTGCTGCGCTGGCTGCGCGCCACCGGGCGCCAGGTCGACACTTTCCGCCGCCTGCCGCGCCGCGGCATGGCCGAGCAGCGCGCCTTCCTGCTGGCCCAGGCGCGATCCACCTACTGCCTGTTCGTCGACGACGACGTCATCCTCGATCCCGACCTGGTGACGCGCCTGCACGGCGTCATCCGCGAGGAACGCTGCGGCTTCGTCGGCAGCGCGCTGCACGGCCTGAGCCACCTGGGCCAGCTGCGGCCGGCGCAGGAAGCCATCGAATTCTGGAACGGCCCGGTACGGCCGGAAACCGTGCGTCCCGGCAGCACCGCCTGGGCACGCCACCACCTGCACAGCGCCGCCAACCTGTTCCACGTGCAGACCCGGCTCGCCACCGGCGATGGCGTCGCGCGGCGCTACAAGGTCGCCTGGGTCGGCGGTTGCGTACTGTTCGACACGGCCCTGCTGCGCGCCGCCGGCGGCTTCGACTTCTGGGAATCTCTGCCGGCCCAGCACTGCGGGGAAGACGTGCTGGCCCAGCAGCGCGTGATGGCGCGCTACGGCGGCTGCGCCATCCTGCCCTCCGGCGCCTATCACATGGAATTGCCGACGACCGTCACGGCGCGCGAGGTCGATGCGCCTTACGTGCTGCCGCTGGTACCGGATCCGGCGCCGGATGCCGGGCTGCCGGATGCCGCGTCACGCGGCGCCGGCACGATCGAGTGAGGCGAGGCGGCCCATGACAGCCCGATATACGCAACTGGAGGACGTGCGCAGGATCGCCGTGCTGCGCCCGAACGCGGTCGGCGACTTCGTGTTCGCGCTGCCGGCATTGCATGCGTTGAAGCATCGCTATCCGGAAGCCGAGTTGGTGCTGATCGGCAAGGCCTGGCACCGGACCTTCCTGGAGGGGCGGCCGGGACCGGTGGACCGCGTCGTCGAGATGCCGGCGGTGCCCGGCGTGGGTGCGCCGCTCGATAGCCCGGCCGACTTGCGCGCGATCGGCGAGTTCATCGAGCGCATGCGCGCGGAACGCTTCGACCTGGCGCTGCAGATGTTCGGCGGCGGGCTGTATTCGAATCCTTTCCTGCTTGGCTGGCAGGCGCGCCTGAGCGTGGGCGCGCGGGCGCCGGACGCGCCGGGGCTGGACCGCTGGCTGCCCTACCGCGAACCGGTCAACCGCAGGCTGGCGCTGCTGGAAATCGCCGGGCTGGCCGGCGCCGGGCCGGGGCCCTTGCCGATGCCGGAGCTGGTGGTCACGGAGGCGGACCGGCACGAGGCGGCGTCATGCTTGCCGCCAGTCAATGGCGAGCGCCTGGTGATCCTGCAGCCGGGCTCGACCGACCCGCGGCGCTGCTGGCCGGCCGAGCGCTTTGCCTTGCTGGGGGATATATTGGTGGAGCAAGGCGCGCAGCTGGCCGTGAATGGATCGCTGGCCGAAGCCGGGCTGGTGGAGGCCGTCGTCGGGGGCATGCGCCATCGTGCTACGGCGCTTGCCGGTGGGCTGGGCCTGGGCGGGCTGTGCGGATTGATCGAGCGCGCGGCGCTGGTCGTATCGAACGATACCGGTCCGCTGCACCTGGCGCTGGCGCTGGGCGTGCCCAGCGTTGGTATCTTCTGGCTGACGAACCTGCTCGAAGGCGCACCCCTGCGGCCGTCCGGCTTGCGCGCGGCGCTGGCGGTACGCACGCGCTGTCCGGTATGCGGGCAGGACAACCTGGCGCGGCGTTGCGAGCACGATCCCAGCTTCGTCGACGAGGTCACGCTGGACGAGGTGGCAGGACTGGCGCGCGATGCGCTGGCACGGGATGCGCTGGCCGGCTCGCGTTGAAAACCCTTGCCGGCTCACCAGTAGGGCCACATGCCGACCGTGCGCTGCCGGCTGGGGGCCGTGCCGGCCAGCAGGGCACGCGCATGGTGCAGCACGACAGCTGCCCGTTCCGCGGCCGGGTCCCAGATGCAGCGGTGGGTATGACGGTCGAGCGGCGCCCAGCGCGCGATATCGGCCTTGCTGAAGATGACCACGCTTTTCAGCCGCAGCCCGGCGGCGATGTGGGAGACGCCGGTGTCGTTGCACAGCAGCAGCCTGGCGTCGCGCATCAGCACGGCCATGGCGCCGATCGAGATCGGGGCGGCCGCATCGACCGGCGTCGTGCGCATGTGCGAGGCCACCGCGGCGGTCAGGTCCGCTTCCTGGGCCGAGCCCGTGAGCACGACCTTCAGGCCGAATTCGGCCGCCAGGCGGTCCCCGACCTCGGCGAAATGGCGCGGCGGCCAGCATTTGTCGCGCTGGCGTGCACCCGGGTGGATGCACAGGTAGCTGCCGGGCTCGAGCTCACGCGCGACGCCACTGGCGGCGAGCTCGTCTTCGTCCTGGCGCGACAGCGGGAATTCGAGGTGCACGCCGGCGGCTTCGGCACCGAGTTGCTCGACCAGGCCCAGCAGGCGTTCCGGTTCGGTGCCGGTCTCGGGGTAGGGAAACAGCACGGTGCGCTCACGCGCGACCGCATCGCCGCGGCAAAAGCCGGCCATGGTCTCGGCGCCGAAGCCGCTGACGATGTCGTTGCTGACGTCGCCGCTGCCGTGCAGCTGCAGCGCCATGCCGAAGCGGCGCGCGCACAGGCCGGTGTAGAAATCGGCAAGCTCCGCATGGTGCACCGGCTGCTCCGGCAACAGCGGGTGGCCGGGAAAGGCGATGAATTCGTCGACATAGCCGGGAAAGCGCGCCGTGAACTGCCGCGCCCAGGGCAGCCCGGCCAGCGCGATGCGCGCCTGCGGCAGCGCGCGGCGCAGGGCGCGCAGTGCCGGCACGGCGCACAGCATGTCGCCCAGCTGCAGCGCGCGGAACACGATGACGGAGGCCGGGGCAGTGCGATGCAGGAGCGGTCGGCGAAGCATGGCGGTTCCTCGGATTTCAAGCGCGCAGCAAGGTGTCCAGTACGTTGCGCGTGATGCGCTCGACCCGGCGGTCGCGCGCCGTGCCGAGCACCTGCGCCCAGTCGGTGGTGCCGCTCGAAAATACGGTGCCGCGGGCGCTGCCGCTGCCGTTGCCGTTGTTGCTGCCGTTGTCGCTACCCATGCGCCGGAACAGACCGAGCGTGGCGGCGTGCAGGCCCTGGCCAGGCGCTCCCACGCCGGGCGTCCGCTCGCTGGGTGCCTCCTCACCGGGTGCATCCTCGCCGGACACCCCCTGGCTGGCCGCCTGGCGCTCGCGCGGCGGCAATTCCTGCCAGCCGGGGCCGAGCGGGGCCGCGGCCAGCACTTGATAAGCGGGTGGCGTGCCGGCTTCAACGGCCCAGTCCGCCAGGATGGCGCCATCGCGGACATCGATGCGGGCCAGCGGCGCGCCATCGCATTCGTAGCCGACCAGCGGCGGCCAGGTGTCGCGCCCGAGTGCCTCGCCCCGCGCGAGGCCGGTGCCGGCGAAGACCCAGTGATCGGGCTGCTGGACCAGGTAGCCCGTGGTCTGGCGCGGGCCATCCCACCAGCCGCCGCCATGGCGGTAGCTGACGCCGCCCAGGCTGTCTTCCGGCCGTGCCGCGCCGGTGGGCGGCCACCAGTGGTCGCGCGCGCCTTGCGGCCCGCCCTGGTGGCAGACCATGGCCGCGCCATCGTCGACGATGTGGATGCGCCACCAGCACAGGTTGGCGCCGAAGAAGGCGAGGTTGCCGCCGGCATCCGCAAACGACTCGGCCGCATCCCGGGTGGCTTCGCTCCAGTATTCGTCGTGGCCGCTCGATACCAGCAGGCGATAGCGGCGCAACAGGCCGGGATCGGCATGGATGTCGAGGTCGGTGCAGAAGTCGGCCGCATAGCCGTTGCGGGCCAGCCAGCGGATGAAGCGCGCATCCCAGTGCGCGAAGGATTGGCGCGGCGAGCTCGCATCGTAGTGGTCCGGCGCGCCCCAGACGTCGCCGCCGATGCCGCCGCCCGGACGGCGCAGCGATACGCGCGCGCCCGGCGGCGCGCTGGAACGCGGCGGCTTGTCGTAGAAGCAGCCGCCGCCGGTGAAGTTGTAGGCGTGATAGGTCGCCAGCGGCAGTTTATAGAGCAAACCCTTGCCCTGGCCGCGCACCACGAACAGGGCGGCGCCCTCGTCGCGCGCCAGGTCGAAGCTGCGCGGGTGGCCGGCTTCTTCAAGCATGGCGATGTAGACGCCGGATGGCCAGCCGGCCGGGATGTCGAAGGCATACGGCGGCCAATCCCAATCGGCGCCCGCCGCGCGCGCATCGAGCTGCCTGCCGGGCAGCCAGGCGGAACGCGACATCAGCTGCGGTCCGTCGGCCCAGCGGTGGAAGGCGACGCGAAAGCGCGCGCTGTCGGTAGAGACGTGCAATGCCAGCGTGCCGCCCGGCCACACGCTGGCCTGCCCTGGATAGGCGCGGATCATCCCGGGAGCTCCGGCTCGCTGCGCTTGGTGACGAGGAAGGGCGGAATCGCCAGAGCGTGCAAAGGCATGTTGCGGAAAGCCGCGACGGCATCGGCCGGTGTTTCGACGATTGGCTCGTCCTTGCCGTTGAAGGAGGTGTTCAGCAGGACCGGGACGCCGGTGCGCGCCTCGAAGCCGCCCAGCAGGCGGCGCAGCAGCGGGTCGTCGTCGGGGCCGACGGTCTGCAGGCGCGCGGTGCCGTCGACGTGGGTGATCGCCGCGACCTGCGCCGCCATGTGCGGCCGCACCGGCGCCGCGAACTGCATGAAGGCGAACTGGGTGAAAGCCGTGGCGCCGGGCAGGTCGAACCAGTCGAGCGCGCGTTCCTCCAGCACCATCGGCGCCAGCGGGCGGAACCATTCACGCTGCTTGACACGGGCATTGATCCATTCGCGCATGGCGGCGCGGCGCGGATCGGCCAGGATGCTGCGGTGGCCCAGCGCGCGCGGGCCGAATTCGCTTGCCCCCTGGTAGAGGGCCGCGACGCGGTTGTTGCGTAGCAGGTCGAGCAGGTTGCTGCTCAGCGCGTCCAGGCCGGGCAGGAAATCCACCTTCAGGTCGTCGCGATCGCGCAGCGCCGCCTCGATGTCCTGGCGCGATGGCTGCGGACCGAGGTAGTCATGGGTCCAGCGGAAGGCGCCGCTTTCGTGGCACAGCTCGGTCAAGCCGTACATGGCGCAGCCGAGTGCAGTGCCGGCGTCGCTCGGGGCGGGGGGAATGAACACGTCCTCGAAGGGCGTTTCGCGCAACAGCCTTTCGTTGACCGAACAGTTCAGTCCGGTGCCGCCGGCGAAGCACAGGTGCGGCAAGCCGGTCTGGCGATGCAGCCAGCGCGCGACGTCCAGCAGGGCATCCTCGAAGGCGCACTGGCCGGCCGCCGCCAGGTTGGCGCAATCGGAGAACGTGCTGCCCGCCTGGCCGTAGCGGAAGCGCTCGCGCTCGCGCAGCACCTCGCGCCAGGGCGCCGGGATGCTGACCTGGCCGGCTTCCACGTCCAGCGGCGGCAGGCCGAGCATGTGCGGGTTGCCGTGCGGCGCCAGGCCCATCACCTTGCCCTCGTTGCCTTCGCCGGGGAAGATGGCCTGGGTCAGCAGGAAATAGAACATGCCGAGGCCGACCAGGCGCGCGTCGTCCCGGTTCCAGACCTGCTTGCCGATGCACAGCACGCGTTCGCGGTCCGCGCGGTAGAACGAGGACACCTCGCGCCAGTCGCCCGGCACATAGGCCGCGCCGCCCCAGTGCTCGGTCAGCTCGGACACCGGGCTGCCCTGGCCGTCGACGATCATCACCGCGGCCGCGCGGAAGGGGGACGGATGGAACACGCTGTAGACGTGGGCCATGTGGTGCGAGATGCGCGCGCGCCGGCAATCCGGCGCCAGGCGCACGCTGGCCGTCAGCTCGTCCTCGTACAGGGCCAGGTTGCCGGCTTCGAGATCCGACGAGAAGCACTCGACCACGACGTCGACCGGACGCTCGGGCCAGGGCAGGCGAGGGCCGTAGAGGTCGCGGAAATCCCCGACCTTGCCCCAGTGGTGCTTGCGGCGCGTCAAGCGCTCTTTCTGGATCGCCCACAGCACGTGCGAGCCCTGCATCAGGCAGGCGCTGCCGTCCTGGGTCCGGTTAATGCCGAGCACGACGGGGGCGTCGATCATCGCTGTCTCCTGTTGATGACGTGGAGCGTCTGACAAACCTTCAGGGCGAGACGCTGCAACGCAGCCATGGAAGTTTTGCCAGGCGCTCCTGACGGTCCAGCACAGACTTGGAACACAGCGGGAGGGAATAGTTCGCGCGGCCGGCATCGATCCAGCCCGTCCTGAGCGGGATCATAAAACCCGGTATATCATCGGAACACCATTCTCACCAGACATTGCCATGCTCCAGACGCCCGCTTCGTTCACGCCCCTGATGACATCCCGCTCCGATGCCGACGCCCTGACTTTCCTGTTCCATCAAAACCGCCTGCTGGTGCGCGAAGCCGACCTGGCGCTGCCGGATGCCGCCGTCGTGACCGGCCTGGCGCTGGATCCGCAGCGCCTGCAGCCGGTCGGCCTGCTGGACGGGCGCTATTGCCAGGCCGGCTGGCTCGACGAGGAGGCGCAAGCCCCGGCCGGCTACGGCTGGCGCGGCCTGCGGTCGCTGTTCGGGGAACTCGACGAAGCGCTGCTGGGCGTGGCGATGCGCGCCGCGCAGATCGCCGAGTGGGCGCGCACCCACCGCTTCTGCGGCGCCTGCGGCAGCGGCACCGCGCTGGCCTCGGGCGAACGCGGTTTCCGCTGCGTGAATTGCGGCCACATCGCGTATCCGCGCATCTCGCCGGCGATGATGGTCCTGATCCGGAAGGGGGATGCCTTCCTGATGGCCCTGCACGCGCAGTCGGCGGTCCAGCGCTACGTGCCGCTGGCCGGCTTCCTGGAAGCGGGCGAGACCATCGAGGAGGCGGTGCACCGCGAAGTGTTCGAAGAAGTCGGCTTGCGCGTCCACAACCTGCGCTATTTCGGCAGCCAGTCCTGGCCTTTCCCGCATTCGCTGATGATCGCCTTCACGGCCGACTACCTGGACGGCGAGATCCGCACCGATGCGAACGAGATCCTCGACGCGCGCTGGTTCGGGCCGGACGACGCGTGGCCCGAGCGCGTGCCGCACATCTCGATCTCGAGCATGCTGGTGGACGCCCACCGCCCGACGACGAGCGCCCGATAAGACCCGCATGGCGGCGTTGGATCGTCTCGCCGTACCATGCGTACTGTCTTCGACGATCCGCCTTTCCCTGCAGGCCTTCTCGGGCGCTCGTTATGCGATAAGGCCCGCATGGCGGCGTTGGATCGTCTCGCCGTACCATGAGTACTGTCTTCGACGATCCGCCTTGCCCTGCAGGCCTTCCCGGCCGCTCGTCATGATCAGGGCAGGGGCGAGGCCGACGCCGCGATCCGCCCTTCGATGCGCAGCCCCGGCGGCACTTCCTCCGGCTTGGCGCCGGTGCCGCGCATGCGCACCACTCGCTGCATCAGGTCGAACCAGAAGGGCGCGCCGAACAGCGTGGTCGACGCGGTCAGCAGCCAGCCGGCCACCTGCAGCGCGAAGTCGGCGTCCAGCTGCGGCGGAAAGCTGAGCCAGCCGATCGGCAGGGTCGTCAAGGTATCGATCACGGCCGGGTCGAGTCCGCCCGGCACGTCCTGGATATGGGCAGCCAGGGCCGGCTGCTGCCACAGCGTGCGGAACAGGTGGATGCTGTCGATGTTGAACAGGACCGCCAGCAGCAGCGACAGCAACAGCGAAATCAATAACTGGCGCCGCTTGTAGGCGCCCGACATGCGCGCCATCGCGTTGTCGAACCAGCCGGCCAGCATGTCCTGGAATTGCTGCAGGTCGCGCGCGCGGCTGTACAGGCTCTGGAGTGCGATGCGCAACTGCGGGTCGGGGATGGTGTCGATGGCGCTGCGCAATTGCAGGAAGTCGCCCGGCACCTTCCACAGGGTGTCGACCAGGGCAATCGCAAAATGCGCCGGTTCGATGTAGGATGGCCGCGAACGCAGCGCCGCCTCGCTCGTGGCGTTGCCGTCGGTAAGCGGATTGACCAGCGGATGGGCGTACACGGCACGCGCCAGCCCGTCGAAGCGCGGGTCGTTGAGCATGCTCTTGATACCGGCCAGCAGGGTATTGGCGCGCAGGCGGAACAGGGCCGCGAGCGCTTCCTGCAGGGTACTCACCATGAGGGCGACCGTGCCATAGCAAAATGTCAGGCCGACCGCGACTTCCAGGACAGTGCTGCCGAGCATGCTAATCTCCTTTGCGTTTTGATAAGGACCTTGATCAAGCTAGCGCGACAGCGCGACAGGTGTATCCGTTTTGCTCAAAGAAATGGCTTGACGCCTGTGTATCTACGGCATTTTCTATATACTCTCGGCAGTTTCTGAATTTAAGGATCACCATGTCTGACAAAGAACTCTTCACCGAAAATGACTGGCGCCGCATGCTGGCCAGCCTCGGCGAAGACCCCGATCGTCCCGGCTTGCACGAGACGCCCGCGCGCGTCGCCAAGGCCTGGAAACACTGGACTTCCGGCTATGACCAGGATCCGGTCGCGATCCTCAAGGCCTTCGAGGACGGCGCCGAGCAGTACAACGAGCTGATCGTGGTGCGCAACATCCCGATCTACAGCCATTGCGAACATCACTTGGCGCCGTTCTTCGGCAAGGCCACGGTGGGCTATTTGCCGAACGGCAAGATCGTCGGCTTGTCCAAGCTGACCCGCCTGGTCGACGTGTTCTCCAAGCGCCTGCAGGTGCAGGAGCGCCTGACGGTCCAGATCGCCAATACGCTGATGGAAGTGCTGGAACCGAAAGCCGTCGGCGTGGTCATCAAGTGCCGCCACATGTGCATGGAAAGCCGCGGCATCCGCACCCCGGGCGAAGAAACCATCACCTCGACCCTGCTGGGCGAACTGCAACCGAACCTGGCGCTGCGTACCGAGTTCCTGTCGCTGGCCCGCGACTGATCTCCGGGGCGGCCACGCCGCCCTTTGGCCTCTTTTCTCCCGTTTCCGATGCGCCATGCACGGCGCCCGCACACGCGCGCACCATCGCGGCGCGCCCTGATGCTGAACGCATGCTAGACTTGTATTTACAAGGGGCGCTGCCCCAGCACCGGGCCTGTTCCCGTCAATAGTCGTTCGGGAACCCGTTCCGGATCCAGCGTCTCCAAGTCACTTTGAGGCGAGCGACATGGCCAGGCCAACATTCCCGAGTGATGTACCGCGTGAGCAGTTCGACCAGGTGCGTGACATGCTGGAGGCGGCACGCCGTAAAACCCGCCCGCGCAAGCACGACCTGTACGACGTGTTCTGTGCCGTCCTGTATTTCCTGCATACCGGCAGCGCATGGCGCAGCATGCCGCCCGAATTCCCGCCCTGGCGAACCGTGCACGAGTATTTCACGCAATGGACCATGCTGCGCGAAGGCGACCGCACGCTGCTCGAGCAGGCGCTCGATCGCCTTGGCCGCAGCGCCGAGATCGCGCGGCTGCGCCAGCTCACTGGCCAGCGTTAATTGCAACAGCCCACTTGATTCGGCACAAGTCCAAGCCGCGGGCAGGCCCCGGCTTACTCAGCCGTGTTGCATGAAGGGGGAACGGACTGCTATAACCGGGTGATCCGGTCATCACCTTGTCATCCTCCCATGCTCGAACAACTCAACCTGTTGTGGTTTTCCCTCTTGAACGCCGATGCCGGCCTGCACGGCTGGCGCCTGGCCCTCGGCCTGTTTGCCGCCAACTGGTTGATCCTGCTGGTGCCGCTCGGCCTGGCCGGGCTGTGGATGCATGGCGGCGCGGCCGAGCGCGAGGCGGCGGTACGGGCGCTGGCGGCCACCGGCGCCGCGCTGGCGCTGAACGGCGTGATCGGCCGGCTGTGGTACCACGGGCGTCCCTTCGTGGACGGGATCGGCCACACCTTCATGCACCATGCGCCCACGAGTTCCTTCCCGAGCAACCACGGCACCATCATGTTCACGGTGGCACTCGTGCTGGCGATGTCGACGGCGCCGGCCGCGCGCCGCTTCGGGCGCTCCCTGCTGCCGCTGGCGCTGGTCGTGGCCTGGGCGCGGGTATTCCTGGGGGTGCATTGGCCGATGGACATGGTGGGCGGGCTCGTCATGGCCCTGGCGATGACGCTGCTGCTGCGCAGCGCGGCGGTGGGCAAGGTATGCGCCGCATTGTCGGCATGGATGGCGGCGCTGTACCGGCGCGTGATGGCCCGGCCGATCGCGCGCGGCTGGCTCAGGCCCTAGGTCTTCAGGCGGATCCGCTTACTGGGTGCCGGCGGCGCCTTCGGCCCGCTCGAACACCAGGTGCTTCTTGTCGTCGAAGTGGAAGATGCCGATCGGCTGGGCCTGCACGTCGGCCGAGGGTTCCGGCAGCTGGGTGCAGCCTTGGGTTTCGATCTGCCACATCTCGTCGCCCGCGCGCAGCAGGAAGCTTTCCTCGCCGGTCGAGAACAATTCAATATTCAGGTCGTCCATGTCGACCTTGCCGAAATCGAACTGGCGCTGGCACTCCGGCAGGCGCGAGGCGATCACGCGCAAGCCCGCCTGCTTGCTCCAGAACGTGTCCTGCGTGACCATCACGATGATCGCGTGGTCGCTGGTGTCGATGACGTAGCTGGCCGAATCGTTGACGCAACCGGTCAGCAGTAGCGGCGTCAGCAGGAGGGTCGACAGTCTGGTCAAAGTGGTGCGCATGGTCTCGTTCGAAAGGCGATGCCCGTGT
Organism: uncultured Massilia sp.; assembly: GCA_913777025.1. Lineage (GTDB taxonomy): Bacteria > Pseudomonadota > Gammaproteobacteria > Burkholderiales > Burkholderiaceae_D > Telluria. Next base: position 19,322 of record CAJYQM010000187.1, on the reverse strand, counting down.
GCATCACTGCCCGGAAGTATAGAACCCTTCAAAGGCCATCCGCAACGCCATGCGTAAGTACTTGATTTCTTAGGGGAAATCATCTTCTGGCGCGCTCCCTGTTTTTATGATTTCGGCGATCATGAAAAGACATGTTTGACAACCAACAGGAAGCGAGAACAGCAATGCCTCAAGACGACCAGAGCCCCGGCCAGGGGTTGGCGCAGGCTGCACCGCCGGCGTCCCCACCCTATGTGCCGCCGCAGCCTTTGACCCTGCGCATCAACGGTAAGGAGCACACCCTGAACATCGAACCGCGCGTGACCCTGCTCGACGCGCTGCGTGAAGTATTGCAACTAACCGGCACCAAGAAGGGCTGCGACCGCGGCCAGTGCGGCGCCTGCACGGTGCTGGTCGACGGCCAGCGCATCAATGCCTGCCTGACCCTGGCGATGATGCACGACGGCCGCGAGATCACCACCATCGAGGGCCTGGCCCAAGAGGGCGAGCCGCATCCGATGCAGCAGGCCTTCATGGACTGCGACGGCTTCCAGTGCGGCTACTGTACTCCGGGGCAGATCTGTTCGGCCGTGGCCCTGCTCGACGAGGTCAAGCAGCACCAGGCCAGCGCGCTCACCGACGGCGAGCAGCTGGAGCCGGGCGCGCTGTCGGACGCCGAAATCCGCGAGCGCATGAGCGGCAACCTGTGCCGCTGCGGCGCCTATCCGAACATCGTCAAGGCGATCCGCAGCGTCGTCCTGCGCCAGGCCTGAGGAGACGAGAGACCATGCAATCGATCTCCTACGAACGCGCCAGCGACGTGAACCACGCGATCGAACTGGGACGCCAGCCCGGCGCCAAATTCATCGGCGGCGGCACCAACCTGCTCGACCTGTATAAAAGCGGCATCGAAAAGCCGGTGCGCCTGGTGGATGTGAGCCGCCTGCCGCTCTCCGCAATCGACGAGCTGCCCGGCGGCGGCCTGCGCATCGGCGCCATGGCCAGCAACACCGCGGCGGCCAACCACCCGCTGGTGCGCCAGCGCTACCGGCTGCTGTCCGAGGCCTTGCTGAACGGCGCTTCGACCCAGCTGCGCAACATGGCGACCGTGGGCGGCAACCTGCTGCAGCGCACGCGCTGCTATTACTTCACCGACCCGACCTTCGCCCATTGCAACAAGCGCGATCCGGGCTCGGGCTGCGATGCCATCGACGGCCACAACCGCATCCACGCGATCCTGGGCGCCAGCCCGCAGTGCATCGCGACCAATCCGTCCGACATGAGCGTGGCCCTGGTGGCGCTCGACGCCATCGTCCACCTGCAGGGACCGGACGGCGCGCGCCAGGTCCCGGTCGCCGACTTCCACCGCCTGCCGGAAGACCAGCCGCAGTTCGATACCGTGATCCAGCCGGGCGAACTGATCGTCGCGGTGGAACTGCCGGCGCCGAAGTTCTCAAAGCATTCGCACTACCTGAAGGTGCGCGACCGTGCCAGCTATGCCTTCGCGCTGGTGTCGGTGGCGGCCGCCATCGAATTCGACGGCGACAAGGTGCGCGACGCGCGCATCGTGCTGGGCGGCGTGGCCCACAAACCCTGGCGCGCGATCGAGGCGGAGAACGTCTTGCGCGGCCAGGCCTTGACGGACGAGGTGCTGGCGAAGGCGGGTGAAGCCGCGGTGGCCGGTGCCCGGCCCTACCAGCACAATGCATTCAAGGTGGAACTGGCGCAGCGCGCAGTGGCGCGGGCGCTGCAACAGGCGGGAGGACAGTCATGACTTCGATCGGCGCACCCATCAACCGGACCGACGCCTGGGCCAAGGTCAGCGGCGCGGCGCGTTACTCGGCCGAGCACCCGGTCGAAGGCTTGGCCCACGCGGTGCTGGTCACGTCCAGCATTCCGAGCGGCCGCGTGCTGCGCATCATTGATACCGCGGCGCGTGAAGTGCCCGGCGTGCTGCTGGTGATGACCCCGCAGAACGCCATGCGCCTGCCCCAGGAAACCCGGGACGGCAAGATCCAGCCCCCGGTCGGCCGCCGTCTGACGCTGCTGCAGGAAGACGATGTGTATTACAACAACCAGCCGGTCGCGGTGGTCGTGGCCGACACGCTGGAGCACGCGCGCGACGCTGCGGCGCGCCTGCGCGTCGAGTACGAACACAAGCCGGCGGTGCTCGACTTCGACGAAGCCAAGCGCTCGCTGCATCCGCCCGAGAAGGTGCTGACCGAGAGCACCGACACCAGACGGGGCGATCTGCAGGCGGGCCTGCTGGCCGGCAGCCGGCGCGTGGAAGCGATCTATCACACGCCGATCGAGAACCACAATCCGCTCGAGACCCACGCCACCATCGCACAGTGGAATGGCGACAAGCTGACGGTGCACGACTCGACCCAGTACATGAAGGGCGTGCAGAAGATCCTGTCCGCCATCTTCGGCATCCCGCAGGAAAACGTGACGGCGATCTGCCCCTACGTCGGCGGCGGCTTCGGTTCCAAGGGCTCGATCTGGTCGCACGTGCCGCTGACCGCGATGGCGGCCAGACAGCTGGGCCGTCCCGTGAAACTCTCGCTGGACCGCAACCAGATGTTCGGCCCGGTCGGCCAGCGTCCCGTCACCGAACAGCGCATGCGCATGGCGGCGATGGACGACGGCCGCATGATGGCGTCCAGCCACGACACCATCGCCTACACCTCGATGCTCGAGGACTGGATCGAACCGTGCGGCCTGATGACGCGCATGATGTACGAAAGCCCGAACCAGGAAACCTCGCACCGGCTGGCGCGCATGAACCTGGGCACGCCGACCTTCATGCGCGCGCCGGGTGAAGCGTCCGGCTCGTTCGCCCTGGAGTCGGCGATGGACGAGCTGGCGTACGCGCTGAACATGGACCCGCTCGACCTGCGCCTCAAGAACTACACCGAGCGCGACCCGGGCAAGGAATTGCCGTGGTCGAGCAAGTCGCTGCGCCAGTGCTACGAGATCGGCGCCGAGCGTTTCGGCTGGAAGGACCGCGACCCGCAACCGCGTTCGATGCGCCGGGACGGCAAGCTGGTCGGCTGGGGCATGGCCACCGCCACCTACCCGACCAACCGCTCAGCCGGCCAGTGCTCGGCCACGATCCTGCCCGACGGCACCGCGCTGTTCCGGTCGGGCACCCAGGACCTGGGCACCGGCACCTACACCGTCATGACGCAGATCGCGGCCGATGCGCTGGGCCTGCCGGTCGAGCGCGTGCGCTTCGAGCTCGGCGACTCGCAGATGCCGGAAGCGCCGGTGTCGGGCGGCTCGACCACGGTGGCCAGCGTCGGCCCGGCGGTGCAGGCGGCCGGCCATGCGCTGCGCCTGAAACTGGTCGGCATCGCTAGCGCGGACGAGCACTCGCCGCTGTCCGGCGCGCACCCGGACGAGGTCGGCGTCGAACTGGGCGAGCTGTACCTGCTGGCCGACCCGGGCAAGCGCACCAGCATGCTGGAGATCGCGACGCGCCACCAGCAGGCCCATGGCGAGCCGGTGGAGGTGACGGCCAAGGCCGAGCCGGGCGACGCCAGCAAGAAGTACTCGATGCATGCGTTCGGCGCGGTGTTCGTCGAAGTGGAGGTCGACGAAGACCTGGGCGAGATCCGCGTGCCGCGCGTGGTCGGCGTTTACGGCGTGGGCAAGCTGATGAACGAAAAGACGGGCTACAGCCAGCTGATGGGCGGGGTGGTCTGGGGCATCAGCCTGGCGCTGTTCGAGGAAACCATGATCGACAAGCGCGCCGGCCGCGCCGTGAACGGGAACCTGGCCGAATACCACGTGCCGACCAATGCCGACATCCAGTCCATCGACGTGCAGATCGTCGACGAGGACGACCCGCATGTGAACCCGCTGGGAGCCAAGGGCATCGGCGAGATCGGCATCACGGGCGTCGGCGCCGCGATCGCGAATGCGGTGTATCACGCGACCGGCAAACGGGTGCGCGACTTGCCGATCACGCTGGACAAGGTTTTGTAACTTACACCATGAAAGGATAAGGAATGACCCGTTTCAAAGAAAAGACCGTCATCGTGACCGGTGCCGCTTCCGGCATCGGCCTGGCCACCGCCCGCCGCTTCCTCGATGAAGGCGCCTCCGTCGTGATGCTCGACCAGGACGAAGCCAAGCTGAAGGAAGCCGCCGGCGGACTGCCGCAGGACCGTGTGCTGGTGCACGTCGGCGATACCGCCGAGAAGGCCACCGCCACCGCCGCCGTGAAGGCGGCCGTCGAGCGCTTCGGCGGGCTGCATATCCTGATCAACAACGCCGGCATGGCCACCGAAGGCGACATCATGAATACGAGCGAGGAAGACTTCGAGCGCGTCATGGCGGTCAACGTCGGCGGCTACTTCCACATGGCCAAGGCGGCGATGCCGGAACTGGTCAAGACGCGCGGTGCCATCGTCATGACCTCCTCGGTGTCGGGCCTGGGCGGCGACTGGGAAATGTTCGCCTACAACACCTCGAAGGGTGCGGTCAGCAACATGGTGCGCGCGATGGCGATGGATGCGGCCAAGGATGGCGTGCGGGTAAATGCGGTGAATCCCAGCTTCACGGACACCGGGATGACCCAGGACATGCTGGCCAAGCCGGAACTGGTGGCCGAGTTCAAGAAACGCATGCCGCTGGGCGCGCCCGAGGATCCGGAGGGGGTTGCGGCGGCGATGGCCTTCCTGGCGAGCGAGGATGCGCGCCTGATTACCGGCGTGAACCTGCCGGTGGATGCCGGGTTGCGGGCCTCGAACGGGCAGCCGCACCAGTAAGAAACTCGGGTAGGGTGGGCGGCTTCGCCGCCCACGCGGTGATAGTTACAGATGATCGACCGTGCATGCACCGTTTGGACGCGTGGACGGCAAGCCGGCTGCGCGCCCCGGTCCACCCTACGTTGTATTTATTTGGCGTGCTCCGCCTGCGCCACGTGCCCGGCCTTCTCTTCCTTGGCACCGTGGCCGCCTTCATGCGCGCCACCCTTCGGGCGCGCATTCTCCCAACCACCCCCCAGGGCCAGGAACAACTGCGCCTGGTCCGCCGCCAGCTGCGCATCCGACGCCGCCAGCATGCTCTCGGCCGACGCCAGCGTGCGGTCCGCATCCAGCGCGGCCAGGAAGTCGGTGCGTCCGAACTGGTACAGCTTGGCGGTCTGGCGCGAGGCCAGGGCGCTCTGGTCGCGCGCGGCGCGCAAGGCCGCGTTGCGGTCGAGTTCACGGGCGTAGACCGTCAGCGCGCTCTCGGTCTCGCGCAGGGCGTTCAGCACCACCGCGTCGAAGCGGGCCAGCGCGCCTGCCGTGGCGGCATTCGCCTGGGCGATGTGCGAGTGGGCCGAGCTGGTTGCCGGCAGGTTCCACTGGATCAGCGGGCCGAGCGAGAACTTCCAGGTGTTGGCGTTGCCGAAGTCGTCCATGAAGCCGACGCCGCCGAAGGAGGCGCCCAGCGTGATGTTCGGGTACAGCTCCGCGGTGGCCACGCCGATGCGCGCGGTGGCGCCGGCCAGCTGGCGCTCGGCCTGGCGCACGTCCGGACGGCGGCGCAGCAGGGCGGCACCGTCGCCGACCGGGATCGCGGCCGTCACGCGCGGCGGCGTGGCGCATTGCGCGACCTCTTGCGGGAAGGCGCTCGGCACCTCGCCGGTCAGCACGGCCAGGCGGTACAGCGCGGTGCGCTGGCGCGCCATCAGCGGCGGCAGGTTGGCGCGCAGCTGGTCGAGCTGGGCCTGGGCGCGGCTGTTGTCGATGGCGATGCCGCGGCCGCGCTGGACGCGTTCGGCGGTCAGCTTGGCGAACTTGCCCTGCAGGTCGACCGATTGCTGCGCCACCTTCAGCTGGTAGCCGGCCGAGCAGGCCTCGGCATAGGCGCGCGTGGTGTCGGCGGCGACCATCACGTGGGCCAGGTCGCTGGCCGCCTGCGCGGCTTCCTGGTCGGCTTCCACGGCTTCGATGGCGCGGCGGATGCGGCCGAACATGTCGAGCTGGTAGGCCACCTTGATGTCGCCGTCGTACAGGCCGCTGCGCGGCAGCTGTTCGGGAATGCCGATCGATTCGCCGGCAAGGCGGCCGTACATCGGCGCCACGCTGGCCTCGACTTCCGGACGCTTCTTCTCTTCGACTTCTTCCAGCACCGCGTGCGCGCGCTGCAGGTTGGCCGCGGCCACGCGCAGGTCGGTGTTGGCGCTGAAGGCCTTGGCGATCAGCTTGTCCAGCACCGGGTCCTGGTACAAGTGCCACCAGTCGGCCGGCAGCGGGTCGGATTTGAAGGGTTTCTCGGCGGCGCCCATGAACGGCGCATTGGCCGCGTCGCGCTTGACCACGGCCTCCTTCGGCACGTGGTAGTCGGGACCGACCGTGGTGCAGGCGGCGAGCGCCGCCGCCAGCGTCGACAGCGTCAACGCCTTGATGGCAGTGGAGCGGATGCGATTCATGATCATTCCTCAGTGCGAAGTCTTGGCGGCAGGGGCGGACGCCACCACGGCCGCCTTCGCAGCCGGGGCAGCGGCAGGGGCCGCGGCCGGGGCGGCGGGAGCGGCCGCCGGCGCCGGCCTGGCGGCGCCCGGCAGCACCTTCACGGTGGCGGTCTGGCCGGCGACCAGGCGCACATTGGCCGGCACCGGATCGAGGGCGATGCGCACCGGGATGCGCTGGGCCAGGCGCACCCAGTTGAAGGTCGGGTTCACGTTCGGCAGCATGTTGGCGCCGGTCGAGCGGTCGCGGTCGGCGATGCCTTCGGCGAAGCTGTCGACGTGGCCGGAGATCGGCTGGCGCGTGCCCATCAGGGTCACTTCGACCTTGTCGCCGAGCTGGATGCCGGGCAGCTTGGTCTCTTCGAAATAGCCTTCGACGTAGAAGGTGCTGCGGTCGACGATGGCCATCACCGGATGCGCGGCGGTGGCGTAGGCGCCTTCGCGCAGGTCGAGGTTGGTGACGATGCCGTCCACCGCCGACACCACGTGCGAGCGCTCCAGGTTCAGCCTGGCCGTGTCGCGGTTGACGATGGCCTGGGCCAGCGTGGCCTGCGCCTGGTCGGTGCGGGTCTGGCCCTGTTCGCGGGTTTCCTGCGACACCAGGTCGTCCAGCTGGGTGTTACGCTTGCTCTCGCGCAGCGCCTGGTTCAGGGCCGCCTGGGCCGCCGTCACCTGGGCTTCGCTCTGGCGCAGCGCCAGCTCGAAACGCGCGCGGTCGATCTCGAACAGCGGTTCGCCGGCGGCGACGCGCTGGTTGTCGTGCACATACACCTTGGTCACCTGGCCGGTGACGTCCGGCGCCACCTGCACGACGTAGGCCTTGACGCGGCCATCGCGGGTCCAGGGTTCGACCTCGTAGTGGCGCCACATCTGCCAGCCCGCGACCACCGCACCCGCGGCAACCAGCAAAGTGATACCCACCCGGCCGACCGCCGGAAGAAAATTTTTCGTAGCCATGTCAGGACCAGTTACGTGTGAAATAGGTCAGCGCGCCGAGCACGATGACGAACAGGGAACAATCGAACAGGGCCGGGTGCCAGACCAGCCGGTAAAAGCCGGTCCTTGCCAGGACCAGGTTGAAAACGCGCGATACCACCAACGCCGCCAGCGTGAGCAGCAGGAGCGGAGGAAGGTAGAGGCCATAAATACTGACTTCGCCGATCATCGGATCTCCTAGGGTCAGGTTGCGAGAACGAGGGTGGGCTGGTAGGGCGCCGCCCACGGGAACATGTCGCGCCGGATGCCGGTGAGCGCCGCCAGCGCCTCGCGCTGGGGCGCGTCGTGCGTGCCTTCGCAGATGGCGCGCAAGGCATTGTCGAGGGCGCCGAGCAGATGGCTTTCGCCATCCTTGTCGATGGCAGGCAGGCGCTTGAAGTGCTGCGACAGCTGCGACATGAGGGGACCCAGCGCGGTGTCGCCCCGGCCGAGCTGGGGACGCACCTGCTGCAGCAGGGTCATGTTCAGGCCGATGCGCAGGTCGCGCAGCGCGTCGGTCGCCTGCAGGTCCTGCAAGTCCTGCTGGTTCGACTGCGACTTGGCGGCCAGCGCCAGGCGCGGCGCCAGCAGGCCGATGCGGTCGACCATGCGTGCCGAGAATTCCGCCAGCGTGGTCTTTTCGCCGCCGCCCAGGCGCGCCAGTTCGCTCCAGCCGGCCTTCAGCAGGCGGCGCGCGGTCCAGGCCGCGCCGACGCGGCGGAACATGCTGGTGATGACGGCGGCGGCGACCAGGCCCGCGATCTGCGACAGCATGCCATTGGTGAAGGACATCATGTCGGCGGTGTCGGTATCCATCAGGGCCAGCGTGCCGGTCACGCCGAACAGGAAGGGGAAGGCGCGCCCGAAGGTCGACGGCCGCGCGACAAAGATACCGAGCAGCAGGAAGGTCGGGGCGCAGACCAGCACCAGCGTCTCGAAGTTGTGCGCCGCCGGCAGCAGGACCAGCAGGTACAAGGCGGACACCGGGATCGAATAGATCGTGTAGTCCAGGAAGCCGCGGATGAAGGGCACCGGATTGTCCTGGGTCGAGAAGAAGCAGCACAGCACGGCGGCCATCATCGGCGCGGCCGCACCGGCCGGCCAGCCGGTCAGGATCCAGAACGCGCAGCACAGCAGCACCGCGACGACGGCGGCAAAGGCCGACAGCAGCGCCATGCCGCGGTCGCGGTGCAGGGCGCTGGGCGGCACACCCGGCATGCTGCGGATTTCGCGCGGCAGGCGGCCCTGCACGCCGGCGTCGATGTGCTGGCGCAGCGCGCGTATTTCGACGGCGATGTCGACCAGGCGATGCAGGCGCGCGGCCAGGTTCACTTCGATCATGCCGGTCCAGCCGAGCCCGCGCAGCACCGGCGGCGCGAGTTCGTCGATGCGCTCGTGCAGGCGCCCGCCGTCCCTGGCGATATCGACCTGTTTCGGGGTTTCGACCAGGGTCACGACATCCTGCAGCAAGACGCTCCAGTGCGCCGACACGCCGGTGGCGCCCATGTCGCGCAGCGCCGCCAGGCGGTCTTCGATACCGGAGACGACGGGCACGAATTGCGAGAGGCGTTCCTGCAGCGCGTTCACCGCGTTCTCGGTCCAGCGCAGGCGCGAGGTATCGAAGGGCAGGTGGGTGCTCATCATGCGCAGCTCGGTGATGTCGCTGGCGAGCTTGCGGCGGTCGGCGGCCGAGCGCGCGTCGCCGGCCGGGTTGAGGGCGTCGCGGATCCAGTGGCGGGCATCGCGTACCGCGTGGTCGAGCCGCGCCAGCAGCACCGGCCCGAAGGGCTGCGGCAGCACCAGGCTGTGCACGACGGTGGCGCAGGTCATGCCGAGCACGATTTCCTCGACGCGTGCGAGGGCGATGTCGAAGATCCCGCCCGGATTGCTCACGGCCGGGAACCCGATCAGCCCGGCGGTATAACCGGCCAGCATCAGCATGTAGGAACGCGGGGTGCGGTCCAGCAGCGAGAAATACAGGCAGCCGGCGATCCACAAGGCCAGCGCCAGCGACAGCAGCTCGGGCGAATTGACCAGGTGCGGCACCAGGATGGTGACGGCGGTCGCGCCGAGGATGGTGCCGCCCGCGCGGTACAGGCCCTTCGAACGGGTCGGTCCGGCGAACGGCTGGGCTACGATGTAGGCGGTCATCATGGCCCAGAAAGGACGCGGCAGTCCGATGCGCAAGGATAGATATACCGAGAGCATCGCTGCCGCGAATGACTTGACGGAGAACAGCAGCTCCGACCTGCTGGCGAACTTCATGGGTGCAGCGATTCTTCTACGTTGTCGGAGGGGAAGTTGATGTTGGCGATCGCCGCCGGCAGGCCGGCCAGCACGCGCAGGCAAGCCTCGACGTCGGCCGGGTCGAAACCGCCGAACAGCTGGCGGCGGAACGGGATCAGGGCCTGGTCCATGCGCTGCGCGGTCTTTTCGCCTTCCGCGGTCAGGCGCAGGATCTTGGCGCGGCGGTCGTTTGGGTCGTCATGCCGTTCCAGCAGGCCCGCGCCGATCAACTGGTCGACCACGCGCACCAGCGACGAGGCTTCCAGGCTCAGCGTTTCCGCCAGCACGCCGGGACGCACGCCGGCCTCGCCGAAACGGCTGATGACCAGTACCGGCAGGCCGGTCGCCTGCGACAGCCCATAGGCGGCCCCGACCTTGTCGGCGGCGGCGCGATAGGCGCGCGAGGCGTGGGTGAGGGCGGCCGTGAGGCTGCTTAAGGTCTGGTCGGAGAGCATCGTCGTCATGCGCGTCAATATTTCGCTTATATACTGTTGATATGCGAAAGTTTAGCATGCGAAGTAGTTTCTCTCAAGTCAGATCATGAATTGTGCGCTGCAAGGTTGTTTTACGATTCGGCGATGCGGCGCAGCTCGTGCGGCGTGGTGAATTCGTCATCGCAGCCGACCTTGCGCAAGGCTTCGATCGCCGCATAGCCCCAGTGCACGGCGCCGAACGCGACACCGGCCTTGCGCGACGCTTCCGCATCCGTACCCTGGTCGCCGACGTAAATGGCGTGCTCTGCTGCAACGCCGCAATCCTTGAGTACGGCGCGGATGCGGCTGGCCTTGCCGAAGATCGACATGCCGCATTCGAAGCGGCCGACCAGGCTTGTCAGTTCCGGCCCCAGGATGCGGCGGACGTTGTGCTCGGAATTGGACGAGACCACCGCCAGCCGGACGTCCTGCGCGGCCAGGTGCTGCAGGGCCTCGGCCACGCCGTCGAACAGCGGAATGGCATCGGCGTTGTCCTTCATCATGGCCATGAAGCTGCGCGAGGCCAGCGGCAGCTTCCAGGCCGGCATGCCGACCAGCTCCATCATCTGGCGCATGCCGTAGTGGCGGTACTGCCCAACCCGGCTGGGGTCGATGCGCTTGAAACTGTGGCGGTCAGCAATGGTGTTGAAGACACTGAGGAAGAAGGGAAAGGAATCGGCCAGCGTGCCGTCGAAGTCGAAGATGGCGAGTCGGTAGGTCATGCGGCCATCATCGCATGGAAGCGATCGAGCGTTGAGCGCAGGAGATCGAGCGTTTCGCGCCGGCCTGCCCGGCTGGCCCGGGTGCTATGATTTTGTGAACAATATCGATCGGATATGAAGGCCAACGAACTCCCCTTTGACGCCACGCCCCTGGAGTGGCTGCGCCCGGGACCCGCGTCCCCCGGCATCCTCATCAGCGCGCTGCAGCCCTACACCCTGCGCACCTGCAGCGTCGACCAGCCGGCGCTGGTGATCCCGTTACAAGGACGGAAAGTCATCACGGCGGAGCAGGCCAGCGTGGCCGTCGGCGTGGGCCAGTACCTGATGCTGCATCGCAGTTTCAAGGGCACCGTCAGCAACCTGACCGAGCGCGACGCCTATCGCGCCTGGTGCATCGGCTTTCCCTGGCGCGTGGTCGACATGGCGCGCACGCTGCTCGATGCGCACGGCTTGCCGCCCGCGCCCGGCCCGGCGCTGGGCACCGGCGCGCTGGCGCCGCTGCGCGAGGACTTGCAGCGCCTGATGCTGCTTCCCGCGACAGGCGACGCGGCCGCCGATGGCGCCGCGCACGACCACGCGCTGCTGGGCCTGCTGCTGACGCTGGCGCGGACCGGGGACGCGCAGTTCCGGCTGGCCCGGGACCCGGCGCTGGCGGCGCGCATCCGCCTGCTGGTCGGCGCCGACCCGGCGCGCGACTGGAGTTCGGCCGACGTCGAGGCGCAGCTGCACATGAGCGGCGCCACGCTGCGCCGGCGCCTGGCCGCGGAACAGACCTCGCTGCGCGTGCTGGTGCGCGAGGCGCGGCTCGATCACGGCCTGGTCCAGCTGCAGGCGACGCGCCGGCCCCTGAAAGCCGTGGCGCAGGCTTGCGGCTACCGCTCGGTGCCGAGCTTTTGCCGGCAGTTCGCGGCGCGGTTCGGCGTCGAGGCGGCGGCGGTGGGAAGCAGCCTCTGATAGCGATACATCGAGCGCTGCGCGCAGCAAGGTGAGCGGACGGCGCGCGCCGGTGGCGGCATCCTGAAGGTCCTGTTCACACCCTGGAGAACCTTCATGTCGTCGATATCGCGTGCCTTCCTGCGCCGTTCCATCTATTCACTGACTTGCTGCGCCTGGCTGGCCCTGCCCGCCGCGCATGCGCTCGATTTGAAAAGCGCCGACCTGCGCGACCACGGCGCCCTCGGCAGCCAGCAGGTGCTGAACGGCTTCGGTTGCCAGGGCGGTGACCAGTCGCCCCAGCTCACGTGGAGCGATCCGCCGGCGGGGACGAAGAGCTTCGTGGTGACCGTCTACGATCCGGATGCGCCGACCGGCAGCGGCTGGTGGCACTGGGTCGTGTACGACATTCCCGCCGATGTGCGCAGCCTGGCGGCCGGGGCGGGTGCCGCCGCCGGTGCCGGGACGCTGCCGCCAGGCGCACACCCGGGGCGCAACGACTTCGGGACGCTGGCCTTCGGCGGTGCCTGCCCGCCGGCGGGGGACAAGCCGCACCGTTACGTGGTGAGCGTGCATGCGCTGAAGGTGGAAAAGTTGCCGGTGCCGGCAGCGCCCTCGGGCGCCATGGTCGGGTTCATGGTGCATGCGAACGCGCTGGGCAGTGCCCGGCTCACCGCCACCTACGGGCGCTGAGCGGCGCGGCGCATCGGCTCAAGCCTGGATCGCCGCCTTCGCCAGCGCCGTATCGTCGCTGAACAAGCCGTCGATGCCGGTCTCGAGATAGCGCCGCATCTCCGCGATCGAACCCGCTTCGTTGCGCGCGTTCGGCCCTTCTCCATTGCGGAAGTCGGCCGCCAGGAAGGCGTTCTCGGGGCGGAAGGTCCAGGCCACCACCTGCAGCCCGGCCGCGTGCGCGTCCGCCACCAGCGCGGTCGGTTTCGTCAGGCGCTCGTCGGCGCCGAGCGGGATCACGGCGCGCGTGACCGGCGCCACCACGTCGGCATAGGCCGCCATCTGGCGCAGGCCGCGCGCCGTGACCATCTCGCCATAGGTCAGGCTGCCGCCGGCGATGGCCACGTCGGCCGGGCGCACGGCATCGTACTTGCCGCCGGCGATGACCAGCTGGGCCAGGCGGATATTGTCCGGTTTGCCCAACGCCTTGCGCAACTGCTTCAGGTTGGCCGTCTCGAAGGATTGCACGGTCACCGGTGCACGCCGCGTGTAGGCATGCGCCTTCAGGGTCGAGACGAAGCGGTCTTCCAGCGGCAATCCAGCCTGCGCAAACCAGGTCGAGTGCTTCAGCTCCGGGATCAGGCCGATGGTGCGCCCGCGCGCCGCCGCTTCGGCCGCCACGAAGTCGATGACTTCTTCCAGGCTTATGAGCTGGAACTGGCCGTCGTACGCGGTACCGCGCATCTTCGGCAGGCGCTCGACGGCGCGCAGCGTTTTCAGTTCCGCGAAGGTGAAGTCGGAGACGAACCAGCCTTCATGCGCCTCGCCGTCGATCACCTTGCGGTTTTTACGATTCGCGAACTCGGGACGGGTGGCGACGTCGGTGGTGTCGGTGATGGCGTTTTCGTGGCGGGCCACCAGCACGCCATCGCGCGTAGCAACCAGGTCCGGCTCGACGAAGTCGGCGCCATCCTGGATCGCCCTGGCATAGGATGCCAGCGTGTGCTCCGGGCGCAGCGCGCTGGCGCCGCGGTGGGCGTACAGCGTCGGCTTTGATGTGGGGTCGAGGCGTTTGGCTTGTTGCGCCAGTGCCAAGCCGGGCAGTGTGCCCAGGGCGAGGCCGGCGGCCCCTTTCAATAAGCGCCGCCGCAGCGGATCGGATGGTAGAACGATCGCTTGCATCAGATATCCGCTTTCAAGGTGATGAAGCCCATGCGCGGCGGGATCGGGTAAGTCGCGTAGCTGCCACTCGGCTGGCCGACCACCGGCTGCAGCGGGCCTTCGCGATTGAGCAGGTTGGTCGCGCTCACGGTCCAGCGCAGGTTCTTCAAAAAGCCGGTCGACAGCGGTACTTTACCCGAGACGCTCAGGCCCATCAGGAAGTAGCCGGGGATGTCGAGGTCGTTGGTGTAGGTCGCGTAGCGCTTGCCGACGTAGTCGCCCGACAGCTGCAGCTCGATGTCCGCGCCCGGCTTATAGGTGGCGACGAACTTGTTCATCCACGCCGGCGTGTTCGGGACGAGCTTGCCCGCGGTCGGGATCAGGGTGGTGCCGGAATAGTAGCTGTCCTGGTACTTGGAGCGGTTGTAGGAGATGGCGTCGTAGAACGAGAAGGCGCGGCCGAAGTGGAAGGTGCCGGCCAGGTCGACGCCGTCGGTCTTGACGCTGCCGACGTTCGACAGGATCGTGGTGCCGCCGGCGAACGAGGTGATGATCGGGTTCGAGCTGATCGCCAGCTGGCGGTCGCGGAAGGTCACGTGGTACAGCGCGACCTGGCCGTCGAAGGCGGTGAGCGGTCCCAGGTCCAGGTTGCGCGAATCGCGCAGGCCCAGCTCATAGGTGATCGAGGTCTCGGGCTTGGCCGTGGCCTTGAAGTAGTCGAAGGCTGCCTGCGAGGACAGGCTCCACGGCGAATTGCCGCCGCCGCCGTAGGTCATGAACTGGCGCAGGTTCTTCTGCACGTTGGCGAAGACCTGGTCGGACTTGCTGAGGTCCCAGCGCGCGCCGATCCCCGGCAGGAACCATTTTTTGGTATCGATCTTCCCTTCCGGCAGGCCACCGGTGGCGGTGGCGCTGATCGCCTTCGGCAGCGTGTTGACCGGGAAGCGGCCATCGGCAAACTGCAGGCTGGACTTGAAGCCGCCCTGCACCACGAAGTCGTCGCGCAGGCGCCATTCGTCCTGCAGGTGCAGCTGCACGACCTTGTTGTCGATGTCGCTGCCGTACTGCGTGATCAGGGGATTGCTCGGGCGCGTGTATGGCGAACTCGGGTTGTTCACGTCCAGCGCATACCAGCGGCGGTAGGCGCCCGAGTTGTTGTGCTCGAACCAGAGGCCGCCCTGGATGCGATGGTCGCCGACTTCCCAGCGCACGTTGGACAGCCAGCCCTGGCGGTTGATCCTGTACTCGGTGGTGCGGGTCGCGTAGCCCGAATTGCCGAAGATCTGCTTCAGGTTCTGGTTCGGATAATAGACGTTGAACAGGCCCGGCAGGCCGGCCTGGTTGATCGGACCGGCCACCACGCCGACGCCGTCGTTGTGGTGGAAGTAGTACTGGTTGGTCCAGGTGAGGGTGTCGCCCAGGTAGGCCTCGTACTTGGCGTAGGCCAGTTTATCGGTGCGCTGGGCGTCGCTGTAGTAGTTGCGGAAGTTCGCGCCCACGGCGGCCGGCGGCGCGCCGTTCGCGCTCAGGTAGGCCAGCGCCGCGGCAAAGTCCGGGTACAGGAAGGGACGCGTGTAGGGCGAGGCCAGGCCGGCCTGGTGCAGGGTCGAATCCTCGTTCGGCTCGGTCTTGTCGGACCAGTCGGCGAACAGCGTCAGCTTGCCGGCATCGCCCTGGTGCACGAACTTGGCGTTGACCTGGTCGTTGCTCTGGCGGCCGTTGAAATCCCAGGCCTTGGCTTCGTGGTGCAGGCCGGAGATGAAGAAGCTGTTGCCGTCTTTTTCACCCGAGTCGAAGCGCACGAAGGTGCGCGTCGCCTTGTGGCTGCCCAGGGTCTGCTGGACGTTCACGTTGCGGTCGCGGGCCGGGTCGATCGAATAGGTCTCGATGGTGCCGCCCAGGTTGTTGGTCGACGGCGTGCCGAGGTCGCCCGCACCGGTGGCCAGCACCACGCTGCGCACGTTCTCGCTGGTCAGCGCGCGCTGCGGCGCCAGGCCGTTGTAGTTGCCGTAGCTCTGGTCGCCGAGCGGCACGCCATCCATCGTGAAACCCATCTGCTGCGCATTGAAGCCGTGCACGAACAGCGACAGGTTCTGCTCGTTGTTGCCCCATGGGTCCGCGGTCTGGAAGCTGACGCCGGGCAGGGCCTGCAGCGCCTTCAGCGGATTCACGCCCGGCAGCACCTTCTGGATCTCGACGCCGCCCATCGCGACCGAGGAGCGGGTCTTGCGGGTCGAGATCTCGACGGTGGCGATGGCGCCTTGCGGCGTGGTGTCCTGGATGGCCGGGGCGGCGGGAGCGTCCGCGGCGGCTGGTGCGGCAACCGGCGTGTCTTCGGCGTGGGCGGTGGCTGCGCACAGGAAGGCGGCGGCGAGGGCGATCAGGGTGGGACGCAGGACAGCGGAGGTGGTGGGCTTCATCAGGCGAGGCTGGGTCGGTTGAAATGGACCGCAGCTTAGCCTTGCAAGATGACTGGCTTATTTGTTTTGCATGACAAAATAATTACTTGAGCGTGTCCTGTCGCTCAGGTGAGCAATTCATGGCATCAATATCGCTCGACCTGTGCCTGCCGTCCGCATTACCATCGCCGTCATCCCATCACCGAGCCCGACCTTGATTCCCATCCTCGTCCTGAAGCTGTTCCTGGTGCCTGCCCTCATTTATATAGTGACGCTGATCGGCCGGCGATGGGGACCGGATGCCGCCGGCTGGTTCTCGGCCTTGCCGATCGTCGCCGGCCCGATCCTGCTGACCATGGCGCTCGAGCAGGGACGCGGCTTCGTGGCGACGGCGGCCGGGAACACACTGCTGGCCGTGATCGCCGTGCTGGTGTTCGGCTTGGCCTATGCCTGGGCGGCGCGCCGGTTTGGCGTGTTGGGGTCGATGCTGTGCGCGCTGGGGGCGTATGCGGCGGCGGTGGCGGGCCTGCAGATGGTCGAATTGCCGCTGCTGCCGGGATTCGCGCTGGTGGTCTGCTTGCTGATGGTGACGCCGCGCCTGTTTCCGCCCAGCGAAGGCGCCGGCGCACGCAGCGCCAGGCAGCCGAACGATTTGCTGCTGCGGATGCTGGGCGGCGCGGCGCTGTCCTTTGCGGTGACCTGCGCCGCGGCCGGGCTGGGGCCGCGCCTGAGCGGCTTCTTTGCGATGTTCCCAGTGATGGGGACGATCCTGGTCGGCTTTTCGCATTACGCGTCCGGGCGGGCGTATGCGGAAGGGATTCTGCGCGGCATGGTGCGGGGGTATTACGCGTTTGCGACTTTTTGTGTGGTGTTGTCGCTGGCCTTGCGGGAGCGGTCGGTGGCGGTGGCGTTTGGGGTGGCGGCGGTGGCGGCGTTGGTGGTGCAGGTGGTTAGCAGGCGGGGGATGAAGTTTGTTGGTGGGGATCCGGTACGGCGGGTCTGACTAAAAGTTCGCATGGCGATTTTTTGCACAGCCGCCCTTCGTAAATGCACAGCGTTTCTGCTTGAACATTTACTTAACTGAACTACTCTGCCTCCGGTCAATGGCTGAACGTTGACGCGTCCTTCACGCATCAGATCACACAACCATAACGATCGGAGACAAGCATGAAAGCTCGAATTGGCGCAGCCCTATGCGCAGGCATCACCATGGCCGCCGGCTTGCTGAGCGCAAGCGCCCTGGCGGCAGTCGTCGCCCTCCCCAAATACAACGTCAGCGTCAACGAAGTGTCCGTATCCGGCTTCTCGTCCGGCGCCCACATGGCGGCGCAGATGCATTTCGCGTACTCGACCACCGTCAGGAAGGGCGCCGGCATCATCGCCGGCGGTCCGGTGTACTGCTCGCAGGGGAATGTCGCGATATCGGTCGGACCCTGCATGGCGAATACGGGATCGCGCAACCTGCCTTATCTGATCTCGGTGGTGAATACCTGGTCGGGGAATGGCTACATCGACCCGACCAGCAATATGGCGGCTTCCAAGGTCTACCTGCTGTCCGGCACCATTGATTCGACGGTACGCCAGCCGGTCATGGATGACCTCAAGACGATGTACACGAATTACATCCCGGCTGCGAACGTCTATTACAAGAACAACCTCACGGTCGAGCATTCGATTCCGACCGACTTCTTCGGCAACGGCTGCAGCGTCAACGGTTCCCCTTACGTCAACAACTGCAACTTCGATACCGCGGGCGACATCCTGACATGGATCTATGGACCGCTGAACGCGAAGAACGTGGGCACGTTGACCGGCAGCTTCATCAACTTCGACCAGGCCGCGTTCTGGGGCAATTTCAATCCCAACGTCTACAGCATGGCCAGCAGCGGCTACGCCTATGTACCGGCCACCTGCGCCGCAGGGCAGGCGTGCAGGCTGCACGTGGCTTTCCACGGCTGCCTGCAAAGCGCGTCCGTCGTCGGCACCGCGTTTTATCAGAACGCTGGCTACAACCGTTGGGCCGACACCAACAAGATCATCGTGCTGTACCCGCAGACGATCGTCACCGCGAATAACCCCGGCGGCTGCTGGGATTGGTGGGGCTACGAGGATGTCAATTTTCCGGCCAAGAGCGGCGGGCAAATGGTCGCCATCAAGACCATGATCGACAAGGTCGTCAGCGGCAACACGTCGGCACCGTTCACCTGCAGCCACTGGTATGCCAGCAATGTGTCGCACGTGGCCAATGGCCGGGCTTACATCGGCGCGGATGGCCAGGTGTATGCGGTCAATTCGAACCAGTACCTGGGCTATTACCTGGCGACGGCCTATACCGACGTGCGGCGCACCTCGGCGGGCTATTACGCGTATGGCAGCTGTTCCTGACCCGTGAATGCTGAAAAATACCGAGTAAAGACCGCCAAATGAAAGAATTTACTGAATGTAACGCGCGGCCTTGATGTTTCCAGCTCGGCTATAGTGCGTCACTCGGCCATTTCGACAACATTGTGAGTCGATCTCGTGCCGGGTGACACATTGTTGAGTAAGGCTGGAAACCCATGCATGGAGCAACGAAGGCGCCCGGATCGGCGCAAACGAAGCAGACGCAGTTAGTCCTGATTAACCTCCTGAAGGCCGGCTCGGCGCAGCTGATCGTGCTGCATCACCTGGCGTTCTATGGACCGATGTCCGACCACGCGCGGACGATCATGCCCTCGCTGATCGACTGGCTCTACGATTACGCACGCATTGCCGTGCAAGTCTTCCTCGTCATCGGTGGCTTCCTGGCGGCCAAATCGCTGTCGCCGCAGGGGCTGCCCGGTATCGCCAATCCCTTGCAGACCATCTGGCGCCGCTACATCAAGCTGGCGCCGTCGTTCATCGTGGCGATGCTGCTGGCGATTGTCGCCTCGGCCGTGGCCAGCCTCTGGATGACCGACGATTCGATTTCGCCCATGCCGACCATCGGGCAGTTGTTCGCGCACGTGCTGTTGCTGCATGGGGTGTTGGGGTATGAATCGCTGTCGGCTGGGGCCTGGTATGTGGCGATCGATTTCCAGCTGTATGCGCTGACGACCTTGCTTCTCTGGTTCTCTGGGACGCTGGCCGGGCGCCGTGTGCCCTGGCTGAGGCTTTGTTGCACAAACGGTCTGAACACGTAATACCCCAAACCCCAAACGGATTTACGGCATGGTCACCGTCGTGGGCGTTCCCAGGCTCGTGAAGCGATTGAGGATGGCAGCACGCACTTGCAGCT
>CAJYQM010000186.1 GCA_913777025.1 uncultured Massilia sp. | reverse complement strand
CGATCGGTTCCAGCCCGGTCGCCTCGACCGCGGCCGCGTTCGCCGGCGCCGCCAGGAAGCGCAGCAGCGCGCGCCCGGCGTCCTGGTGCCGGCTGCCGCGTACCAGCGCGCCGGAAAATTCGGTGTTCATCTGGACTTCACCCGGCAGCAGGCCGACGATGTCAATGCCCTGCACCGGCTGCAGTTCGCTGCGTTGCTGGCAGCCGAAATCGGCTTCGCCGTGGGCGATGATCTCGCCCACCGGGGTCGCGGGAATCTGGGCGGCCTTGCCTTCCATCTGCTGGCGGATGCCCAGCTTGTCGAGCAGTTCGCGCCGGATGTATTCGCCGCTGGCGCTGTCCGAATACGCCACGTGCTTCGCCTGCAGGAAGGCGGTGCGCAGGCCGTCGACGGTGTGGATGTCGGGCTTGGGGGCGCCGTGCCGGACCGCGCAGGCGATCGGCGAGCTGGCCAGGGCCACCTTGCTGCCCGGTTCCAGGCGCCCCTGCGCCATCAGCTTGTCCAGCGCATCGCCGACCATGATGACGACGTCGATGTCTTCGCCGCGCGCCAGCCGGGCCGGGATCGCATTCTTCGTCGCACCCATCGACGGCCCCCATTCGGACACCAGGTGGTCGCCGCTGGCCTTCTCGTACTTGCCGGCGAGGTCCTTGTAGGCCTGGGCGAAGCCGCCCGAGCTGACCACGCGGATATCGGTGGCGTGGCTTGACGCCGCCGCGGCCAGCGCCAGCGTGGCGAGTAGCGCCCTGGCGCCGTGTTCGAGTCGGGGTGCTCGCATGCTCGTCTCCATATGGGAAGCCGCCTTCTTGATGAGGCTGATTGCTTGAGTGCGCACATGATTAACCAGATTGAATCATTTGATAATTGCAATTTTCCCGCGTATTCTTGCGTCATGCGCATCAATTACGATCTTCATGACCTGCAGGCCTTCGTCGCCGTGGCCGAGCGCGCCAGCTTCCGCCAGGCTGCCGCCGACCTGTTCCTGTCGCAGTCGGCGCTCAGCCGGCGCATCGACAAGCTCGAGGAAAGCCTGGGCGTCAAGCTGTTCGAGCGCACCACGCGCCGCGTGCAGCTGACCAACGTCGGCCAGACCTTCCTCGGCAACGTGCGCACGGCGCTCGAAGGGCTGGAGGACGCGGTGCTGGGCGTGGCCGACCTCGCGGCGCACCGCACCGGCACGGTCACCTTCGCCTGCGTGCCGTCGGCCGTCTGGCATTTCCTGCCCGAGGTGCTGACCGCATTCAGCACGCGTTACCCGCGCATCCGCGTGCGCATCCACGACGAGAGCGCCCAGGACGTGCTGAACCTGGTGCTGACCGGCGAGGCCGACTTCGGCATCAACTTCACCGGCGCGGAAAACCCGGAAATCGTGTTCGAGCCGATCTACGTGGAAAATTACGTGCTGGCGATGCGCCACGACCATCCGCTGGCCGGACGCAAGGAGCTGGGCTGGAAGGAGACCGTGGGCGAGCGCTACATCTCGGTGGCGAAATCGAGCGGCAACCGCAGCGTGATCGACGCCGCGCTGGCGGGCATCGAAAAGCATCCGCTGATCTTCTGCGAGGTCAACCACGTCTCCGGCGTACTTGCCCTGGTCGAAGCCGGGATGGGCGTGGCCGCGGTGCCCGGCCTGTCGGTGCTGCCGGGGCGCCAGGACAGCATCGTCGGCGTGCCGCTCGTGAACCCGACGATCAGCCGCACGCTGGGCCTGATCAGCAAGCGCACGCACAGCATGCCGCCGGCCGCGCGCACCTTGTTCGGGATGCTGTCGGACGCGCTGATGAAGCCTGGGCGGGCGGCGCCCGGAGCGCCGGCCGCCTAGGCGCCGTCCGCCACGACCAGCAGTTCCGCCTGCCGGCTCCAGTCCCAGGCCTTCGCCAGCCGCCAGTCGCGCCGCCCTCCCTCGACCACCACCTGCCAGTGCGTCTTTTCCAGCGCCGGCAGCGCCACCGAAAACGCGCCATCGGCCCCGGGCCGCGCCAGCAGCACGATGTCGCGCTCCGGCAGGGTCGGATGCGCGAGGCTGATCCTGATGGGCGCCGTGACGGGCTGGCCGGCACTGTCGATCCGTCCCTCGATGCGGCCCGCAGCCGGCAGGTAGCGCGCCTGCAGGCGCAGGCGCAGCGCGCTGGCCGCGCGGTCGCGCCGCAGGTCCTGGTTGATCGCCTTGCCCTGCTTGTAATAGTCGTCGACGACCATGGCGTCCGGGTGGCCCAGCGCCAGCCAGGAGGCGATGCCGCCGGCGACCAGCACCGAGGCCGGCCCCAGCATCAGCAGCCAGGGCCAGCGCTGGGTGTACCAGGGCGGCGCGGCGGTCGGAATCGGTGTCGTGCGCATGGGGACTCCTTATTTCGGGATGATGAAGACGGCCTTTTCGGTCACGGCCTTGGCCGGGTCGTCGGCCGCGCTGACGGTAAAGGCGATCGGGTTCGAGCCGATGCGGCCAGCGTGCGGATCGGCGCGCACGCGCACCGGCACGGCGCGCGCGCTCGCGCCTTCAAGTTCGATCAAGTCCTCGTCGGCGATGGCGGCCGTGGGCAGGCCGTGCACCTCGATGCGGAACAGGTGGGCGCTGCCATCCGTGTTCATCACCTGCAAACGGTAGACGTTCTCGACCAGCCCCCCTTCCACCTCGCGTCCCATCGCGCCGCGGTCGCGGATCACGTCCAGCTTGAGCGGCGTGCGCAGCAGCAGCGCGCCGGCCAGGCCGGACGCGATGGCAATGAGCACCAGGCCGTAGCCGATCACGCGCGGGCGCAGGATGCGCCTGCGCACCTGGGCCTGCGTGAGCTTTTGCGCCAGCGCGTTCTCGGTGGCATAGCGGATCAGGCCGGGCGGCTTGCCGACCTTGTCCATCACCTCGTCGCAACCGTCGACGCAGGCGGCGCAGCCGATGCATTCGTACTGCAGGCCGCGGCGGATGTCGATGCCGGTCGGGCAGACCTGCACGCACACGCCGCAGTCGATGCAGTCGCCCCTGGCGCCGGCGCTGGCGCCTTTCAGCGCGCCGCGCGGCTCGCCGCGCGCGGCGTCGTAGCTGATCACCAGCGTGTCGCGGTCGAACATCGCGCTCTGGAAGCGGGCATAGGGGCACATGTACTTGCAGACCTGCTCGCGCATCCAGCCGGCGTTGCCGTAGGTGGCCAGGGCGTAGAACAGCACCCAGAACAGTTCCCAGGGACCGGCCGTGAAGCCCGCCAGCTCGTGGCCGAGCACGCGGATCGGCGTGAAGTAGCCGACGAAGGTGAAGCCGGTCCACAGCGCCAGCGCGCCCCAGGCCAGGTGCTTGGTGCAGCGCTTGCCCAGCTTTTCCAGGTTCCAGGGCTGGCGGTCGAGCCGGATGCGCGCGCTGCGCTTGCCTTCGATGCGCCGCTCGATCCACAGGAAGATTTCGGTGTAGACCGTCTGCGGGCAGGCGTAGCCGCACCAGACCCGCCCCGCCACCGCCGTGACCACGAACAGCCCGTAGGCGCACACGATCAGGAGGCCCGCCAGGTAGATGAAGTCCTGCGGCCACAGGGTCAGGCCGAACAGGTGGAACTGGCGCGCTTCCAGGTCGAACAGCACCGCCTGGCGGCCGTCCAGCCGCAGCCACGGCAGGCCATAGAACAGCAGCTGGGTGAACCACACGCCCACCCAGCGCAGCGTGGCGAAACGGCCATTCACTTCGCGTGGGTGGATGTCCGCGCGCGCGGCGTACATCTTGACGATGGCTTCGCGCGGTTCGGAGGCGTTCATTGTGCCGCCATCCCGTCGTCGCGCGCATCGCGCGCGCGGGCCTCGCCGCCCGCTCCTTGCGGATGCGAGAGGCTGTAGACGTAGGCGGCCAGCACCTGCACCTTGCCCTCGCCCAGGAATTCGCCCCAGGCCGGCATGGTGTTGTTGCGCCCCTTGCGCACGGTTTCCATGATGGTCTCGGGACTGCCGCCGTAGAGCCAGACCTTGTCGGTCAGGTTGGGCGCGCCGAGCGCCTGGTTGCCGTGCGCGTCCATGCCGTGGCAGCCGGCGCAGGCGCCGAACTTGTCCTTGCCCAGCACGGCCTTGATCGGATCGGCCGGGGCGCTCGACAGGCTCATCACGTAGTGCGCGACATTCTCGACGTCCTTGTCGCTGCCGAGCGCCGCGCCCATCGGCGGCATCACGCCGTTGCGGCCCTTCATGATGGTTTCCTTGATGACCGAGGGTTCGCCGCCGTACAGCCAGTCGTCGTCGGCCAGGTTCGGATAACCCTTGTTGCCGCGCGCATCCGAACCGTGGCATTGCGCGCAGTAGTTCAGGAACAGGCGCTCGCCGATCGCGTGCGCCTGCGGGTCGGCCGCGACCTGGCGGATGTCCTGGCGCAGGTAGTTGTCGAACAGGGGCCCGTAGGCGGCGTCGGCCAGTTTCAGCTCGGCCTTGTAGGCCCCGCCCGACTGCCAGCCCAGCCGTCCCCCGTAGGCGCCCAGGCCCGGGTACAGCACCAGGTAGGCGACCGCGAACACAATGGTGAGGTAGAACAGGCCCATCCACCAGCGCGGCATCGGCGTGTTCAGTTCGGTCAGGTCCTCGTCCCAGACGTGGCCGGTGGTGTCGCGCACCTTGCCATCCGCATCGACCTTGAGCTTCTGCCTGGACTGCGACCACAGCAAAATGGCGCAGCCCAGGATCGCCAGCACGGTGATCACGGCCACGTACCAGCCCCAGAATTCGTTGAAGAAGTCAGCCATGGCCGCGCTCCTGCTCATCGTCCTGCGCCTCGTCGGCGAAGGGCAGCGCGGCGCTGGCGGCGAAGTCCTGTTCCTTCCTGAAGAGCCAGGTCCAGGCCAGGATGCCGCTGAAAGTGAGGAAGGAGACCACGGTCATGGCCCGGCTCGCGTCCTCGAAGATGTCGTG
>CAJYQM010000185.1 GCA_913777025.1 uncultured Massilia sp. | reverse complement strand
CGTGTTGCGGCCGGCGTCGACGGTCGACGGCGAGGTCATGTAGCGGCCGTCGATGACCAGCGCCGGCGCGTGGTTGATGCCGTAATCGGAGACGATCCGGCCCAGCTGGCGCAGCTTCATCGTCACGCCGAAGGAATTCCAGGCGTTCAGGAAGGTGGCACGGTCGATGCCGTTCTTCGCCACCCAGTCGATGATGGCGTCGTCCTTGCTCAGGCGGATGCGGTCCTGGTGCACGGCCTTGAACACCTTCGGCGTCATCGTCTCGGCCTTGCCCAGCGCTTCCAGGGTCAGGAACAGGTGGGCTTCGGGATCGGCGGGGCCGGTGAACGGGAAATGGACGCGGCGCACGGTGATGCGGTCGCCCTGCTTGCGGATCCAGTCTTCGAACATTGGCTCCATGGCATTGCACACCGGGCAGTGGTACATGAAGAATTCGATGGCTTCGACTTTCTTGCCGGCGGCCTGGACCGGTTGCGGCTGGGCCAGCGTGATGTAGTCGACGCCATTCTGCGGATTGGACGGCGAGGCCATGGCGGTGGAAGCCAGCAGGAACAGGCTGGCGGCGGCAAGATCCAGGAGGCGCATGGGCAATCCTTCAGGTTCGGTGGACGAACCTGAAGGCTAGCATTCTTTCCGGGAAAATTGCCTGAAGAGAAACTTAAACCGGGATCAACGGCCCGGCGCCGGCGGACGCTCGGGGTTGATGTGGGTAAAGCCGTACCACAGGTGTTCCCACCAATGGTCGCGCGAACGCACCGTGAGCAGGCACTGGCGGTCGATCGAACCCTTGAACACCGGATCCGCGCACTGGTTGTTCATCAAGGCATTGCGCTGGTTCTCGGCATTCACCAGCGCGATGCCGAGCCAGACGCAGACGCCGAACAGGGCCACCACCAGGCACCACGCCAGGTGGTTCCAGTTGCTGGAATCGAACAACTCGTCCACTTCGGGCTTGGACTTGTCGTAGATCTTCAGGATTTTGCCTTCGACGTCGCTCATCACATCATTATTTCGATTTCGCTGCCTTGGCGACCAGCGCATCCATCACTTGCAGGGTCGCCTGGAACAGCTGGGGTTCATTGTTGGTCTTTACCGAATTGTAGACGATCGCCGGCGAGGTCTGGTACTTGCCGTCGATGACGATCGTCGGTGCGCCGTCGACCTTGTACGCATCCACGATCGACTGCTGGCGGCGCAGCTTGGTCATCACGCCGAACGAGTTCCAGGCGTTCAGGAAGGTCTGGCGGTCGATGCCGTTCTTCGATACCCAGTCGATGATCACATCGTCCTTGGTCAGGCGCACGCGGTCCTGGTGCATGGCCTTGAAGACCTTCGGCGTCATCTCCTCGACCTTGCCCAGCGCTTCCAGCGTCAGGAACAAATGCGTTTCCGGATCGTTGGGGCCGGTGGACGGCAGGTGGATGCGCTTGACGACGATGTTGTCACCCTGCTTTTTGATCCATTGTTCGAGCACGGGTTCCAGCGCATTGCAGTGCGGGCAGTGATACATGAAGAATTCGATGACCTCGACCTTCTTGCCCACGGCCTGGACCGGCTGCGGCTGGGCAAGCGTCACGTATTCGACACCGCTCTTCGGATCGGTGGGCGAAGCAAACGCGGTGCTGACGGCAAGGCTGGCGGCGAGCAGGGCAAAACGCAGGGAACGCATAGATATCCTTCTAGGGTGAGTTAAGCGAACGCCGCGAGATTACCACTTTTTCGACCGCCAGCCTTAGCCCTGGCTTATTTTTTGCATTTGCTTACCTGGCGTAACACGATCGCCGCAAACTCTGCGTTTCATCAAACCGGGGTCAGAGCCCTTATTTTGGAAATTGGCCTGGAGTCATTGCCAAAAATCGGGCTCTGACCCCGGTTTGATATTTTTAAAAGTCGTAGCGGGCCGACAGTTTCAGCTGGCGACCGTTGCTCGGGTAGATGCCGCCCTTGCAGCTGAAGCCATAGCTGAAGTACTGGCGGTCGGCCAGGTTCAGGCCGGTCGCTGCGAACTCCCAGCCGCCGGCCTTGACCGCATAGCGCGCATCGAAGGTGACGTAGGACGGGATGCGCGCATCGCAGGTGTTGGCGAAGTCGTCGCCGTAGCGCTGGCGGTCGACCCACTGGACGCCGAGGTCGGCCGACTGGCGGCTGTCCGGCAGCCACGACAGGCGCGCGGTGACGATGTTCTTCGGCACCAGCGCGATCTCGTTGCCGCTGTTCGCGCCGTCGCGGAATTCGGCGTTCACGTGTTGCAGGTGGGCGCTGGCGTGCCAGTTGCCCGCCACAAGCGTCTCGGCGTCGATCTCGACGCCTTCGCGGCGGGTCGGGTCGAGGTTGGTGTTGGCGAACGCGGTCGGGTCGTAATAGATCTCGTTGTCCAGGTTGTGGCGGAACGCGCGCGCGGTCAGCTTGTGCACGCCGTCGGCCCAGCTGGCGCCGAGCTCCTGGTCGTGCGAGGTCTGCACTTTCAGCAGGCTCAGGCTGGTGCGGAAGCTGTTCTCGTCGACGTTCGCCACGCGGTAGCTCTGGCCGGCCTTGCCGAACAGTTCCAGTTGCGGCAGCACCTTGTAGCTGACCTGGGCTTCCCAGGCGTTCTGCGCCTGCGAGCCGTCGTCGCGCACGCCGCCCAGCATGGCGTCGACGTAATCCTTCTTGAAGATCTCGCGGCGCGCGCCCAGCGCCACGCGGCCGGCGTGGGCCGGGTCGAACAGCAGTTCGTCGCGCACGTACAGCGCCTTCGAGCCCTGGCTGGCATCGGACAGCGAATAGCCCGACTGCGTCTGGCGGCGCCAGCGCGTCACGTCGACGCCCGCGACCAGTTCGTTCTTCATCGCGCCGACGTCGGCGAGCCAGCGTGCGCGCGGCGAAAACTGGTTCTGCTGGCCGTCGTAGATGGTCGGCGAGCCGGCGTCGCCAAAGAAATAGGTCGAGCGCGCGCGGCGCTCGCGGTGCGACAGGTCGAGCGCCAGGTCGACCGGGCCCAGGCGGTATTCGGCAAAGGCGGTCGCGCGGTTGGTCTCGAGCGAGCCGAAGTCGAAGGGCGTCCGGGTCTGCTCCGGATCGGCTTCGAATTCGGCCAAGGTCAGGGAGCCCGGCAGGCGGAGGTCCTGGCGCGCGTTTTCCACGCGCAAACCGGCATGGCCGCCGTCGTAGCGCACCTGCACGCCGGCGCTGAAGCTGGTCTGGTCGAAATCGTTGTTCTTGCGGTAGTTGTCGGTGCCCTGCTTCGCCACGGCGACGTCGGCGCTGACCGGGCCGGTGGTCTGCGTCAGCAAGGCGCGCACGTCATGCTGGTGGAACTGGCCGGCCTCGGCGAACACCGAGCCGTGCAGGCCGTCGCGGCCGCCACGGCGGGTGATGATGTTGACCACGCCGCCGGTCGCGCCTTCGCCGTACAACACGCTGGCGCCGCCGCGGTTGATCTCGATACGCTCGACGGTGTCGATCGCGATGGTCGACAGTACCGAATTCGTCAGTTCGTTCTCGTTCAGGCGCACGCCGTCGACCAGGATCACCATGTTCTGGGCGCTGTTGGTGCCGAAGCCGCGCAGGTCGAGCGCGAAGTCGGGCGAGCCGTCCAGGCTCTGGCGGCCGAACACGCCGCCGATCTTGCGGATCGCCGAATTGACGTCGTTCACGCCGGCGCGGCGGATGTCGTCCTGGGTGATGACGGTGGCGCCGATCGGCTGCAGCGCGGCGTCGCTCGGGAAGCGGGCACCGGTGATGACGATAGTGGACGGATTGTCCTGGGCGCAGGCGGCGCCGGCGGTGAACAGCGAGAAAGCGGCGGCGCAGGCCAGCGCGAGCGGACGCACGGCGAGTGCGGTGCCGGAAACAACAGCAGGATTCATTGGATATAAGTCTTGGATCGTTGCGCCGGCGCGCGTCCCCGCATGCCGGTCGTGTCATGGAAGCGGCGCAACGCGCCGGGCTTCCCCCTGTCCTGGCCGGTATCCGGGCTTGCAAGCGAGACGGTTCCACCTTCCTGTGCGCAGCACAGTGGTTGTCGGAACAGCCTGCCGCCATTCAAGGCGGCGCCTGCTTACCGTTGCGGGGGCAGCACACGTTGGCGCACCAGCGCAGGCGGGGCGCTCCGTGTTTCCCGTTTAACTGCACGCATGAAGTGCGTGCGGGCACCAGAACCGGGCAATTATAACTTGATAAGACACACGACCCTGTGCATACATTTTAT
>CAJYQM010000184.1 GCA_913777025.1 uncultured Massilia sp. | reverse complement strand
CCGCCGCAATCGACGCTCTCGTAGCGCGCCGTGATCCTGCCGCTGGCGGTATCACGCACCGTGACCTGCGGCGCGGCCTGCTCGCCGTCGACCGTCTCGATCGCGGCGAGGCGCCCGCCGTCCGCCGTCATCGCCAGCGCGCGGTAATTGCGCATGGCACCGGCGTCCGCCGAACAGATGCCGGCCGCGGCCAGCAGGGTGATCAATGTTCCCGCACGCAGCCAAGCGTGGGTGGTTTCCTGTTTCATCTCGTGTCCTTGTTATCGTCTGGTCCTGGGCCGGCAGCGATGTCAAGACAGGCGTGCGCGTACGCTGCCCGGCTGACAAAATTGCCAGCGGGCAGTCTACGCGAAATGCGGGAGGATCGGCGCGGTGGGCGCCGGGAAATTACACCTTGGCCGCGCTCAGCATGCGCTCGACATAGCGCGCGATCAGGTCGATTTCCAGGTTGACGCACGCGCCGGCATGCAGGTGCTTCAGCGTGGTCACGGCGATCGTGTGCGGGATCAGGTTGATCGAGAAACGGCAGCAGGCGGCGGCTTCGTCCTGCGCGGCGAGGTCCTCGACGGTGTTGACGGTCAGCGACACGCCGTTCACCACCACCGAACCCTTGTAGGCCAGGTACTTGCCCAGCTCGTGAGGCGCGTCGACGACCAGCTTGTACGATTCGCCGACCGGCTCGAAGCTGTGCACCGTGCCCAGCCCGTCGACGTGGCCGGAGACCAGGTGGCCGCCCAGGCGCTCGGCCAGGGTCAGCGCCTTTTCCAGGTTGACTTCGCCCGGCTGGTCCAGGCCCGCAGTGCGGTTCAGGCTCTCGCGCGAGACGTCGACCGCGAACGCATTGCCGTTCTTTTCGACCACGGTCATGCAGGCGCCGTTGATCGCGATCGAGTCGCCCAGCGCCACGTCTTCCAGGCCGAGGCCGCCCGCGTCGATGTCCAGGCGCACGCCTGCGAACGAGCCGCCTTCCAGAGGCTTGACCGACTTGATGCTGCCGACGGCAGCGACGATTCCAGTAAACATACAGCCCTATCCCTTCGTTTTACGATTGTTCGATTGATTCTTTCGCTGCGAAGCGCGCCAGGATGCGCAGGTCGGGTCCGACCTGCTGCACGTCATGGAAGCGCAGCGCGATCTTGTCGGCCAGGCGCGCCGGCGCGGGCAGCGCGAACATGCCCTGTCCCTGGCCGATCACGCTGGGCGCCAGGTAGACCAGCAATTCGTCGACGCAGCCTTCGCGCAGCAGCGAGGCGTTCAGCTTGGACCCGGCCTCGACGTGCAGCTCGTTGATCTCGCGCCGGCCCAGCTCCAGCATCAGCGCCGGCAGGTCGACCTTGCCCGACGCGTTCGGCAGCAGGATCACCTCGTGCCCGGCCGCGCGCAGCCGCGCTTCCTTGTCCGCATCCGGCGCGGCGGCCACGATCCAGCACGGCTCGCCCTGCAGGATGCGCGCATCCATGTCGATCTCGAGCCGGCTGTCGACGATCACGCGGCGCGGCGGCAAGGGCGTGTCGATGCCGCGCACGGTCAGCTGCGGATCGTCCGCCTTGACGGTGCCGATGCCGGTCAGGATGGCGCCGGCGCGCGCGCGCCAGGCGTGGCCATCGGCGCGTGCCTCCGGGCTGGTGATCCACTGGCTCTCACCGCTGTCCAGCGCCGTGATGCCGTCCAGGCTGGCGGCCGTCTTCATGCGCACCCAGGGCTTCCCGAAACGCATGCGATTGAAGAAGCCGATGTTCAGTTCATACGCCTGCCCGGCCATCAGCCCCGAGCTGACGGCGATGCCGGCCGCTTCCAGCTGTGCCATGCCGCGTCCCGCCACCAGCGGGTTCGGGTCGACCATCGCGGCCACCACGCGACCCAGCCCGGCCTGCACCAGTGCACTGGAGCACGGCGGCGTGCGCCCGTAGTGGCTGCAGGGTTCGAGCGTGACGTAGGCGGTGGCGCCGCGCACGTCCTGGCCGCGCGCCCGGGCATCGCGCATGGCCTGGATCTCGGCATGGGCCTGCCCAGCCGGCTGGGTGTGGCCGGCGCCGATGACGTCGCCGTCGCGCACGATCACGCAGCCGATGCGCGGATTCGGCGCGGTGATGTACATGCCCTTGGCGGCCCATTCCAGGGCCAGTGCCATGCCTTCGCTGTCGCTCAGTATCTTTTGCACAATGTCTTTCGTTCAGACCGGGCGCGCCTCAGGCGCCCGGCGGTGCCTGGGCGCCCTCGCAGGTGGCATCGCGCGCGGGATCGCACAGGCGTGCCCGGCCCAGCATGTTGATTTTAATACGGCGGATCGCGCCGCCGTGGAACAGGGACAGCGTCCCGTAGCGCGCTTGCGCGCTGTTGGTGTCGCCGCAGCTGCGCCCGGCGCCATTGTAGGCGATATAGTAAGGCGGCGCAGGGCTCGTGAAGGCAAAGGCGACCGCCACCCCGGCCGGCAGCGGGCCATGCTCGGCGATCAGGGTATCGGCCGGCCCCGGCTGGCCATCGCCGTCGCGGTCGATGAAGACGCGCCAGCCGCTGCGCCAGTCGGCCCCGCCGCCATCGCGCGGCAGCAGCTTGACCAATTCCCCGCGCGCCATCGCCTGGCTGCGCGCCACGCCGAGCGCCGCGAACAGGTCGGCGCTGGCACTCTTGAGCTGCAGGCGCCGGATCGTCGTGCCCAGGTCGGGCGCCGCCAGCGCCAGCAGGACCCCGGCGACCGCCAGCACGACGAGCAGCTCGACCAGGGAAAAGCCGGCCGGCGCGCCGCCACGCTGCTTCATGGCCCGTTGTTTCATGCCCTCTTGTTTCATGGCCCCTTGTTTCAAGGCTCCTTGTTTCATGGCCAGCAACGCGCGGCCGCCCCGCCCTGCGCGCCCTGGTTGCCGAAGCTGTCGAGCGACAGCTCGCCGCAGTCCGGGTCGCGGAAGCTGGCGTCGACCCGCTCCGTGCCGGGCCGGGCACGGATCTCGATGCAGTCCTGCAGCGCGCGCCCCGGACAGGCGCGGCCCTCGAGTTCGTAGGCGCTGGCGGCCGGCCGCGCACCCGACCACCAGGGGAAGTCCGGCGCCTGCGTATCGCTCGACGCCGCCGAGAATTCGACGTAGCTGTTGTGGCGGCCGAAGTAGCGTTCCTGGCGCTGCATGGCTTCGACCAGCGCCACCTGCCCCTCGGTGCGCCTGGTGCGCGCGATGTAACTGGTGTAGTTGGGCAAGGCGATCGAGGCCAGGATGCCTGCGATGGCCAGCACGATCAGCATTTCGATCAGGGTGAATCCGCGCTGCTCTTCCATGTTGCCTCCTTTATTTGATGGCTTGCGCATGCAGCGCCGTCCAGTTGCCGATTTCGCGCCAGGCGATGCGGCCTGCGGGCAGGTCGGCCGCTTGCGCCGGACCGGACGGCGGGCCGGCCGGCGTGTCCTTGCCGTCGGCGCCGGCTTCCTGCGCTGGGTCCGCGCCTGCGCCGCTGCCGTCGCTGGTGCCGCTGGCACTGCCAGGGCCGCCGCCAGTCTCGGGAACGCTGCCGTTCCCGGCAGCTGCAGCCGCCGGCAACCTGCGGTACAGCGCCTGCAGCACGACCTGCACCGTCTCTCGGGTGCCGAAGCCGATTGCCGTGATGCGGTAGACCGTTCCCGCCGGCGGCCCGGTCCAGGCCGGCGCCAGCCGCTCGATGAGGTAAGCCGGCAGGCGCACCGGCAGCAAGCCGCCGCCCACGGCGAACGCCGCACCGGTGTAGCGCCCATAAGGCACCCGCAGCGGGCTGTCCGCCGCGGCCAGGTCGGCCACCTGCCATGCTGCCGGCATCGCCGCGGCCGCGGGCAGGCACAGGCCAAGGTCCTGGCTGCCCTGTCCACAGCCATCGACAAAGCCACCCGAGCCCGCCGCGAACCAGCCGGCCCGCTCGGAGCCGGGCTGGGCGCCGCCGCCGATATCGGCCTGGGCATCCAGCAGCGCCGTCTCGGCTGCGGCGCGGGCCAGCATGCGCTCGCGTTCGTGGCGCGCCGACGCCATGTTGCCGAAGGCGGCGCGCGCCACCGACAGGCCGAGCAGCATGGCGCCGAGCAGCAGCATCAGTGCGCAGACGAGGGCCAGGCCGCACTGGCGGCGGACGGGCGCGCGCTTCATGGCAGCGGGGACGGCAGCGCGACCGTCGTCGTGAACAGGCGCCGCTCGCGGTCGCGCAGCGCGGTTGGCATGGCAGCCTCGTCCAGCGTGCTGCCTT
>CAJYQM010000183.1 GCA_913777025.1 uncultured Massilia sp. | reverse complement strand
TGATCGGGTAGCGCTTGATCAGCTCGGCGATCGGCGAGGCGACGGCGGCCTGGTGGTCGACGAAATGGCGTACGCCCGCCCCTTCGAAAAAGGCGATGCCCCAGCCGTCGTGGTGGGTATCGGTGCGGCCGCCGCGGTGGGCGAAGCCGGTAAAACTAAAGACAATGTCGGTAGGGACATTGCAATTCATCGCGAGTAGCTGGCACATGGGCCAAGCTTACCATGCACGATTGATATTCAGCAGATGGGTGCGCCCTGAATGGTGCGCGGAAAATGGAGGGATCAGGGAACAGCGGGCCGGGCCGGTTACTGGAACGGGCCCGGGGGTGGAACTTGTCAATGCAGTACGACCGGCTGGCTCATCAGGGTATCGTAGGAACCCAGGAAGTCGTCGATCTCTTCCATCGTCGGTTCGCTTGCGATCAGGTTGTTCACGTCACGCCGGAACGACTGTGCAAGTTTGCCGCCGATGAATGCTTCGCGACGGCCGGATTTGTCGACGATCTCATAGCCGCCGAAGCGCAGCGCTTCGAGGTTATGGTCGACGCCAAACTCGACGACGCTGTACTGTTCGCTGTTATAGATCATGTTCATGATGACTCCTTCACTCGATCAGATTTGCGAAGTGCCGCCCGGCGGCGGACGGCTTGCATTCCACTTTTTTGTATCAACTTCAACGAAAAGGTGGGGCTGATCCAGACGATTTCAAGTAGTCAAGCGACTGCCGCAAACGGCTGCGTTTCAGACTTGAAGGTCCGGGGTCAGCGTCAACAGCTGATCGTATGGCTCGGCCTGCAGCCACGATCGCAACTGATCAAGATGCTCGCTGCGGGCAACGCCGATGAACAGGCGTCCGGGGCGTTGGCGCAGCATGCGATTCAATGTTACACGCAAAACCAGATTGCCGCTGCAGCACAGGCAACCGGGCGCGATCCGCGCAAGCTGCACGTTCGGAGGCAGGGAATCGAGGGGGGAATGGCCCGGTGCCAGGCCTTCCAGGATCACGACCTGCAAGCCCGGGTGGGACGTCTGCAGGTGTTCGAAGATCGCGCGTTCGCGCGCCGCGGCGGCCGGCCCCGTGACCAGGGTCGTGGCCACGCGCGCCGGCGTTGCGGCAGTCGTCATCGGCATGCGGTCCGGCTTACTGGACGTTCTTCTTGCCCAGCTTGCCCGGCTCCACGCCCAGCTGCTTCAGCTTGCGGTACAGGTGGGTGCGCTCCAGCCCGGTCTTTTCCGCCACGCGCGTCATGGAGCCGCCTTCGCGGCCGAGGTGGTGCTCGAAGTACATGCGCTCGAAGGCGTCGCGCGCTTCGCGCAGCGGCAGGTCGAAGGACAGGGTGTAGCCGTGGGCATGCGCCTCGCCGTTGCCGCCCGAGCGCGCCAGGCCCATCGACGCCCCCATGGCGCCGCCCTGCGGCTGCTGCGGCGCGTACATCGGCTGGGCCTGCGTGCTCGGTTCCGGCACCGGAATGGAGGCCGACATCGGGATCGACGGCCGCGGCGCCAGCGCCGGTGCGCGCGCCACCTCCTGGCCACGGGCCAGGCCCTGCTGCACCGCCTTCAGCAGTTTTTGCAGGGCGATCGGTTTTTCCAGGAAGTTCATCGCACCGATGCGGGTCGCTTCGACTGCGGTGTCGATGGTGGCATGGCCGGACATCATGATCACCGGCATGGTAAGCAGGCCGTCGCGCTGCCATTCCTTGAGCAGGGTGACGCCGTCGGTATCCGGCATCCAGATGTCGAGCAGCACCAGGTCGGGCGCGCCCTGCTGGCGTGCCTGACGCGCCTGCTGCGCGTTTTCTGCCAGCTGGACCGCGTGACCCTCGTCGCCCAGGATTTCCGAGAGCAGCTCCCGGATTCCCATTTCATCGTCCACTACGAGTATGTTCGCCATCTCTTATTCTGCCTTCGTTAACGCTACGTTCACAGCCAAGATTTTATGCGCGAATCACGCGTCCTCCAAATTCGCGGCCAAGTTCGCCTCTGGTGCTAACTTTAACAGTAAAATCGAGACCGAAGCGCCAGATCCGTCCGAACGGTTGGCAACCTCGATCCGGCCGCCATGTTCGTCGATGATCTTCTTCACCATCGGCAGGCCGAGACCGGTGCCGCGGGCCTTGGAAGTGACATAGGGTTCGAAGGCGCGCGACAGGATTTTCGGTGCGAAGCCGGGGCCATTGTCGACGATCGCCAGGCGCACCGCGGTGCCGGTGCCGCCGTCGGCGCCGACGTAGTGGATCGCCTCGGTGACCACGTCGACGCGCGGTTCGGCATCCTGCGGCGGGCGGTCGGCCAGCGCGTCCTGGGCGTTCTGCAGCAGGTTGTGGATCACCTGGCGCAGCTGGGTGGCGTCGCCCATCACCCTGGGCAGGTTCGGCGCCAGCACGGCGTGGATCACGTCGGAATCGTCCTCGGCCAGGTACAGGTTGAGGATCTGCCCGATCAGGTCGTTCAGGTCGAGCGGCGACAGCACCGCCGGCGGCGCCTTGGCGTAGTCGCGGAAGTCGTCGACCATGCGCTTCATGGCGTCGACCTGGTTGACAATGGTGTCGGTGCCCTTGCGCAGCAATTCCGCGCCCTGCGGGTCGAGGCGGTCGGCCAGCTTCATCTGCATGCGTTCGGCCGACAGCTGGATCGGCGTCAGCGGGTTCTTGATCTCGTGCGCCAGGCGCCGCGCGACCTCGCCCCAGGCCACCGAGCGCTGGGCCGAGATCACGTCGGAGATGTCGTCGAACACCACGATGAAGCCGCTGCCCACGCCCACCGGCAGGCGCGAGCCGCGCGCCAGCAGCGTGATGTCGTGGTCGTCCTCGGTGCCGGGACGGCGCGGGATCTCGATCTGCTGCTGCCAGTAGGAGCGGTCGCGGCGGCGGCCGGCGGCACTTTGCGCGCTCTGCGCCGAGAACGCGCGCGTGACGGCGCCGGCAAAGGCTTCCAGGCCCTCGATCGCGACCAGCGGACGGCCGGCCAGGGCGGCGATGCCGACTTGCAGGATGCGGTGGGCGGCATCGTTCGAATTGACCACCAGGCCGTCGGCGTCGAGCACGATCACGCCGGCCGACATGTTGGCGAGCACCGATTCCAGGTGGGCCTTGGCGGATTCCAGCGCGGCGCGGTTGCGCTCCACCGCGGACCGGGCTTCGAACAGCTGGCCGGTCATGGCGTTGAAGGACTGGGTCAGGGTACCGAGTTCGTCGTTGGTCTCGACGATCGGGCGCGGCGACAGATCGCCCTCGGCCACCGCGCGCGTGCCCTCGGCCAGCACCAGCAGCGGCTGGGCCAGGTTGCTGGCGATCAGGAAGGCGCCGCCGATGGCGCCGAAGATCGCCAGCAGCAGGGTCAGCACGAGCGAACCGATGTACATCTTGCGCAGGCCGGTGCGCGATTCGGAGCGTTCGCGGTATTCGGTATAGGCGGTGCTGAGCACCTCGGCGTTCGAGGCCAGGTTCACCGGCACGCCCTGCATCAATTGCAGGTAGCGCGGCGCCACCCCGGGCGGGTCCGGCACGATCACCACCACGCGCAGGCGCAGGCCGGTGGCGGCGTCCAGGCCGTTGTGCTGGTCGGGCGCGGCGCCGTTGCCGTGGAAATCGCGGCCGCTGGCGCCCTCGGTGCGGGCATAGCCGCCCGGCATGGCGGCCTGCTTGAGCATCTGCGCGGTGGGCAGGTCGGGATCGAGGCCAAGCCCGATGCCGCCGTGGCGCTCCTCGCCGGCGGTGGCCAGCAGCTTGCCGTCGGCCGACAGCAGCATCGCGCTCTGCATGCCGTCGTCGATGGTGCGCGCCAGCACGATGCGCGCGCCTTCGTCGCCCTGCCCCGCCAGCGTGGTGGCGATGGTGGTGGCCGAGGCGCCGAGGTCGCTCAAGGCTTCGTCGACCGCCGCCTGGCCCAGCTTCAGGCCGGAGTCGAGGGCGGCTTCGATCTTGACGTCGAACCAGGATTCGATCGAGTGCGACACGAACATCACCGACACCATGAAGATCACCAGGCCGGGCAGGATGCCGATGCCGGCGAACAGCAGCACCAGGCGCGCCATCAGGCGCGAGCCGAAGCGGCCCGCCTTGTAGCGCGAATACAGGCGCGCCAGGTTGACGATCACCAGCAGCAGCATGACGGCGGCGACGGTGACGGTCACGCCCAGCAGCACCGAGAAGTAGCGTTCCAGGAAGCCCGAGTTGTCGGACGCCGAGGCAAGCAGGAACAGCAGGATCAGGGCGATCGCGCTGCCCACCACGAGTGCATAGCGCAGGGCCTTGGTCATGACGGTGTTTTACTCCGCACGGTAGGTGAACGTCTTCTTGTGCGAGGTGAGACGCCACTCGGAATTGTTGAGGGCATCGATCTGGAGCGGCTTGCGCAGGTATTCGCGGTCCATGAACATGCGCAGGGTCACGTTGTAGGATTCGCCGGGCTTGAGGTCGCCCCTGGACGCGACCAGCCAGCGCGGCGGACGCTTGACGGCGCGCAGCGCCTCCTCCAGCGTATCCCAGGTCTGCTGCAGGCTGCCCGCCACCACCACGTGGTAGACCCGCGCCAGCACGTCGTAATCGAGGCGCACGGTGCGCCGCGTAAAGACGGCGCGGTCGTCGGTCCAGTACCAGCGCGGGCGCGTCATCTCGATCTCGGTGGTGAAATACAGCGGCATCCCGCCCTGCAGCGCCTGCTGCAGGCCGACGTTCAGGTCGAACTCATAAACGGCGTCGAGGCGGTAGCCGGCCTCGGTCGATTCGATGGTGTTACGGGTGATGTCGATCCCGTCGGCCGCCTGTGCCGTGACGCACGCGAACACCAGCATCAGCTGGCAGGCGAGGAGGCGGAAAAATCGTACAGTCACTAGGGCCAGAGCCTTACAAAAGCATTATCGGGAGGACGCCGCCCCAGGCTTTTGGAAAAGGGCATAGAACAGACCATCATGATCTTGCCCGGCACTGCTTCGTGGAAGCAACTGGCCCGGCGCATCAAGACGGACCGCACCGTGGCGCACCGCGAAGGCGGCGGCCTGCGCTTCCGATTCCTGCGGCCAGAGCGAACATGTCACGAACAGCAATTTACCATCGGGCCGGAGCATCTGCCAAAGATTGTCGAGTATTTTCGAGGAAAGTGTTGCAAGTTGGTGGGTATCGCTCTTGCGACGCAACCAACGGATGTCCGGGTGGCGCCTTACGATACCGGAGGCCGTGCAGGGCACGTCGGCCAGGATGCGATCGTATTGACGGCCGTCCCACCAGCCGCGCTCTTCCGCGGCGCCGGCTACCACGTTCGCGCGCAGGTCCAGGCGCTGCAGGTTCTGCTCGACGCGGGCCAGGCGGCGCCCGTCGACGTCGAGCGCGGTGAGCTCCACGTCGGCCAGTTCCAGGATGTGGCCGCTCTTGCCGCCGGGGGCGGCGCAGGCGTCGAGCACGCGCATGCCGTCGCGCAGGTCCAGCAGTGGCGCGGCCAGCTGGGCGCCGGCATCCTGCACCGACACCAGGCCCTGTTCGAAGCCGGGAATCTGGGTCACGCCCACCGGCACCGCCAGGCGCAGCGCCGACGGCCCGACCCGGGTCGCGTCCATGCCTGCGTCACGCAGCACCTGCAAGTATGCATCCACATCGGTCCTGCGGCGGTTCACGCGCAGGGTCAGCGGTGGCTGCACGTTGCCGGCCGCGAGCACCTGTTCCCACGCCTGCGGGTAGGCGGCGCGGACCGCGTCGATCCACCACTGCGGGTAATTCCAGCGCGCCAGCGGCTCGCGCAGCGCCGCCTGCACCAGCTGTTCGCGCTCGCGCAGGAAGCGGCGCAGCACCGCGTTCACCATCGCCTTGGCATGGGCGAAGTCCGGGTGGGCCGCGGCCGCGCCGACCGCCTGGTCGACCACGGTAAAGGTTTCATAAGGCGGTTCGCCATCGATCGGATCGAGCAGCGCCAGCGCCGCGTACAGCAGGCCTGCCAGCATGGGCGGCTCGGGCGCCTTGCTCGTCATCATGCCGAGCAGGGTTTCGCTGCGGCCCAGCTGGCGCATGCTGCGGTAGGCGATGTCCTGCATCGCGCCGCGCGCCTGCGGCGTGGCGTCATAGGCCTGGGCCACCTCGGCCAGCGCCTGCGGCAGCGCGGTGCCGGCCCGCACCCGGGCCAGGCTGCTGGCCGCGCCCAGCAGGGCAAAGGCCAGCGCGTCGGGTTTCAGGTCGGGACGATAGTCGAGCTGGACCGGGTTCCTGAGCTCGTGGCTGTGGCGCAGGCGGGTCTCGTCGGCACGCGGCGCGGGGGCGCGCACGGCTTGCGGCGCCGGTTCGCGCGCGGGCTGCGGCGTCCGGGGCGGCTGGGGTGCCTGGGGCGCATCCTGGCGCGGCATACGGGCTTCCGGCATACGGGCTTCCGGCATACGGGCTTCCGGTGAGCGGGATTCCTGCGCACGGGCTTCCTGCTGGCGCTGCCCCTGCGGACGCGGCCCGGTCCGGCTCGGCCCGCGCCCGGCCATGACCGGCTGGCCCGGCCGTGCGGCGTCGGCACGCTTGGCGGCGCCCGCCTTGTTGGCGGCCTTGGCCTTGGGTTTGAGGGTGAGCGTCGGGCGCTTTTCGGTCATGGCAAGACAATCAATACAGAAAGACGCACATTGTAACGGGTCGGCGTTGCGCAGGCTTAAACGAAGCTTTATGGCAAGCCTCCAAGCGTATCCGCCTTGCGCCAAACCAGTATAATGGTCGCTGTTTGCCCGTGGCTTTGCCACCCGCTTAATTATATTTCTGACCACTGTCCATGCTTGCTCAACAAAAACAAGATATCGCCGCCCTGTTCCAGGCCGCGCTGGCACCGATCGTCGCCGGCACCGAACTGACGCCCAATATTGTTTTGGAGCGTCCGCGCGATCCTTCCCACGGCGATATCGCCTGCAATATCGCGATGCAGCTGGCCAAGCCGCTCAAGACCAATCCGCGCGAACTGGCCACCCGCCTGGTCGCCTTTCTACTGGCCGACCCGAAGGCCGCCGGCCTGGTCGAATCGGCCGACGTGGCCGGCCCGGGCTTCATCAACCTGCGCCTGGCTGCCTCCGCCAAGCAGTCGGTGGCGCGCACCATCCTGCAGCAGGGTGAAGACTACGGCCGCGGCACGTCGGGTGCCGGCCACCATGCGATCATCGAATTCGTGTCGGCCAACCCGACCGGCCCGCTGCACGTCGGCCACGGCCGCCAGGCCGCGCTGGGCGACGCCCTGTCCTCGCTGTTCGAATCCCAGGGCCACCAGGTGACCCGCGAGTTCTATTACAACGACGCCGGCGTCCAGATCGCCACGCTGGCCAACTCGGTGCAGGCGCGCGCACGCGGCTTCAAGCCGGGCGACGCCGAATGGCCCGAGTCGGCCTACAATGGCGACTACATCGCCGACATCGCCGCCGACTTCCTGGCGAAGAAGACCGTGTCCGCCAGCGACGGCGCGCCTGCCACCGCCAGCGGCGACATCGACGACATCGAATCGATCCGCCGCTTCGCCGTCACCTACCTGCGCAACGAGCAGGACCAGGACCTGCAAGCCTTCGGCGTCAAGTTCGACAACTATTACCTGGAGTCCTCGCTCTACAGCGACGGCAAGGTCGAAGCCGCCGTGCAGGCGCTGGTCGACGCCGGCGTCACCTACGAGCAGGACGGTGCGCTGTGGCTGAAGACCACCGACTACGGCGACGACAAGGACCGCGTGATGCGCAAGTCCGACGGCACCTACACGTATTTCGTGCCGGACGTCGCTTACCACATCCAGAAGTTCAAGCGCGGCTTCGACCAGGCCATCAACATCCAGGGCAGCGACCACCACGGCACCATCGCGCGCGTACGCGCCGGCCTGCAGGCGGTGAATATCGGCATCCCGCAGGGCTACCCCGACTACGTGCTGCACAAGATGGTCACCGTCATGAAGGGCGGCGAGGAGGTCAAGATCTCCAAGCGCGCCGGTTCCTACGTGACCGTGCGCGACCTGATCGAATGGTCGGGCAACGGCGACGTCACCCGCGGCCGCGACGCCGTACGCTTCTTCCTGATCTCGCGCAAGGCCGACACCGAATTCGTGTTCGACGTCGACGTCGCGCTGGCCACCAACGACGAAAACCCGGTCTACTACGTGCAGTACGCCCACGCGCGCATCTGCTCGGCGCTGGCCAACTGGGGCGGCGACGTGGCGAGCCTGGCGCATGTCGACCTGTCGCCGCTGACCCAGCCGCACGAGGCGAGCCTGCTGGCCAAGCTGGCCGCCTACCCGGAGATGCTGGCCCGTGCCCAGGCCGAGCTGGGCCCGCACCAGGTCGCGTTCTACCTGCGCGAACTGGCCGGCGAACTGCACAGCTATTATTTCGCGCACAAGTGGCTGCTGGACGACGACGAGCCCCTGAAGCTGGCGCGCCTGGCCCTGGCCCTTGCTACCCGCCAGGTGCTGCGCAACGGCCTGGCCCTGATCGGCGTCTCGGCGCCGGAGAAGATGTAAGCAATCCAACTGCAAGCACCCCAACGACAACACCGTAACCCGTACCACATGACCGGTCTTCACGCTTCCTTTCGTTCTCCCCTGCGCCAGCGCGGCAGCACGCTCACTGGCCTCATCATCGGGCTGGTCATCGGCCTGGGCATCGCGGTGGCGGTGGCGCTCACCATCACCAAGGGCGCGTCTCCCTTTACCGACAAGACCGTGAAGGCCGGCCGTCCGGCCGACCCGGCACCGGGCCAGGCGCTCGATCCGAACAAGCCGATGTACGGCAACCGCGACGCGGCGCGCCGCGCCAACGAGGAAGTCACGGAACGGGCGGCAGCGCGCAGCAACCGGCCGGAACCGGCACCCGCGCCTTCGCCGGCGCCCGCTCCGGCGCAGCCGCCGTCGGACGATCCGCTGGGCCAGGCCATCGCCGGGATGCGCGAGCCGGCCGAGCCGAAGCCGCAGGCGCGCGCCGAACCGCGTGCGGCCGTCGCTTCGGC
Organism: uncultured Massilia sp.; assembly: GCA_913777025.1. Taxonomy (GTDB): domain Bacteria; phylum Pseudomonadota; class Gammaproteobacteria; order Burkholderiales; family Burkholderiaceae_D; genus Telluria. The sequence goes on along the minus strand of CAJYQM010000183.1, from coordinate 1,051 downwards.
GGCGCCGTCGACGTCTTCGTCCGCTTCCTCGCCGGCGTCGGGTGGCGACAAGACCATCTATTACCTGCAGTTCGGCGCCTTCCGCAACATGTCGGACGCCGAAGCCACCCGCGCCAAGCTGGCCCTGCTCGGTTTCGAAACCACGATCAGCGACCACACCAGCGACAGCGGCGTACTGCACCGCGTGCGCCTGGGTCCGTTCAACCAGGTCGAATCCATGAACAAGGCGCGCGCCAAGCTGCTCGACAGCGGCGTGGACGTCGCCATCGTGCGCAACCAGCGCTGACCCTCCTGAAAGGACTTGATATGCGCGCTTTGCGCCGCCTGTTCTGCATCGCCCTCCTCGGCCTCGCGGCCGGCGCCGGCAGCTTCGCGGCCGAGCCGCAGCCGGGCAGCCAGTACCTGGCCCTGCCCTCGCCGCAGCCGACGGACACCGGCAAGCGCGTCGAAGTCATCGAGTTCTTCGCCTATTACTGCCCGCACTGCTACGCCTTCGAACCGAAGCTCGAGAGCTGGGTCAGGCAGCAGGGCGACAACATCGTGTTCAAGCGCGTGCACGTGTCCGCCGGCGCCCGTGTGCTGCCGCAGCAGCGCCTGTTCTTCACGCTGGAGGCGATGGGCCTGCTCGATCAATACCACCAGAAGGTGTTCGACGCGATGCACGTCCAGCACCTGCGCCTGGCCAGCGACGAGGAAGTGTTCGACTGGATCGCGAAGAACGGCATCGACCGCGCGAAATTCCTCGAAACCTGGCGTTCCTTCGGCATGCCGGCCAAGCTGCGCCGCGCCGACGCCATGATGGACAGCTACGCCGTCGACCGCTGGCCGATGATCGTGATCGACGGCCGCTGGGTGACCTCGCCTTCGCATGCGATGGGCGAAGCACCCGAGGCGCAGCGCCAGCAGGCCGCGCTGCAGGTGATGGATAGCCTGGTGGCGAAAGCCAAAGCGGAAAAGAAATGACCACCCACGCGCCACGTCGCGAAGCCCCTCGTGGCGACGCTTTGCGTGGCCACGGCGTGCCTAGCACCCCTCCTTTACCTCGCGTATT
>CAJYQM010000182.1 GCA_913777025.1 uncultured Massilia sp. | reverse complement strand
GGACCGGGCCCTGGTGCGGGCCACGCTGGAGCGCATCACGGCCGGCGACGATGGCGCCGACTGCGAATTCCGGGTGCGCCGCGGCGAGGGCGTGCGCTGGCTGCGCCTGCAAGCGGTGGCGCCCCTGGAAGGCGGTATCGTGGTAGCCGGCATCCTGGTCGACGTCACCGCGGCCAGGCACGCGGCCGTGCGCGAGCGCTTCAACTTCGCGCTGACCCGCTACCTGATCGCCAGCGACAGCATGGAAGAGGTGGTGCTCAAGATCCTGCAACTGGTGTGCGAAGAGCTGGGCTGGGAATGGGGCGCGTACTGGGCGCTGGAAGATGCGGATACGCCGGATGCGATGCTGCACTGCCGCCATGCCTGGCATGCGCCGCGGCGCGCGCTGGCGCCCTTCCGGCGCGCCAGCCTCGCGCTGGCGATGCGGCCCGGCGAGGGCTTGGTCGGCGGGGTCTGGGCCGATGGCGAAGCGCGCTGGCTCGAACATGCGCCGGCCGCCCCGGCCCTGCTGCGCCGTGACGTGGCGCGCGCCTGCGGCCTGCGGTCGGCCTACTTTTTCCCGGTCACCTTCGTCGCCGCGGACGGGCGCCTGGTGCGGCCCGGCGTACTGGAATTCTTCAGCGACCAGCAGCGCCAGCACGACGCCCAGTTGCCCGGCCTGGCCAGGTCGATCTCGGCGATGATCGCCCAGGCCGTCGAGCGCATGGCCCAGCAGGCGCGCATCCGCGTCCTCGCCCAGACCGACGAGATGACGGGCCTGTCCAACCGCAGCCATTTCTACGACCATCTCGACCAGCTGTGCGCGAGCGCGCCGGCGGCACAATCCTTCGGCGTGCTGTACGTCGACCTGGACCAGTTCAAGCCGGTCAACGATGCCTTCGGCCACGAGGCCGGCAACGTGGTGCTGACCGAGTTCGCGCGCCGCCTGCGCCGGCTTGCACCGCCGGACTGGCGTCTCGGGCGCCTGGGCGGCGACGAATTCGCGCTGCTGTCGCCACCCGGCACCGCCCGCGCGGCACTCGAGAGCGTGGCCGCGGCCGTGCTGTGCGCGGCCACGCAGCCTTTCGACTACGGCGGCCAGCGCCTTGCGGTATCGGCAAGCATCGGCATCAGCCGATTCCCCGAGGACGGCACCAGCACGCGCGACCTGCTGCACGCCGCCGATGCCGCCATGTACGCCAGCAAGCGCAATGGCCGCAACGGCGTCAGCGGCAACGGCGTCACCGGCAACGGCGACGGCGGCTCTACGCCCCCGCCAGCTTGTCGAGCGTGATCGGCAGGTCGCGCACGCGCACGCCGCAGGCGTTGTAGATGGCGTTGGCGATCGCCGCGCTGGTGCCGGTGATCCCGATCTCGCCGATGCCGCGCGCGCCCATCGGCGCATGCGGGTCGGGTATGTCGGTCCACATGACCTCGATGTCGGGTACGTCCAGGTGCACCGGCACGTGGTACTCGGACAGGCTCGGGTTCATGATGCGGCCGCTGCGCTCGTCGACCTGGGTCTCTTCCATCAGGGCCATGCCCATCCCCATGATCATGCCGCCGCGGAACTGGCTGGCTGCGGTCTTGGAATTGATGATGCGGCCGCAATCGAAGGCGCCCAGCAGCCGGGTCACGCGCGGCTCGCCGGTCACCACGTTGACGCGCGCTTCGCAGAAGATCGCGCCGAAGGAATGCATCGACCAGTGCATGGTTTCCAGCGGCGGGGGCGCGCTGCCTTCGGCGCTGATCTCCTCGCGCCCGGCGCGCTCGAGCAGCGCGGTATAAGGCTCGAAGCGCTGCGGCTCGTCCGCCTTGCACAGGCCGCCGTCGCGCGCCGCGACGTCCTTCGGTGCGAGGCCGTGCAGCGGCGAATCCTTGCCGGCCAGTTTCAGCAACGCCTTCACCAGTTCGCGCTGGGCCTCGATCACGGCATGGCCCACCGACGCCGTCTGCTGCGAGCCGCCGGCCAGGATCACGCCGGGCAGCGCCGAGTCGCCATAGGCCACGCTCACATGCTCGAGCGGCAGGCCGAGGCGCTCGGCCGCCACCATGGCGTGCGTGGTCGAGGTGCCCATGCCCATCTCGTGCGCCGCGAAGGCCAGGTGCGCGCGGCCATCCCTGGTGAGCGTGATGCGCGCCGCCCCGCCCGGCATGCGGTGGTAGGGATAGGTGGCGGTGGCGCAGCCCAGGCCCACCAGCCACTCCCCTTCCCGGCGCATGCGCGGCTGCGTGTGGCGCCGGTCCCAGCCGAAGCGCTCGGCGCCCATGCGCCAGGCCTCGACGATGTGGCGTGCCGAGAACGGCGTGCCTTCGATCGGGCCCTTGTCCGGCTCGTTGCGGATGCGCAGCTCGATCGGATCCATCGCCATCTGCACGGCCAGTTCGTCCACCGCGCATTCGAGCGCGAAGGTACCGACGGCCTCCCCCGGCGCGCGCATGAAAGTGTTGGGCAAGCCATCCATGCGCACGGTTTCCACGTCCAGCTTGAAGCTGCCGGCCGCGTACAGGCATTGCGTCGCCAGGATGAACGGCTCCGGAAAATTGTTATGCCGGGTCATGGGCACGACACCGGTGTGGATCATGGCCTCGAAACCGCCGTCGGTGCCGGCGCCGATCGCAACCCGCTGCTCGGTCAGCGTGCGCCCGCCGACGATGCGGTAGACGCCTTCGCGCGACAGCATGATGCGCACCGGCCGCCCGGCCAGCTTCGATGCCGCCGCGGCCAGCACCTGGTGGCGCCACATGCCCTTGCCGCCAAAGGCGCCGCCCACGAAGGGCGAGGTGACGTGCACCTGTTCTTCCTTGATGCCGAACACCTGCGCCATCGACCACGCCGTGTGCGCCACGGCCTGGGCGGCGTCGTGGATGCGCAGGGTGTCGCCTTCCCAGGCCACCGTGGCCGCGTGCAGCTCGATCGCGTTGTGGTTGTAGCGCGGCGTGCGGTAGGTGGCGTCCACCTTGTGCGCGGCCTGCGCCAGCGCGCGTTCGGCGTCGCCGATTTCCTTCTTGAGCGGCTGGCCCATGAATGCGCCCGGTTCCGAACCACGCGCCTTGGCCGCTTCCAGCGAGGTGATGGCTGCCTCGGTGAGATAAGTCACGCGGATCAGCGACTTGGCGTGGTCGGCCTGTTCCTGCGTCTCGGCCAGCACCAGCGCCACCGGCTGGCCGTTGTAGTGCACCAGGTCGTCCTGGAACACGGCCAGGCCCTCGCCGGCGGCCGCCTTTTCCGCGGTCAGGAACAGCGGCATCGGCTTCATCTTCGGCGCATTCTTGTGGGTCATGACCAGCACGACGCCGGGCGCGCTTTCCGCCGCGGCGGTGTCGAGGGTGGCGATGCGGCCCCTGGGCACGGTGCTGAAGACCAGCGCCGCATAGGCCAGGCGCTCGAGCGCGAACTCGGCGGCGAAAGGCGCCCTGCCCCGCACCTTGTCGGCGCCGTCCAGGCGCGACACCGGCGTGCCGATG
>CAJYQM010000181.1 GCA_913777025.1 uncultured Massilia sp. | reverse complement strand
ATGTTTGTGGCTACGGCTAGGCAACCCTCTCACTGCCAGAATCGACCCTACCAATGGGTAAGGAAACGCGAGTCGATACCGCAGCCTGGGGGTATGTCTTTTCGTTTTTTCGCTGTGGCTAGTTGTTATCAATTTTGCTAACCACAGTGCAGTGGCGTTGATGATTGATCAGAAGACGGGCGCTAAATTTTGCAATAACACGCTAGCTCCATACCTTGGCGCCCCGCAAAGTCAGGGAATCGACCTTCTGGGTTGCGTTTCCGTGATCCTCTCGCTGGCCATTCCAATTGTCGTGCTCGCAGCCGGATTATGGTTTGCTGGAAGTACGTTCGTTCGGCGGCGTAGCACGGCGTCGACCGCTTCAACATAGCCAAGGTAGGGGGCTTCGGGTCGATTGCTGATCGCGTGTACGCTTCATGAGTACATCGCATAGGGTGACACCGCTTTCGCAGATTGCGCATCGGCACAAGCGACGAGCATATATTTATCAGTCGCCCTTTCGCCCGCTTGCCCACTCATCTGTTGGAGGATGCCGAGGCGCGACACAAAAAAGAAAGCCACCGCGGCTCCCGCCAACGGTGGCTTTCGACCAGGAACTTTGACTTACAGGCCGGCGACGGTCTCGCCGCCCTGGGTGGCGCCTTGCGCGGTCTCGGCGCTGCCCGCGCTGTCCGCCTTCGGCGCGGCCGGGGCCGACTTCTGGGCCAGGGCAGGGGCCGGAGCCGGCTGGGTGTAGATCGGCACGTTCTTGCCGGCGGCAACCTGCTTCAGGCGGTGGAATTCGGCCAGGACCTTCGAGCCGTAGCCCGAGTCGTTGTCCGCCGCGGCGGCGCCGACGTAGCTCTTGAGGGCGCCCTCGACCGAGCCGGTGCGCTTCACGTAATCCTTCAGGATCAGGGCGCCGACACGGATGTTGGCGACCGGATTCAGGGCGGCCTGGGTGCCGCCGACTTCCTCGAACTTGTCACTGTGGACCTTGGACATCACCTGCATCAGGCCTTGCGCGCCCATCGGGCTTTCCGCGAACGGATTCAGGCCGGATTCGATGGCCATCACGGCCAGGATCAGCAACGGGTCCAGCTTGATCTCGTGCGCCGTGGTGTAGGCGGTGGAGACCAGCATGTTGGCGGCGTCGCCGGCCACGCGATAGCGGCGCGACAGCCAGTTCGTCACGTTTTTCTGCTGGCGCGTCGGACGATGCGCCGCGTCGCTGCCCGCGATCTCGACGGCATCCGCGCCATGGGCGGCAGCCAGCTGCACCTTGGCAGCGGGGGCGGCCCGGACCAGCTGGGCCGGCGCGGCCGGTTGCGGGCTCAGGAAGCTCGACACCCGTTGCGCGAACTCGGGGCGGAAGTACAGCAGGGCAAGCATTGCAACTGCAGAAAGACCAAATACGGTCAAGGTATGTTGTGCGGTGGTCAGGACCCCGCGTGCCGCTTTGATCACGGATGTCGACCACGTGACTGGCTGGCTGGCCATCAGTTGGGCGAGCCTTGCGCTCGCACCGGTGAAGCGATGAATCATCGTCTCTCCTTTGTCGCGGAAAAAGCGCTCCCCACGCGGCGCTGCAAAGCGCTGCTTTTTATCGGGAACCTAATGCCGTGCATCAGAAAACCGTCCGTCGCCGCCCATTGCGGTCGAGGAACGCCGTCATTGCTTGCTTCAGCTGGGCAGCGCTGCGATGGAGGCGCCCAGTAGCTAACAACTGTCTCGGGGAAGTCCGTGCCATCGAGGGCAAGAACCGGTTGGGCAGACGCCCAGTGAAAACACTCCTTAAAATGTCGTTGGGGCCCCGACCCCGTGAAAGAATGAGACCGGCTAAAATCACGTCCTGGACGGGCCTGCCTCACTTGGTACGGCGGATTGTAGAAGCTCGTTTATATCAAGTCAATACTAGCACTATCGTGCGTTATGACTTTTAAATCTAAAGAATCCTTTTGAGCTCATCAATTCACTGGCAAATCAACAACTTGGCGATGTTTATTGAATGATCTCGAAAGATGTAAAAAAGAATTAAAAACTTGATGAACTATACAGATTTACGTGATTTTATTGCCAAGTTGCAAGGAATTGGCGAATTAAAGCACATTTCCATGCCGGTCTCACCGAATCTGGAGATGACCGAGGTGTGCGATCGTACCCTGCGCGCAGGCGGGCCGGCCCTGTTGTTCGAACATCCGACGGGTCATACGATCCCGGTGCTCGGCAACCTGTTCGGCACGCCGCGCCGCGTGGCCATGGGCATGGGCGCCGACAACCTCGGCGAGCTGCGCAAGATCGGCCACGTGCTGGCGCGCCTGAAGGAGCCGGAGCCGCCCAAGGGTTTCAAGGACATCATGGACCTCGGTTCGCTCGTCAAGGCTGTGTGGGACATGTCGCCGAAGGAAGTGAAGGGCGCGGCCTGCCACGACATTGTCTGGGAAGGCCAGGACGTCGACCTCGGCCGCCTGCCGATCCAGCATTGCTGGCCCGGCGACATCGCGCCCCTGATCACCTGGGGCCTGGTGATCACCAAGGGGCCGAACAAGAAGCGCCAGAACCTGGGCATCTACCGCCAGCAGGTGCTGGGGCCGAACAAGCTCATCATGCGCTGGCTGGCACACCGCGGCGGCGCGCTGGATTTCCGCGAGCATTGCATCGCCAATCCGGGCAAGCCGTATCCGGTGGCGGTGGCGCTGGGCGCCGACCCGGCCACCATCCTGGGCGCGGTGACGCCGGTGCCGGACACGCTGTCCGAATACCAGTTTGCGGGATTGCTGCGCGGCCAGCGCACGGTGCTGACCAAGGCCATCGGCAGCGAACTGCGGGTCCCGGCCGCGGCCGAGATCGTGCTGGAAGGCCATATTTATCCGGACGCAAACCACCCGTCCGGCTTCGAGCACGCACTCGAAGGGCCGTATGGCGACCACACCGGTTACTATAACGAGCAGGACTGGTTCCCGGTGTTC
>CAJYQM010000180.1 GCA_913777025.1 uncultured Massilia sp. | reverse complement strand
GCGTGTACTTGGCCGCGTTCGACAGCAGGTTGCTCAGCACCTGGCTGAGGCGCACGGCGTCGCCATCGATCCACAGCGGCTCCCCGGGAAGGTCGAGCGCGAGCCGGTGGCCGGCGGCGTCGATCAGCGGCATGCTGGTCTCGATCGCGCTGGCGATGACGGACTGCAGGTCGACGCGTTCGACCTTCAGCACCACCTTGCCGCTCGAGATGCGCGCGATGTCGAGCAGGTCGTTGATCAGGTGGACCATGTGCGTCACCTGGCGCTCCATCGTGGCGCGCACCTTGTCCATCAGGGCGGGCTTGCCCGCGCCCAGGCGCAGCAGTTCGAGCGCGTTGCGGATCGGCGCCAGCGGATTGCGCAGTTCGTGGGCCAGAGTGGCCAGGAATTCGGACTTGCGCCGGTCGGCCTCGCGCAGGGCTTCGGTGGAGCGCACGCGCTCGATGTGCGCCCAGCAGCGGTCGACCACGTCTTCCACCAGCGCGACTTCGTCCGCGCTCCAGTGACGCGGCTGCTGCTGGTGGACGGCCATCATGGCCACCAGGCGGCCCTGCTTGACCAGCGGGCAGCAGATGATGGCCTTGATGCCGATCTGGTTGAACATCTCATGGCCGTCGCCCGGCGCCAGCTCGCGGTCGACGTCCTTGATCAGGAGGGTGCGCCCGACGCGCAGGTTGGAGGTGGCGCGCGAGCCGAACAGGTCGAGCGAATACACGCCCACGGTGCTGATCGCGCCTTCGACGCGCCAGTCGTGGCGGATCGTGAAGCGGTCGTTGTCCGGCTCCAGGTCGGCATAGGCGACCCGGGTCACGCCCAGGTATTCGCCCAGCAGCCGGGTGCTGTGTTCCATGATGGCCTTGGGTTCGGCGGCCACGCGGGTCGCTTCGCCGATCGCGTCGAGCAGGCGCAGGCGGGCTTCCACCTGGCGCCGTTCGGTGACGTCGAGGCTGGTGCCGATCAGGCGCAGCGGCTGCCCGCTGTCGTCGCGCATCACCTGGCCGCGCGTGACGATCCAGCGCGGCCTTCCTCCGGTCAGGGCCGTGGTGCGGTATTCGCAGCGGTAGCGGTCCTGTTCCCGCGAAGCCAGCACGCTCCGGGTCTCCTGCAACACGCGTTCGCGGTCATCCGGATGCACTGCGCCGATCAGCATCGCACTCGATACCTGTTCGAACTGCGGCAGGCCGAAGTGAGACCGGGTCCGCTCGCTGCAGGTCAGCACGCCGCTCTGGAAGTCGAACTCGAACATGCCCAGTTCGGCGCTGTCGGTGGCGATCTGCAGCTTGTCGATGTGGGTGGCCAGTTCGGCCAGGGCGGCGTCGCGTTCCCGCTGCGAGCGCACCTTGGCGGTGGTCTCGGCGCAGACGCACAGCACGCCGGCGATCGTGCCGTTCTCGCCGCGGATCGGACTGGTCGAAAAGCTGGCGTGGATCTGCTCCGGGAAGCCATTGCGCATCAGGGTGAAGGTCTCATCTTCGAACCACAGCGATTCGCCGCGCAGCGTCGCCGCCACCATCGGGCCAACCTGGTCCCAGACCTCGGTCCAGACTTCCCGGAACGGCTTGCCCAACACCTGGCGCGGATCGTCCGCCCTGGCGCCCAGGATCTGGCGGTAACCGTCGTTGTAGAGCAGCAGCGAGTCCGGTCCCCAGGCGACGTACATCGGGTGGCGCGCACCCAGCATCATGCTGGCCGCGGTGCGCAGCGATTGCGGCCAGGTGTGCAGGGGGCCGAGCGGCGTGGCCGCCCAGTCGAAGCCGCGCAGGACGGCGCCCATGTCGCCACCGCCCAGCGCAAAACCCAGGTCGGCGACTTCACAAGCGGAGCGTGACGGTTCTTGCATGGCTGGACAGGTAATGACGGTTGCGTGGAAAAATTGACAAGGCAGACAATACCACCATTGGCGGCGGCGGTGTCCGGCATCGGTTCCGGCCGGGTTCGGCCACAATATAATGCCAGGCATGACCGACCTCGCCGCCTTCATCCGTTCGCTGCCAAAGGCCGAACTCCACGTCCATCTGGAAGGGTGCATCACGCCCGAACAGGTCGTCGCGATAGGCCGACGCAACGGCGTCGCTCCGTTCGAAAGCGTCCAAGCCGCGCGGGCCGCCTACGACGTGTCGACACTGGACGATTTCCTGGCAATGTTTGCAAAGGCGTCGGAGGTCCTCCTCCATGAGGACGACTTCGCCGAAGTCGCGTCAGCCTACTTCGACCTTGCAGCCGCTGAAGGCGTTCGCCATCTGGAGCTCATGCTCGATCTGCAAGCCCACACCACACGCGGCCTTGCGATCGGGACCGTCTTTGACGGACTGGCCCGGGCACAGCGCCACGCGTCCCGTAACGGTCTCTCGACCTCGCTCATTGTGAATTTCATGCGTGAACGTGACGAGGAGGAAGCGCTTGCACTGCTGGCGTCGCTGGCGCCCTACCGTTCACAAATCGTGGCCATCGGCATCGACTCGGCCGAGAACGGCCATCCGCCCCGAAAGTTCACCCGCCTTTTCCAGGAGGCGCGCATGATGGGCCTCGGGCTCGTGGCCCATGCCGGGTTCGAAGGGCCACCGGAGGACATCGAGGAGGCCATCGATCTCCTGCAGGTGGACCGTGTCGACCACGGCAACCGGGTCTATGAAAGGCCCGCATTGGCGCGCCGGCTTGGCCACATGGGTACCGCGCTGACGGTGTGCCCATGCTCCGAGGTCGAATTGGGCGTCGTCGCGTCGCTCGCCGAGCATCCCGTTCGCCGGATGCTGATGGACGGCATGCGACCTTCGGTGCATTCCGATGATCCGGCGTGGTTCGGCTCCATCACCGAGAACTACATCGCGCTCGCGCAGGAAAGCGCACTGACACGCTCCGAGGTTCTCCAACTCGTTCGCAACAGCTTTGCGACCAGCTTTCTGACTGCATCGTCTATAAGCCGCTATCTCGCGGAGCTGGATGAAAAAATCGACGCTTGCGCGGATAGGGCATGATGAGTTTCAGGCAGAAACTGAAGCCTGCGGGTCCGGCGCGACAACGTCCACGACCCACGTGATGCCGAACCTGTCGCGCAGCATGCCGTACAGAGGCGACCACTGGCTGGCCGTGGGCGCCACGAGGACCTCTGCGCCGTCGGACAGCGCAGTCCACAATGGCCGGATCGTGCCGATATCATCGCCGCGCAAGGAGACGAAGAAGGCATTGCTGCCCGGATTCCAGTCGCGACCTGCCTGCACGTCGTAGGCCATCAGCGCGATGCCGTCATCGCCCGTGACCTGGCCCCAGATGATGTGTTCGGGGTCGCGCGCGGCCTCGGCCTGGCCGGCCTGGGCATAGGTTACCAGCGTCTGCCGGCCTTGGAAGACCTCATGGTAGAACGCCAGCGCGGCGCGGGCATTGCCCTGAAAATTGAGGTGGGTGACAGTACGCACAGCCATGTATGACTCCTTGGGATGGTGGAAACGACGGTGCTACTATAGACAGCCATCCTGTCAATTTCTGTCAGTAGAAAATGGTCCGTACCGAACGCCTCTTCCAACTCCTGCAAGCCCTGCGCACCTTGCCCGCACCGGTGACCGCCGAGACCTTGTCCCGCGCAACCGGCGTGTCGGTACGCTCGGTCTACCGCGACATCGAGACCCTGCGCGCGGGCGGCGCCGACATCGGCGGCGAGGCCGGGTTCGGCTATACGCTGATCGACGATGGCAGCCTGCGGCCGCGCACCTTCAGCCGCATCGAGATCGAGGCATTGACGCTGGGACTGGCACAAGTGCGGCAGATGGGCGATCCCACGCTGGCTGCGGCGGCCGATGCGGTCCTCGCCAAGGTCGCCGCCACGCTGCCGTCGGCTGGCCAGCAGCATCTGCTGCATGCGGTGTCGCGGGTGCATCAGTTCAGCGATCAGGCGCGCTCTGCGCCTGTAGCGGCGGCCGACATGGATCTGTTGCGCCTGGGATGCTGGCGCGAAGAAGCGCTGGAAATCGGGTACACGGACCGTCATGGCGCGGCCACGCAGCGTACGGTCTGGCCTCTTGCGATCGTCTATATGGACCGGATGCTGGTGCTGCTGGCGCGGTGTTGCCTGCGCGATGATTTCCGCATGTTCCGGATCGAGCGCATCACGTCCGTGGCGCACACCGGCATCATGTTCCGGCCACGCCGGGCGACACTGCTACGCACTTATCTGGCGCGGCTGGACGCGGAAGCCCCAGGAGGAAAGACCTGCTATGCTGAGCCGAATGGCCGGGATCGGCAAGAAGCGGGCACCCCCTGCATTTGAACCAGGAAAAACTTTATGGCATTGAACAGGATAGCGCGAACCCGGGGAGGCTTGTACGGACTACTCATCGGCGATGCGCTCGGGGTACCGTATGAATTTTCACCCCCCGACATGATTCCAGCGCCTCACCTGATCGACATGTCTCCTCCCGACGGCTTTGTCAGGGCGCATGGCTCGGTGCCTCCCGGCACGTGGAGCGACGATGGTGCACAAGCGCTCGTGCTGCTGGACTCCTTGCTCGAATGTCGAGGACTCGATCTCGGTCACTTCACGAACGGCCTCCTGGACTGGTATCGCCACGGATTCATGACGGCTGACGGGAAGGTTTTCGACATTGGCAATCAAACAAGGTACGCACTTGACAACTTTGCGCGTCACGGCGACCCGCTGACCTGCAGTCCGGTCGACGATTGGAGCAATGGAAACGGTTCATTGATG
>CAJYQM010000179.1 GCA_913777025.1 uncultured Massilia sp. | reverse complement strand
TCTTCCGATCTCATGTTCAGGTTGCCGCCATGCGGGCCGAGCGAGCCGCCCTGCAGGTCGGGTTGGGCCACGCTCTGCGCAGGCAGGCGGCCGCGCACCTCGTCGCGGCCCAGGTCGCGCTGCCGGTGCAGGTCGACGCCGCCATCCTTGTCGCGGTGGCCGACCGGCTGTTCCAGCATGCCATAGGCGCCCGAGCGTTGCTCCATCTGGCGCTGGTGGCTGTCGGTGATGCCCTGCACCGGGCCGGAGCCGCCGTTGACCTGGGTGTCCATCGAGCCGCCCGGGATGCCGGTGTCCCCGCCGTAGTCGCGGCCGCCGATGCCGCCGGGGCCGGCCAGCTGGGCGTCGCCGCTGTGCGAGGCGCCCATCACGTCGCGCTGCTGGTTGCCCTGCTGCTGCACGCCCAGGCCCTGCGGGTAGGTGTGATCGAGCGGCTGGCCGTTTTCGCCGCTGGCGCCGGTCGAGCCCGGCGTCCATTTTTCATTGGCGTTGTTGTTCGTCTGGTTGTTGACTTCGCTGCGTTGGTTCGCGTCCATGGCTGTCTCCTGTGAACTGGATGAGATGGATGCAGGGCCGCACCCTGCCTGATGGGGCCATGATGCGCGTCCGTACCCGATTTAAGTATAGGAAGACAGTGTCGCTGATTGTAGGAGAAATACTGACGAGTTATTTACTACCGGAAGTAGATTTCAGCTGTGCATTTTCTGTCTCACATTGTCCTACAAAGTCATCTGAAAACGTCCTATAGTCTCAACCATCCGAGCTGCATAAGATGATTCCGACCGATTGCTCAACGGTCTTCCTACCGTAGCGTCGGAACAGCCTGCCGCAGGACGCGGCGGTTTTATAGTTTGAAACGAGGAGAGAAACATGGCATCGAACAACCAGGGCAACAAACAGAGCAGCGGCACCAAGAATCGCGGTTTCGCATCAATGGATCCGGAGCGTCAGCGCCAGATCGCCAGCCAGGGCGGCAAGGCCGCTCACGAGAAGGGCACCGCGCACGAGTTCACCTCGGAAGAGGCGCGCCGCGCAGGCAGCATGAGCCATGGCAACCGCCAGTCGGCCAACAGCTCGTCCTCGTCGCGCAGCTCGTCGAAGGGCAACAAGCAATAATGGAAACCGGAGGCGGGAGGACGGTGGCGGCGCCGCGTCTCCGCAGCAGGGATACGATAGGGAGCCAGGTGCTCCCTTTTGTTTTTATTTGCGACGTTTTCTTTCGCACAATTCCAGTAGTGGATACGGTAGAATTCTTGCGCCTTATTAACTCTATGCCATAGGAATTCGTCGTGAAACCAGCGGTCATTCGTCAAGTCAAGAGCATGTCCATGTCCTGCGACCGGGTCGGTAACCTCTTGCTGACCAAGTTTGCCAACCAGGGCGCCGCCGACGTCTGCGTGTTCATCCCGGCCTCGATCGTGTTCTGGCTGCTCAAGCACCTGCCGATCAACGAGGATCCGGCACTGCAGCCGCCGCCGCCAGGCCCCCAGATCACGCAGATGGACTGGGACAGTCCGAACGTGCCGCATGCCTTCACGGTGAATTGCAAGGTCTTGCCGGGTAAGATCAGCATGACATTCAACCTCGACCGCAAGCCCGACCTTACCGTCGTCCTCGACCGCAGCAATGTGGAACTGATGCGCCAGATCATGCTGGCCTACAGCCGCGACTTGATCGACCTCGAGGCGCTGTAAGCGTCGACGCACAAAGGATTTCCCATGCCTATTAAAATCAGCCAGTGCTTCGATTCCGGCGCGATCGACGTCGTGCAAGCCGACAACCCGCGCCAGATCGACCTCAATTTGCGCAAGGATTCGCACGCCGACATCCACCAGTGGTTCCACTTCCGACTGCAGGGCGCGCGTGGCCAGGCCTGCACGATGCGCTTCCTGAACGCCGGCCAGGCCACCTATCCGAAGGGCTTCGACGGCTACCAGGTGGTGGCCAGCTACGACACCGAGAACTGGTTCCGCGTGCCGACCAGCTTCGACGGCCAAGTGATGACCGTTAGCCACACGCCCGAGCTCGATAGCGTCTACTACGCTTATTTCGAGCCCTACACCTGGGAGCGCCACCTGCGCCTGCTGGGCGAAGTCGCCGAGAATCCGATCGCGCGCGTGCTTGACATCGGCAGCACGGTCGACGGCCGCGACATGAACATGGTCGTGATCGGCAATCCTCAGGCCGAGAAAAAGATCTGGGTCATCGCGCGCCAGCACCCGGGCGAGACCATGGCCGAGTGGTTCGTCGAAGGCATGATGGATGCGCTGCTGGACGACGCCAACCCGATCGCGCGCAAGCTGCTGCAGCGCGCCGCCTTCTACATCGTGCCGAACATGAACCCGGACGGCTCGGTGCGCGGCAACCTGCGCACCAACGCCGCCGGCGCCAACCTGAACCGCGAGTGGATGACGCCGACGCCCGAGCGCAGCCCGGAAGTGCTGTGCGTGAAGCGCGAGATCGAAGAGACCGGCGTCGACATGTTCTTCGACATCCACGGCGACGAAGCGCTGCCGTACAACTTCGTGGCAGGCTGCGAGATGCTGACCGACTTCACGCCGGAACGCGCCGCCGCCCAGGACGCCTTCATCGACCGCTACATGGCGTCCAGCCCGGACTTCCAGAAGGAAATCGGCTACGCCGCCAGCAAGTACAACGATGAACTGCTGACGCTGGCGTCGAAGTACATCGGCCACACCTATAAATGCCTGTCGCTGACGCTGGAAATGCCGTTCAAGGACAACGCCAACCTGCCCGACGCCCACGTCGGCTGGAACGGCGCCAGGAGCGCGGCATTGGGCGCGGCCATGCTGCAGCCGATCCTGCAATCGCTGGACGACTGACGGGAGACAGCCATGGGCATCGAGATCGAGCGCAAGTTCCTGCTCGCCAATGAAGGCTGGCGCGGGCAGGGCCAGCCGACCCTGATGCGCCAGGGCTACCTGTGCGCCGACCCGATGCGCACCGTGCGCGTGCGCATCGAAGGTGAACGCGCGGTGATCACGATCAAGAGCAAGAGTGTCGGTGCCAGCCGCGGCGAATGGGAATACGAGATTCCCGTGCCGGATGCCGCCGAACTGCTCGAACGCCTGTGCGAGCAGCCGCTGGTCGAAAAGACGCGCCATCGCATCGCCCACCAGGGCCACACCTGGGAAGTCGACGAATTCATGGGCGAGAATGCCGGCCTGGTCGTGGCCGAGATCGAGCTCGGTGCCGAAGACGAGGCTTTTGAAAAGCCCGACTGGATCGGCCGGGAAGTCACCGGCGACAAGCGCTACTACAATTCCAGCCTGATCCGGCTGCCATACGCCAAGTGGAAAGACGAGGCATGATCCTGGTGAAGCGCCGTGCTGTCCTGCTGTCGCTCTGTGTTTCCCTGATCGCGCCGGCAGCATGGGCCGCGACACCGTCTTCTCCGGCTTACTTTCCTCCCAAAGGCGACTGGTCCCGCAAGACCCCGGCCCAGCTCGGCGTGGATGCCGGCAAGCTGGCCGGGGCGATTTCCTACGCCCAGGCGCACGAGACCGAAAGGGCGAAAGACTTTTCCGACCAGCGCAAGACCTTCGGCGAGCCCCTCGGTTCGCTGCCGGGCAAGCGCGCGCCGACCAACGGCGTGGTGATCTACAAGGGTTACGTCGTGGCCGAGTTCGGCGATACCCATTTCGTCGACCCGACCTATTCGGTGGCCAAGAGCATGCTGTCGACGGTGGCCGGCGTGGCCGTGCGCGATGGCCGCATCGCCAGCCTGGACCAGCCGGTGGGGCGGATCGTGACGGACGGCGGTTACGCGTCCTCGCGCAATGCCCAGGTCACGTGGAAGCATCACCTGCAACAGGAATCCGAGTGGGAAGGCAGCCTGTGGGGCAAGAACGCCGATTTCATCGGCCGTGACGCCTTTGGCGCGGGCGAGCGCAAGCCGCGTACGCTGGGCGCGCCCGGCAGCCATTTCGAGTACAACGACGTGCGCATCAACCGCCTGGCGCTGTCCTTGCTGCGCGTGTTCGGCCAACCCGTGCCGGACGTGTTCCAGGAACAGGTGATGGACCCGATCGGCGCCTCGAACAGCTGGAAGTGGGTTCCATACACCAACAGCTATGTGGAAATGGATGGCAAGCTGGTGGCCTCGGTCGGCGGCGGCACGCGCTGGGGCGGCGGCATGTGGATCGATTCCTGGGACATGGCGCGCTTCGGCTACCTGTGGCTGCGCGGCGGCAACTGGGACGGCCGGCAAATCCTGCCCCCGGCCTATGTGAAGGCGGCCTTGAGCCCGAGCGATCACGGTCCGGATTATGGCTATTTGTGGTGGCTCAATACCAAGGGCAAGAACCTGCCCGGCCTGCCGCCGACCGCCTATGCGGCACTGGGCGCCGGCAGCAACGACATCGTCGTCTCGCCTGAACACGACCTGGTCATCGTGTGGCGCTGGCACGCCGGCAATCCGGCCGAGTTCGCCAAGCGCGTGATCGAGGCCTTGCCAAAACAATAATCTGGTTTAGGATAGTCGGCAGCATCTTTGAATAGGCGCTTCCGACATGTCCATTTCCGCATTCCTTCCCGATCCGCCGGTCAGCGGCAGCGATCAGCGTTCCGCGGTCGACCTCGCGACCCGCGGCCACCAGATTTTTCCCGTCCTCGCACCCGACGATATCGGGCGCCTGCGCCGCTTTGCCGTGGCGCGGCGCTGGGGCGATGGCGAGACCGTGTTCCGCGCCTGCCTCGATTCGCCCGGCATGGTGGTCGTGCTGCGCGGCCATTTGCTGTGCAGCCGCACCGATGCGCTCGGCAAGCGGGTCGAGGTGGTCGAGTATGGCCCGGGGCAGTTCAGCGGAGAAGTGTCGCAGCTGTCCGGCCGGCCGCCGTTGGTCGATGGGGTCGCCGTCGGCGACCTCGACGCGCTGGTGATCGAGTCGGAAGCGCTGCGCGCGCTGTTGATGGCCGAGGCCGAGCTGGGCGAGCGCCTGATGCGCGCCTTCATCCTGCGCCGCGTGCGCCTGATCGAGGAACAGCCGGGCGGACCGGTCCTGGTCGGCCCGAACGGCAACGCCTGCCTGTTCGACATCGAGAATTTCCTGTCGCGTAACGCCTACCCGTACACGCGGCGCGATCCGGCCTCCGACCCGGAAGCGGCGCAGCTGGTGCGCACCCACTGGCACCAGGAGTCCGACTGGCCGCTGGTGGCCTTGCCGGACGGCTTCGTGCTGCGTCACCCCACGCTGGCCGAACTCGGCCGCTGCCTGGGCACGCTGCCGCGCATCGACCGCGACAAGGTGTTCGACGTGCTCGTGATCGGCGCCGGCCCCTCGGGTCTCGCGACCGCCGTGTACGCGGCTTCGGAAGGCTTGTCGGTCATGGTGCTGGACCAGCGTGCCTACGGCGGCCAGGCCGGGGCCAGCGCGCGCATCGAGAACTTCCTCGGCTTCCCGACCGGCATTTCGGGCCGGGCGCTGGCCGGGCGCTCCTATGTGCAGGCGCTCAAGTTCGGCGCCGAGATCGCGATTCCGGCGCGCGCCACGCGCCTGCTGTGCCATGAGAGCCCGCTGAAGGTCGAGATGGACGATGGCACCTGCCTGCGCGCGCGCAGCGTGGTGCTGGCGGCCGGGGCGCGCTACCGCAAGCCGCAGCTGGACGGCCTGGAGGACTACGAGGGACGCGGCGTGTATTACTGGGCCTCGCCGGTGGAAGCCAAGCTGTGCAAGGGCCAGGAGGTGGTGCTGGTCGGCGGCGGCAACTCGGCCGGGCAGGCGGCGGTGTTCCTGTCGGCGCACGCGGCCAAGGTGCACG
>CAJYQM010000178.1 GCA_913777025.1 uncultured Massilia sp. | reverse complement strand
CAGGCAGCGCATGCCAAGATTGAACGCGTGGACAGCGAGCTGACTCGCCGTCCGCGTCCACCCTAGCTTTGATCAGAACGAGTGACGCAGGCCCAGCGAGAACACGTCCGGATCCGCGCCCAGGCGGGTCGCCGCCGGCGTCACGCTGACCGACGACGAGGTGATGCCGAACACGCCGGTATTGTTGTTGTCCAGGCTGGCATACGACGCGTAGAGGTTGGTGCGCTTCGACAGCGAGTAGGTGTAGGCCAGTGCCCAGGTCTTGCCTTCGGCGTTGCCTTGCTTCTGCTGCTGGAAGTTCACGAAGACGCGGTGCGCGCCGAACGGCATCGAGCCGCCGATGTTGGCCTGCTTGTAGTCGGCCATGGTCGGACGCTCGGCCTTCATCCAGTTGGCCTTGATCTCGAAGCCGCCCAGCTGGTCGAATTTGTAGGCGCCGCCGACCGCGGTTTCCTTGTCTTCGTCGGATGCCACGCGCTTGATCTGCTGGTAGGCGGCGCCCAGGTACAGGCCGCCCATCGTGTATTCCACGCCGCCGCCCCACAGGTCGCCCTTCTGGAGCGAGGTGTTCTGGTTGTTGGTGGTGGTTTCGGCCGTTTCGCCGGCGGCGTAGGCGCCCAGCACCTTGAAGCCCGCGAACGACGCGCTCTTGTAGTTGATCGAGTTGCCAAGGCGGCGGGTCAGGCGGTTGGCGGTGGTCGCGCTGGCGTTCGGGAAGGCGTTCGAGAAGGCCGACAGGTTCGAACCGTAGAAGCCCTGGCCGAAGGCGTCGCTGGCGGCGGCGATCGCGGCGATCGGCGAGTATTCGCGGC
This sequence comes from uncultured Massilia sp., assembly GCA_913777025.1. GTDB lineage: Bacteria > Pseudomonadota > Gammaproteobacteria > Burkholderiales > Burkholderiaceae_D > Telluria. The sequence goes on along the minus strand of CAJYQM010000178.1, from coordinate 2,123 downwards.
CCAGGGTCACGGTACCGAAGGCGCCTTCCAGGCCGACCACGGCGCGGCGGCCGAACAGGGCCGAGTCACCGGCGCCGGTGTCGATCGCGGTGCCGGCTTCCAGGTTGAAGATGGCTTTCAGGCCATTGCCCAGGTCTTCCGTGCCGCGGAAGCCGAAACGGCTGCTCGACTGGTTGCCCGAGTTGACCACGGTCTGGCGGCCTTCCGGACCGCCGGCGTCCTGGGACGAGATGGCGGCATCCAGGATGCCGTACAGCTGGACGTTGGTTTGGGCGGCGGCGAACAGCGGGGTGGCGGCAACCAGGGCGGCGGCCAGGCGTTTGACTTGCATTCGGGTTTCTCCAATAAGGTGTCGGTTCGTCGAGAGCGCCGCTTGATCCCGTGGACACAGCGACTCTCTTGATTGGCTGGCATCTTATCGAAGGGTTATTTCTGTTTGATGACAAAACGAAATGTTGTTACTGTGCCACAGTTGATCCTTTTTCCAGACTCTTTTGTCAGACCAGGTGACCGGCCAGCGGCAGCACGATGTCGATGCGGGTCCCGGACGGTTCCTCGATGCTGATCGAGATTTCGCCGCGCATCGCCCAGACCCGTTCGCGCATCCCGATCAGGCCCAGCGATTCCGCCTTTTCCATGTCTTCGGGACGGATGCCGCGGCCGTCGTCGCGGATCGTCACCAGTAAATCCCCGTTCAGGCGGAACAAATTCATCGTCACGCTGGACGCGTCCGCGTGGCGCGCGATGTTGGTCAGCGCTTCCTGCACGATGCGGAAGATGGCGGTGCTGGCGGCATCGTCCAGGCGCAGCTCGGCCTCGTCGGCCAGCAGGCTGCAGGGGATGCCGTAGCGCTCGACGAAATCGTCGCGCAAGCCCTGCAGCGCGAAATACAATCCGCCCTCGTCGAGCGCGCGCGGCCGCAGGTTGCTGGCGATGCGGCGCAGCGAGACGATCGCCGTGAGCAGGTTCTGCTCCATGCCGCTCATCAGATGCAGGCTGTCGGCGGGCGTGCCGGCGTTCTGCTGCAGCAGGGTCAGGTCCATGCGCAGCGAGGCCAGGATCTGGCCCAGGTCGTCGTGCAGTTCGCGCGCGATGTGGGTACGTTCCTCTTCGCGGATGGTCTGCAGGGCGGCCGACAGCTGGCGCAGCTGGTCGTGCGAACGCGACAGCTTTTCCTGCACGCGCTGGCGCTCCGTCACGTCGCGCATGATCACGGTGTAGAAGGGGGGGGCCTCGCTGGCGCGCGAGATCGAGCCTTCGATCGGGAAGCGCCGCCCGTCGGCGCGCATGCCGGTGACGGCGTAGTCCGAGGCGCGCCGTCCGGCGCGGCCGCTGCCGGCGCTCAGGTAGTCGAGCGGGCCGTCGCCGGCATTGCCGGGCCGCTCGATGAAGCGTTCGAGCGGGCTGCCGATCATCGCGCCCACCGTGGTGCCGAACAGGGCGGCGGCGGCCGGGTTGGCCATGACGATGATGTTGGCGGGGTTGGCCGAGATGATGGCGTCGCTGGCGTGGTTGACGATCTGGCGGCTGGCCGGGGTGCTGTCCGCTTCCTGGCCGGGACGCCGCGGCAGCGTGCGGCCGAACGCCAGGCCGAGCATGAAGCAGGCTGCGGGCCAGCCGAGCGGGCCCAGGCGCGGTCGGTTCATCGGGATGCCTATCGAAAAAACGACCCGCGTTCCGGGCCAGGCATCCACCTTACGCGCCGCCGGGGCCGGCCGGCTTGAGGCTGGACAGCCTGCCTTGCATCTGCCTGCCTTACATCTGCTTGAACAGGTGCAGGAAGCTGCGGCTCACTTCGAGCTTGTCGGGGCGGCCCTTCACCAGCACCAGGTGGCGCCCGCGGATGTCGCGCGTGACGCCTTCGATGGCGTTGACGTTGACCAGCGTGGCGCGGTGGATCTGCCAGAACAGCGAAGGATCGAGTTCGTCGGCCAGGTCGCGCACCGGTTTGCGGATCAGGGCCTCGAACTTCTCGGTCTGCACGCAGGTGTATTTTTCGTCCGAGCGGAAGAAGAGGATGTCCTCGACCGGGATCATGCGCAAGTCCTGGCCGATGCTGGCCTGGATCCATTGCAGGTACTTCGGCTTGGGCGCCGCGATCTTCTCGGCCAGCTGCGACAGCA
>CAJYQM010000177.1 GCA_913777025.1 uncultured Massilia sp. | reverse complement strand
GTGTTCAACTCCAGCTTCGCACCGGCCGCCAGCCAGCTCGACACCATCGAGGTCGATCCGGTGGCCGAGGCCGTCGTCTATATCGCCTACGGCCGCGATGCCCAGGCCGAGGAAATCCTGAAGGAAGCGCTGCGCACCCATCCGGAGCGCATGCCGGTGCGCCTGAAGCTGCTCGAGATCTACGCCTCGCGCAAGGACCAGCGCGCCTTCGAGACCCAGGCCGGCGAGTTGTACGGCATCACGCGCGGCCAGGGCGAGGAGTGGGCGCAGGCCGCCGCGCTGGGCCAGTCCATCGATCCGCATAATCCGCTGTATGCGTCCAGCGGCGCCTCCGCCGGCATGGCCGTGGCGGGTGCCGGTGCGCCGGGCGCCGCTGCGCTGGGCGCGGGCCTCGCCGCCGGTGCCGCCGCCGCGCATGCCCACGACGACCTGCTCTCGAAGGACCTCGACGACGCCTTCCTGGCCGCCGACGCCGCGAATGCCGGCCACGAACCCGACCGCGCGCCGATGAGCTTCGACCAGCATTTCGCCGAGGCCATGAGCACCGCCCAGCCGGCACCGGCGGCACCCGCAGCCGCGCCGGCCGATGACGACCACGTGCTCGACTTCGACCTGGGCGGGCTGGCCTTCGAGCCGGCGGCCGCGCATGACGCGACCGCGCTGCCCACCCCGGACGTCAAGGACATCACGGCGCCGAACGAGGTGGAGGACCTGGAATTCGACATGAGCGCCTTCGATCCGGTCCCGGCCACCCCGATGGCGGCCGTGGCGGATACCCCGGCCGCGGTGCCGGCCGCCGAAGAGCCGCTCGACTTCAGCTTCGACATGGACTTCGGCACCCCGGCCATGCCGAACCCGGTGCCGCAGCCCGATCCGCACCCGGCTGAAGACGACCTGCTGGCCCACGGCATGGCGTTCGAAGCGCCGAACACCGACATCGACATGGCCAACCTGGCCAAGGAGTTCGACCTGCCGGACCTGCCGACCGAGCTGCACGAAGGCGTGCCGCCGGTGCCCGAGCTGACCACGCCGGCCACCGAGCTGAAGGACCCGCTGTTCGACCTCGACGCCATGGACTTCGGCCTGGAAGAGCAGCAGCCGGCCCGCGCCAACCCGGCGCCCGATGTGTCCAAGGCGCTGCCCGATGGGCTGGACTTCGACTTCGACGAACCGACGCCGCCGGCCGCGCCGGGCCCGCTGGCGCTGGACGACGATCCGTTCGCGCTGCCGGCGCTGGACGGCCTGCCGGCCGCCGCCCCGGCCCCGGCCGCGAACGCCGCCTACGCGCCGCACGACATGCTCGAGCCGCGCCTGGATGCGCCGACCTTCGACCTCGACCTCGCCGACAACCCGCTGCCGCTGCCGGACGTGGAATCGCTCGACGCCGCCGACGCGCCGGTCGAGCTGTCGCCGGCCCACATGGAAATGGAAACCAAGCTCGACCTCGCCATCGCCTACCAGGAAATCGGCGACAAGGAGGGCGCCCGCGAACTGCTCGACGAAGTGATCAAGGGCGGTACCGGCGAGCAGGCCACCCGCGCCAACGCCATGCGCGCGGCATTAGCATAAGGCTTTGATTTGACAAGAATTGCACTCGGTGTCCAGTATGTGGGCACCGCCTGGAACGGGTACCAGAAACAACCCTCGCGCGATACGGTCCAGGACCGGCTCGAAATCGCGCTCGAAAGATTCGCTTGCACCCCGCTGCACACGACCTGCGCCGGCCGCACCGACGCCGGCGTGCACGCGATCGAGCAGGTGGTCCACTTCGACACCGACCTGGCGCGCCCGACGCAGTCCTGGGTACGCGGCACCAACGCCTTCCTGCCCGATTCGATCGTGGTGCGCTGGGCGCATGAACTCCCTCCCGCCGAGGAAGGGCAGGAATTCCACGCCCGCTTCTCGGCCCGCTCGCGCACCTATCACTACGTTCTGTACAACCACCCGAACCCCTCGGCGCTGCTGGCCGGGCGCGCCGGCTGGGTATTCCGTCCGCTCGACGTCGAGCGCATGCGCGAAGCCGCCCGCCACCTGATCGGCACCCACGACTTCACCAGCTTCCGCGCGTCCGGCTGCCAGGCGAATTCGCCCGTCAAGCAGATGCACGAGGTGAACATCGAGCGCCACGGCGACGTCATCGTGTTCACCGTGCGCGCCTCGGCCTTCCTGCACCACATGGTGCGCAACATCGTGGGCTCGCTCATCTACGTGGGCACCGGGCGCAACGCGCCGGACTGGATGGCGGAGGTGCTTGCCGCACGCTCGCGCGACGCCGCCGCGCCGACCTTCATGCCCGACGGTTTATACCTTGCTACAATCGACTACGATCCGAAGTGGGGCTTGCCGCAGAGGGGTCAGAGCCCGGTGTTGGTTTTTCCGGGGCTCTGACCCCGGCGGTCAGTGGCAAGCGTCAATTCGGCAGATCACCCGCCAACAACTCCGGGATCAGAGCCCAACCGTGAAAACCGGGCTCTGACCCCTTCGACACCATGCAACGCACCCGTATCAAAATCTGCGGCATCACCCGCGAACAAGACCTGCACGCCACCCTGGACGCCGGCGCCGACGCCCTTGGCTTCGTGTTCTATGCCAACAGCCCGCGCTATGTCGCCCCCGAACGGTTCGCCGCGCTGGGCCGCGTGCTGCCGCCTTTCGTCAGCAGCGTCGGCCTGTTCGTCAACCCGACGGTCGCCCAGG
>CAJYQM010000176.1 GCA_913777025.1 uncultured Massilia sp. | reverse complement strand
GAGCAGCGCCAGCGCCTCGCGCGCGGCGTCTGCGGCTTCGCGTTCGGCGCCCGCCACTTCCTCGGCCATGCGCTGCTGGCGCTCCTCGAGTGCGGCACGCTCGGCCTGGGCGCGTGCCACCTCGGCGCTGCGCGCGGCTTGCGCACGCGCGTAGGCGGCCGCATGCTCCTGCTTGGCACGCGCCAGTTCCTCGACCTGTTCCTGTCCCGCGCGCGCCAGCGCTTCGGCCACCTCCTGTTCGATACGCGCCAGTTCCGCGGCGGTTTCCTGCCTGATGCGCGCCAATCCGGCTGCCTGCGCCTGCTCGATGCGCGCCAGCGCGGCGGCACGTTCGCGCTGCGCTTGCGCAAGCTGCGCCTGCTGTTCGGCCTGGGCATTCTCGGCGGCCGCCACCGCCTCGGCCTGCATCGCCTGTTCCTCGGCATGACGCGCGGCGGCGCGCTGGGCGTCCAGCGCGGCCTGCTGCGCTTCCAGCGTACGGCGCTCGCTGTCGGCCTGGGCGCGGGCCAGCCCGGCCTGTTCCTGCTCGGCCGCGGCGCGCGCGCGCGCGGCGTCCGCCAGCATGCGCTCGGCCTCGATGCGGTCCTGCTGGGCCGCCTGCGCTTCCTGTTCGGCGCGCAGGCGCTCGCGTTCGGCCTTGAGCAGCGCCTGCGCCTCCCGGGCGCGCTGCTCGGCCGCCTGCACGGCCTGGCGCTGCTGCTCGCGCTGCTCGGCGGCGGCGGCCCCGGCCTGCTCCTCGGCCGCGCGGGCGGCGGCGGCCGCCTCTTCCTCGGCGGCGTTGGCCGCGGCAAGCGCCTCGGCATCGCGCCGATGCTGCGCCATCCTTTCCTCGGCCAGGCGCTGCGCGCGTTCCTGCTCTTCCCGGTCGCGCTGCGCCGCTTCCTGGGCCAGCTGGTCGGCCGCGGCGCGGCGGCGCGCGCTGTCGGCGGCTTCGCGTTCGGCGTCCAGACGGGCCCGGGCCTGCTGGGCTTCCTCCTCTTCGGCGGCAGCGCGTTCCAGCGCCACGTCGCGCAGCTTGCGGTCGGCATCGATGCGGGCTTCGGTCGCGGCCAGGATGCGCACCTCGGCTTCGCGCCGCGCCTGGGCGGTTTCGAAGGCCATGTTTTCCAGGCGTACGCGGTGGATGGCGGCGTCGCGCAATTCCTTTTCGGTCTGCAGGCGCATGCGCAGCGAGTCGGCCGCGGTGCGCTCGGACTCGACCTGGGCCAGGGCGATCGCCTCGCGTTCCTGCTCGATGTGGGCCAGCGCGCGCGCTTCTTCGAGCGCGCGGGCCTCGGCGGCGGCGCGCGCGAAGCTGGAGGCCAGCGCCACCGGGTCGGCGCGCTCGCGCTGCTGCGCCAGGTCCAGCGCCTCGGCTTCGGCCTGGGCCAGTTTCTCGGCGGTCTGGCGCGCGGCCTTTTCGGCACGCTCGCGCTCGCGCGCCAGGATCGCCACGCGGGCGTCGGCGCTGGCGCTGTGCGAGACTTCCTCGCGCGCCGCATGCACGGCGGCCACGCGTTCGGCCGCCTGCAGGCGTGCCTGTTCGGAATGCAGGGCCAGCTCGTCGGCGTCGCGCGCGGCGCGTTCGGCGATCTCGGCGTCGATGCGCGCCTGCTCCTCGGCGCGGCGCCTGGCTTCCTCGACGGCGCGGGCGCGCGACTCGGCGGCCAGGCGGATCTGGGTATCGGCTTCCACGCGCGCGCGCAGTTCGGCGGTTTCCAGGCGCATCGCTTCCAGGCGCTCGGCGGCGACCTTGGCGGCGGCGCGCAGGGTTTCGATGCGGTCGCGGTTGGCCTCGATGGCTTCCTCGGACGCCTGGGCGTTGGCCAGCGCGGCGGACGCGGCCTGGGCGTCGATGGCGGCGCGCTCCTCGGCCAGGCTGCGCGCGCGGGCTTCGGCATGCGCCCGGTTCTCGGCCGCCACCGCCGCCTTGGCCTCGGCTTCCACGCGCGCGATGCCTTCCTGGATCGCGCGCTTTTCCAGCGCCTCGCGCGGCTGCGCCTCGCCCGGGGCCGCGGCATGCGCCTGCCCCGCCGGGGTCAGGTCGATGGTGAAATCGTCGTGCGCTGGATTGTCGTGGCGGTCGGTCATGGCGGCGGGCTCGCGGTAGGGGTGCGGGGCCCGGACGAGCCCTCATGACGATTATGCAGGATGCCGGCGATTCGTGCCACGCCGAGCTGGGCCCGGTTCAGCCCTCAATTCGGGCTTTTGCACGGACGCTGGCTTTCGGCGGACACCCCTTGACGCGCCTGAACGCCACGCCGAAGGCGCTCTGCGAGGCATAGCCGAGTTCGCTGGCAACCTGGGCGACGCTACGTCCCTTGTCGAGCAGGTCCTCGGCCAGCTGCATGCGCCAGCGCAGCAGGTAGTCCATCGGCGTGGCGCCGACGGCGTCGCGGAACGCATCGGCGAACGCGGTGCGCGACATGTTGGCGCGCTCGGCGAGCATGCGGACCGTCCATTTGCGCTCCGGTTCGCCGTGGATGGCGTCGAGCACGGCGCCCAGGCGCGGATGCGCCAGCGCGCCGATCCAGCCGCCCTGCCCGTCCTGGCCCACCGGCCGGGCTTCGCGCCGGGAATACGCCCGCAACAGTTGTACGAGCAACATCTCGGCAAGGTGATGGCGCATGAGCCGCGCACCCAGGCCCGGCTCGGCGAACTCCTGCTCCATGATCTGCAGCGTCCGGGACAGGATCGGCGCCGACGGCGCGTCGCGCGGGATGACCATCCGCGCCGGCAGCGCCTGCGTCAGCACTTGCCGGTGCAGGGGATTGATGCCGAAGCTGCCGGCGACCAGCACGACCTCGTCGCCGCCGTAGCGTCCCGTGTCCGATTGCGTCCAGTCGATGACCCGGGTGCCGTCCACGCTCGGCAGGCCGGGGTCGCTGGCCAGGACATAGGCCGGCGAATGGGTGAGCAGGAAGGCATCGCCCTGCTCGAGCCGGATCGGCTGGCCGTCGTGCACCATCCAGCAGGCGCCGCGCAACACCGCCGCGAACTTGATGCCGGCCTTGCCTGGAAAGCGGAGCGACCACGCCCCGGCCGCTTCCAGCCGCGTGCAACGGGCGCTCTGCAGGTCGAGCAGCCTGAAGATATCGGTGAGCGTATCGCGCATGGTGGACGATCTCGACAAAATGACGGACTATTCTATATAGAAACGCCTAACCTGGCACGATATATTCCTTGCATCACAACACAGGAGGATGCAATGGACAACATCAAGGACAAGGTCGTCGCCATCACCGGCGCCGGCAGCGGCATCGGCCGCGCGACGGCGCTGGCACTCGCCGGCCAGGGCGCCCGAGTGGTGCTGGGCGGACGCAGGCTGGACAACATCGAGGCCGTGGCCGGCGAGATCCGCGCTGCGGGCGGCATGGCCGCATGCCGGCAGACGGACGTGCGCGCCAGGGCGTCGATGCAGGCGCTGGTCGACCACGCCTGCGCCAGCTTCGGACGGCTGGACGTGCTGGTCGCGAATGCCGGCGTCGGCCCGATCTCCAGACTGGACGAGTTGCGCGAAGCGGACTGGAACGACATGGTCGACGTCAACTTCAAGGGTGTGCTGAACGGGATCGGCGCGGCGCTGCCGGTGTTCCGGCGCCAGGACAGCGGCCATTTCGTCACCGTGATATCGACTGCCGGCCTGCGCGTCGTGCCCGGGATGGCGGTATATGCGGCGACCAAGAATGCGGTGCGCACCCTGCTCGAGGGGCTGCGCCAGGAGGCCGGTCCGCGCTTGCGCGTGACCGGGGTGTCGCCGGGCTACGTGCGCACGGAATTCGGCAACGCCATGCCCGATGGCGCCATGCGCGACGCCGCCATCAAGGCCATGGAAGCGATCGCGATCGCGCCGGAAGCGGTCGCTCGCGCCATCTGTTTTGCGATCGCCCAGCCCGCCGATGTCGACATCGGCGACATCGTCATCCGCCCCACCGCGCAGGACTGAGGCAGCCGGCTGCGGCGCCGTTCGAACCGGCTATTTCAGACCGGCCACAGCGGCGGCTCGTCCATCAGGGCCACCTGCTCGCGCAATTCGAGGATGCGGTCCTGCCAATAGCGCTGGGTATTGAACCATGGGAAGGCCGCCGGGAAGGCCGGGTCGTCCCAGCGCATCGCCAGCCATGCCGAGTAATGGATCAGGCGCAGCGTGCGCAGCGCTTCGACCAGGTAGAGCTGGCGCGGATCGAATTCGCAGAAGTCCTCGTAGCCAGCCAGCACGTCGCCCAGCTGGCGCACCATCTCGGGGCGCTCGCCCGACAGCAGCATCCACAAGTCCTGCACGGCCGGACCCATGCGGCTGTCGTCGAAGTCGACGAAGTGCGGGCCGTCGCCGGTCCACAGCACGTTGCCGGCGTGGCAGTCGCCGTGCAGGCGCAGCAGCGGCAGTTCGCCGGCGCGCTCGTAGCAGCGGGCGACGCCGTCCAGCGCCTGGTCCAGCACGCTGGTGTAGGCGGTCAGCAGTTCCGGCGGGATGAAGCCGTGGCCGATCAAAAAGGCGCGCGGCGCGCGGCCGAAGGTGTCCAGGTTCAGCGCCGGCCGTTCCAGGAACTCGCTGGCACTGCCCACCGCGTGGATGCGGCCGATGAAGCGCCCGATCCATTCCAGTACCTTGGGGTCGGACAGCTCGGGCGCGCGGCCGCCGCGGCTGGGGAAGACGGCGAAGCGGAAGCCCGCGTGCTCGTGCAGCGTACGGCCGTCGAGCAGGCGCGGCGGCACCACCGGCACTTCGGCGTCGGCCAGTTCCTGGGTGAAAGCATGTTCCTCGAGGATGGCGGCGTCGCTCCAGCGTCCCGGCCGGTAGAACTTGACGACCACCGGCTGGCCTTCTTCGCGCCCGACCCGGTAGACGCGGTTTTCGTAACTGTTCAGGGCCAGCAGGCGGCCGTCGCCGCGCAGGCCGACGCTGTCGACGGCGTCCAGCACCGCCAGCGGGTCCAGGCGCGAGAACGGATGGGCGGCGCTATCGCCGTCCCGGTCTTGATTATCAGGCTGAATATCCATGCTGCCATTGTAAGGCGGGGCGCGCGGGACCGCATGCCATCTTGTTTTTGACGAATTTGATAATAATTGACGCCACAGCCGAGAGCGGGAACCGTGAACCACCGCACAATTTGCGTAATTTATCGACGCATTTGTCAATGATTGCGCGCGCAAGGTGCGCGGACGCACTGAGCAGGCTCGACAGCTGGGTTTTCATGGCATATCAGCATCGTGCTGCCCAACCAGGAGAAGACCATGAACAAAGCCTTGCCCTTGACCGCCCTCGCCGCTGCCCTTGCCTGCCATCTGGCCAGCGCCCAGGATGCCGCCCAGCCGCCCAAGGCCGAGCCAAGCATGCAAAAGGTGCTGGACGCCCAGAAGGCGCTGAACCCGAAGCCGATCGAGACCCTGACGCCCGAGGAAGCGCGCCTGCAGCCGACCCCGGCGGACGGCGTCAAGAAGGTGCTGGCCGACATGAAGAAGAGCACGGCCCCGGAACCCGGCGTGACGGTCAAGGACCTGAACATGCCGGCAGCCGGCGGCGGCACCATCCCGCTGCACGTGTACGTCCCGGAAGGCAAGGGTCCGTTCCCGGTCATGATGTACTACCACGGCGGCGGCTTCGTGATCGCCGACACCAAGGTCTACGATGCCAGCCCGCGCGCGCTGGCGAAAATGGCCAAGGCGATCATGGTCTCGGTCGACTACCGCCGCGCGCCCGAACACAAGTTCCCGGCCGCGCCGGAAGACGCCTACGCGGCCTACCTCTACACGCTGCAGCATGCGAAGGAATGGGGCGGCGACCCGCAGCGCGTGGCGGTCGGCGGCGAATCGGCCGGCGGCAACCTGGCCACCGTCGTGTCGCTGATGGCGCGCGACAAGAAGGCGCAGATGCCGGTGCACCAGCTGCTGGTCTACCCGGTCGTCGACAACGACATGAACCGCCCGTCGTACCAGCAGAATGCCAACGCCAAGCCGCTCAACAAGCCGATGATGGCCTGGTTCTTCAAGCACTATGGCGCCGATCCGAAGAGCCCCTACGCGCTGCCGCTGAAGAACGCGCAGCTGCAGGGCCTGCCGCCGGCGACCGTCATCGCCGCCGAGATCGACCCGCTGCGCGACGAGGGCAAGGCCTATGCCGACAAGCTGCAGCAGGCCGGCGTCAAGGTCGACTACAAGCTGTACAGCGGCGTGACCCATGAATTCTTCGGCATGGGCGCCGTGGTACCGAAGGCGAAGGATGCCGAGCAGTACGCCGCCGACGCGCTCAAGAAGGCGTTCGAAGGCAAGCACTAAATAACATCAGCCCCCCGGATGGCATACGCTTTTTATGTCCATCCGCGGGCGCAGGCGTTAAACTGGCGGATTCAACGCACCGACAACACGTAATAATGAATCTCGAACAACCTCTTTCCGACAAAGAATTCGACGACCTCGACAACTTCCTGCTGTCCGACCGCGTCGCGGAAGACGCGATGACCATGGATACGCTGCACGGCTACCTGACCGCGATCGCGATCGGTCCGGAAACCATCATGCCGGCCGAATGGCTGCCGCGCGTGTGGGGCGAAGACAAGGTCGCGCCGACATGGAAGAATCCGAAGGAAGAACAGCGCATCGTCAACCTGATCATGCGCTTCATGAACGAAGTGCTGATCACCTTCGAAGTCGCGCCCAAGGAATTCGAACCGCTGTACGTCGAGCACGACCATGAAGGCGAGACCCTGATCGACCCCGAAGGCTGGTGCTGGGGCTTCTGGGAAGGCATGGAGCTGCGCGCCGATGCCTGGGAACCGGTCTGGGAATCGGAAGCCGGTCCGCTGATGCGCCCGATCTACCTGCTGGGCGCCGACGAGATCGAGGAAGCCGAACTGGCCGAAGTCCAGGACCCGCGCAAGGTACACAAGATGGCGCTGGAGATCGAGGCCAACCTGCCGGGCATCTACCGCTTCTGGCTGCCGCGCCGCAAGGGCGCGGTCGAGACCGTGAAGCGCGAGGAGCCGAAGGTCGGCCGCAACGACGATTGCCCTTGCGGCAGCGGCAAGAAGTACAAGAAGTGCTGCGGGGCCGAGGGGTCAGAGCCCGGTTCCCGGGGTGGGCTCTGACCCCGGTGCTCTCACGCGCAGCCACTGACCACCGGGGTCAGAGCCCAACCG
>CAJYQM010000175.1 GCA_913777025.1 uncultured Massilia sp. | reverse complement strand
GCTTCTGCCACAGGCGCGGCAGCTTGTCGAGTTCGTGCTTCTGCAGCCAGGGCTGGACCTTGCCCTGGGTCTGCACGCGCTCCTGCAGCTGGCGCAGCGCGGACAACCTCGCTTCCAGCTTGGCATTGGCACCGGATTCCTGCTGGACGGCCGCGTGGGCGTCGCGCCGCTCCTGCTCGACGGCGTCCTGGCGGGTGGCGGCTTCTTCCAGCATCAGGGTCTGCTCTTCCAGCTGCATCTGCTTTTCCTCGAGCTGCATGCGCAGGTTGTCGAGGTGGCCGGCGTCCGGCAGGTTCAGGCTCGACCGCTCCTGCTGCAGGCGCTCGCGCCGCGTGGCCAGCGTCGCCAGGATGGCGGCGGCATTGCGCTGGTGCGCCGAGGACAGCTCGATGCGCTGCTGGACCTGCATGATGCGCGCGCGCGATTCCTGCGAACGGTTCTGCGTGTCGCGCCAGGCGCTCTCCAGTCCCGGCAGGCGCTCGTTCTGCGCTTCCACCGCGATTTGCGCGCCTTCCACGCGCGCCGCCAGCTCCTCCAGGCGGAACTCGGCATCCTCGATCTGTTCCTGGAATTCCTGCGCCTGGTTCTGCCACCCCTCGCGCTGCGCGGTCAGCGTGCCGACCTGGTTCTGCAGGCGCGTGCGCGACTCGACTACGAACTTGATCTGCGCCTCCAGGCTGCCGATTTCCGAATTGGTCTGGTACAGCGCGCCCTGCGCCGTGTGCAGGCGGTCGCCCATGGCGTAGTGGGCCTGGCGCACGCGCTCCAGTTCCAGTTCGTTGTTGCGCAGCTGCGCGGTCTGGGCTTCCAGGCTGGTCTGGGCCTGCTCCATCTCGAGGAACCAGCGTGCCTGCTCGGCCCTGGCCTCGTTCTTGCGCAGCAGCCAGAGCATCTTCTGCTTTTCTTCCTGGTCCGCCTGCAGCTGCTTGAAGCGGTTCGCCACCGCCGCCTGCGCTTCCAGCTTTTCCAGGTTGGCGTTCAGCTCGCGCAGGATGTCTTCCACGCGCTGCAGGTTCTCGCGCGTGTCCGACAGCCGGTTTTCCGTCTCGCGGCGGCGTTCCTTGTACTTGGAGACGCCGGCGGCTTCCTCGAGGAACACGCGCAATTCTTCCGGCCGCGATTCGATGATGCGCGCGATCATGCCCTGGCCGATGATGGCGTAGGCGCGCGGCCCGAGGCCGGTACCGAGGAAGATGTCCTGGATGTCGCGCCGGCGCACCGGCTGGCCGTTGATGTAATACGTGGAGGTGCCGTCGCGCGTGAGCGTGCGCTTGACGGCGATCTCGGCGTACTGGCCCCACTGCCCGGCCGCCTTGCCGGCGCTGTTGTCGAACACCAGTTCGACCGAGGCGCGCCCGGCCGGCTTGCGGTGGGTCGAACCGTTGAAGATCACGTCCTGCATCGATTCGCCGCGCAGCTCGGAGGCCTTCGATTCGCCCAGCACCCAGCGCACCGCGTCGATGATGTTCGACTTGCCGCAGCCGTTCGGCCCGACCACGCCGACCAGCTGTCCCGGCACCTGGAAATTGGTGGGATCGACGAAAGACTTAAATCCCGACAATTTGATGGAGGAGAGGCGCACGTTGTCTTGCGGAAGCTGGGGGTCGATAAAGCAGGCATCATACCATTTGTTGCTTGCCGTCAGGCCAACTTCCGGCCCGGCGATTACACGCACAGATAGTCGAAGCGCACCCTGGAGGCGACACACGGCGGCACATAGGGCCCCTGCGCCGGTTGCCACCCGCGCCGGAGGTAGACACGGTCGCTGCCGGACAGTTTCAGGGCTGCCGCCGTCAGCCACTGGTGGGCGTTGATGGGATCGGCACGCGGCAGCAGCAGGGTCGCCGCCAGCAGCCCGAGGAGCAATGGCCGGGGCGAATGGCCGCGCGCGGCCTGCAGGCGCGCCAGGAACAGCGCCGCCGCCGCCAGGCCCAGCAGGCAGCCGGCCACGGCTTCGCTGGGCGAATGGGCCCGGACCTTGACCCGGGCGATGGCCACCAGCACGGCGAGCACGACACCGGCAAGCGCCGCGGCGCGCACCCGCTCGCGCCGGCGCCGCTCCGGCACGTCCTCCGCCTGCCCCTGCGCGCCACGCCGGCCGCGCCGGTCCACCAGCAGCACCAGCGCCACCGGAAACACGGCCGCCGCCCGCGTCGCGTGGCCGGAAAAGCCGGTGAAATCGAAGTCGCGCAAGCCGATGCCCCAGCCGAGGAAGGCCATCTGGCTGGCGCCGGCGACCAACAGCGCGGCACCGAACAGCAGGCACCAGTCCAGCGCCAGGCGCCAGCAGCGGGCGCCGACCAGCCAGGCGGCGATGGCCAGGGCAAGGAGCGCGGTGACGTTCAGGCCACCCAGTGCGGAAAGATGGAACCAGCTCATGGCAAACATCGGCAGCGGTCAAAAAGCCGACTATACCGCCGCATGAGCTTACTTGTGTTTCGCTTGCCTTCAGGACAATGCTCGTCCCTGGATCGAGGCATCGTTCTCGGCGCCCCGCGCCATCGCCGCCAGCAGCACCTGGCCGACCACGCCCTCCATCGCCAGCACGCGGGCCGCGCCGCCGTGCAGGGCCTCGGCCAGCTTTTCGGCCGACATCGAAAACGCTTCGCGGCGGCCCGCGCCCGAGAAGATGAAGAGCGTGCGCATGGGGCTGACCCAGGCCAGCCTGACCTTGCGCTTGCCCTCCTCGCTCCTGAATTCGCACCACATGCCGCGCTCCAGCCCGTCCAGCGGCGACAAGGACTCTTGCCGCGCCGCTTCCTGCCCGGCCGCCGCGGTTTCCAGCTCGACCCGGCGCATGGCGTCGGACTGGGCGGCTTCGACGGCAAGTTCCAGCTGGCGCTCGGGCGAGAGCTCGATCGGCGCGCGCACGATGGACGCATGGTATTCGGCCAGGCGCGCGAAGAATTGCAGGCGTTCGGCATCCTGCCAGCGGATCGCATCCAGCCATTTGTTGAGCGTGGCGAGCAGGCGCGGCAGCCGGCCGATCAGCGCCTTGCGCTGCTCCTGGGTCGCCTTCGGCTTTACGCTCCAGATCAGGTCATCCATCGCGCGCGTGGCAC
>CAJYQM010000174.1 GCA_913777025.1 uncultured Massilia sp. | reverse complement strand
TCATCACCGACAGGATGTTGCCACCCGGGGCCAACACGATGCCGTAGCGCTCCGGCTTCATGTCGGCGATCTTGTTCAGCGGGTTGGGGCCGGCCCAGACGATGGACAGGATGCGCGGCTGCGGCTTGTCCTTCAAGGCGTCGAACAGGCGCTGGGTGGGCGCGGTAAAGTCCGTCGAGGTGGCCGGCGCGTATTCCTCGTGCACGACCTTGATCTTGCTGCCGGTGGCGGCCAGCGCGTCCTTGCCGGACTTGATGGCGTCGCGCCCGAAGGCATAGTCCTGGGCCAGGAAGGCCACGCTGCCGCTCTTGAGCGTCGAGGCGGCGGCCAATGCATCCTGCATCGAGCTGCGCGCGGTGCGGAAGATGTACTTGTTCCACTTGGCGCCGGTGATCTCGTCGGCCACGGCCGGCTCGACGATCAGCACCTTCTTGTATTCCTTGGCCACCGGCAGCATCGCCAGCGCCGAGCCGGACGAGGTGGTGCCGACCGCGATGTCGACCTTGTCGTCGCCATAGGCTTCGGCCAGCAGGGTGCGCCCGAGGTCGGGCTTGCCCTGGTCGTCCTTGACGATCACGCGGATCTTGCGGCCGTTGATTTCCATCTTCCCGCCGGTCAGGTATTCCAGGCCCATCATGAAACCGGTCTCGGTTTCCTTGGCATAGGCTTCCAGCGCGCCGGTCTTGCCGGCGATCAGGGCCACTTTCAGGTCGGGGGCGGCCTGCGCGCCGGCGCCGGTGCTGAAGGCAACTGCGGCGAAGGCGGCGAACAGGGCGGCCGGCAGGGGTTTGAAGCGGTTCATGGGTTCTCCTCGTCTCTGGTGCTTTGTAGTTTTCAGGGCAGGGTGGCCAGGAAGCGTTCGATGGCTTCCAGGGCGGGCGGCTCGGTCAGCATCGGCGCATGGCCGACCTTGGGCACTTCCACGTACAGCATGGACGGCGCCGCGCGCCGCATCCAGTCGGCCTGGCGCGCTTCGACCAGGTCCGACAGGGCGCCGCGCACCAGCAGTACCGGCCGCTCGTGCGCCAACTTGCGGAACGCCATGCGCAAGGACAGCGACGTCGGTTTCAGTTTACCGTCCTGTAGCGAAATGGCAATGTTTGGATCGTAGCGCGGCGCCAGCCGGCCATCGGGATCCGGCGCGAAGGCGCGCCGCGCCCACTTGTCCCACTCGGGTTCCGGGTTGTCCGGGAAGGCGCACAGGTTGATGTCCCTGACATGGCAGGCGGCCTCATGCCAGGACGCCGGCTGTACCCGCTTGCCGGCGTAGCCCGCGATGCGCGCCAGGCCGCGTTCGGACAGCACGGGGCCGATGTCGTTCAGGACGGCCGCCGCGACCAGGTCGATGTGCCGGGACGCCAGCGTCATCGTGATCAGGTCGCCCATCGAGGTGCCCACGAAAATGGCGCGGGCGATGCCCAGGTCCGTCATCAGCTTGGCCACGTCGGCGGCATACACCTTGGGGTTGTAGTTGCCGGGATCGGGATCGTGCTGCGAGTTGCCGCGGCCGCGCACGTCGGGTGCGAGCACGCGCCGGCCGAGGGCGGCGATGGTGGGGGCGACTTCGTCGAAGTCGGCCGAATTGCGCGTCAGCCCGTGCAGGCAGATCACGGGCAGGCGCGCCGCCGCGGCCGTATCGTGCGCGCCGTCCCCGCCCGCCGGGTAGTCGCGCGCGTACAGCGTCAGGCCGTCCGTGCTGGTGTAACTGATCGATGTGAAATTTGACACGCTGGGAACATCCTTTGCTGGAGCCTCTCCCAAGGCTCCGGTTCGAATCGCCGGCAAGCGCCTTCCCAGCCGGCGCCATCGCTGGCGCCGGCTGGATCGCCGAAGGTCTTGTGCCGGGCAAACAACTCAGAAGCGGTACTCGACCGTCCCCTGCACGGTACGCGGTGCGCCGTAGAACGCGGTCAGCGTGCCCTCGTTGCCCAGGGTCGGGAACAGGTAGCCGGCGGTCTTGTAGCGTTCGTCGTTCAGGTTCTTGCCGTGGATGCCCACGCGCAGCTTGCCGTCGGCGCGGGTCCACAGGATGCTGGCGTCGTACAGCTTGTACGAATCCTGGTCCAGGATCGAGACGGTCTCGAACTGGTTGGTGGCGCCGCGGTAGGAGGCGCTGCCGATCAGCGTCAGGCGGCCGCCCACGCCGCCCAGCGGCAGCGGGACGTCGTAGGTGGCGCGCAGGTTGGCCGAGTTCTTCGGCGTGTTCTGGAACACGCGCTGGCTGGCCACGTTGACGCCGGCCACGATGTACTCGTCGTACTTGGCGTCGATGTAGCTGTACATGCCGGCCAGCGAGAAGTTCGGGGTCAGGTGGGCCACGGCCTCGAATTCGACGCCCTTGATCTTGGCCTTGCCGGCGTTCGTGGTCAGGCCGGCGAAGCTGTCGTCGCGGCCGTCGCCATTGGTGTCGATCGCCACCGAGCCCGGGATCTGCACGTCCTTGTAGTCGCTGTGGAACAGCGCGGTGTTGGTGGTGATGCGGCCGCCGTTGAACGAGGATTTCAGGCCCAGTTCGGCGGTGCCGATGGTCTCGGGCTTGTAGCCTTCGCGCGCCTGGGCCTGCGAGATGCCGGTGCCGGCCACGTTCAGGCGCGGATCGAAGCCGCCGCCCTTGAAGCCCTTCGAGTACGAGGCGTAGAGGTTCTGGTCCGGCGTCGCCTTGTAGTTCAGGGCGATGCGCGGGGTGAATTTCTTGTCCTCGCGCGAGAGCCCGGGCAGGTTGGTGTCGGTGCGGAACAGCAGCGCGGCCGGGTTGCCCATCTGGGGCGAGCCGGCCAGGCCGAAGTAGATCTGGCGCAGGATGTCGGCTTCGCGCTTGTCGACGGTGTAGCGGCCGCCCAGCGACAGCTGCAGCGCGTCGGTGAGGTTGTAGCTTCCGTCGGCGTACACGGCCCAGGCCTTCGTATCGATGTCGCCGCTGGTGAAGGTGCTGGTGGGGACCAGGCCGGCCAATACGGTGTCGAACTTGTTGTAGGCATTGGCGTCGATGTAGTAGACGCCGGCCACGCCCTGCACCTTGGGACCGGTGTAGGTCAGGTTGAAGTCCTGGCTGAACTGGCGGTTGGTGTACAGCGCCGGTACTTCCATGTCGACCACCGGCAGGGCGTCGAAGTCGATCGGGGCCCAGGATCTGTCCTGGCGCTGCGCGGTGATCGACTTGAAGGTCAGCTCGGGATTGATGGTCCATTCCACGGTGGCCGACACGCCGTGCTGGCGCACTTCCTGCTCGTGACCGAGGGCCGTCATCATCTCGGCCTGGGTATCGTAGACGTTCGGCAGGATCGGCGCGCCGCTGGTGCGGCCGACGATCAGGCGATGGCCGTTCTTCGGATGCGAATCGTCCTGGGTCAGGTCGGCGGCGACGCGCACGAACAGGTCCGGCGTCGGCGTCCATTCGGCCGACACGCGGCCGGCCGTCAGGTCCTTGTCGTAGTTGGGTGCGCCGTTGAACAGGTTGCGCCCGTAGCCGTCGTGCTTGAAACGGGCGAACGTGCCGCCCACGCGCAGCGTCTCGCCCAGCGGGGTGCTGGCGGTGATCACGCCGTCGCGCTCCTTGTAGTTGCCGAGCGTGCCCTTCAGGCGGATGTCGGTCTGGGGCGCCAGCTTGCGGGTCACGTACTTGACGGCGCCGCCGATGGTGTTGCGGCCGTACAGCGTGCCCTGCGGGCCGCGCAGTACCTCGATGCGCTCGACGTCGTAGATGTCGGCCACGGCGCCCTGCGGGCGGGCCAGGTAGATGTCGTCGAGGTAGATGCCGACGCCGGATTCGAAGCCGGCCAGCGGGTCGGCCTGGCCGACGCCGCGGATGAAGGCGGTCAGGGTGGAATTCGTTGCGCGCGACGCCTTCAGCGTGGTGTTCGGCAGCGTGGTGGTCAGGGCGACCACGTCCGGGATGCCCTGCTTGGACAGCTGGTCGGCGGTGAAGGCCGTGACCGAGACTGGCACGTCCTGCAGGGTCTCGAGGCGGCGGCGTGCGCTGACGACGACCTTCTCGACATTGCTCTCGGGCGCGGCGACGGCGCCACTGGTGCCGCCAGAATCCTGGGCATGGGCGATGGTGGTGCCGGACAGGGCGAGCAGGGCGGCGGCCGAGCGGCTCAGCAGTTGCTTGTTCAGCAACCGCGACTTCTTCTTGCTAACACGCATTGATGTCTCCTGATTTTGTTGTGGTGTCATGCGTCAGGTACTTCGCACGCACCGCAGTGTGCATCGGATGAATTTGGCTGAAAAGACAAGACCGCGCCCACCGGGTGTGCAAATTTGCACATCCCTATGCACCGGGCCGGTGCGGGGGCAAAAGTGTTGTCAACGGGTGACGCTCGGTTTCTGTGCGCCCGCAAGCGCTGCACCGAAAACGTTGCAGCAAGAATGTGCACTGGTGCACAATGTGTCATCTTGATAAGAAACAAGCCTGTCATGCATACCCTGCCCGAGTGGACCGACCTGCGTTTCTTCCTGGAATTGGCACGCGTGGGCACGCTGTCGGGCGCCTCGCGCCGGCTCGAGGTCGAGCACACCACGGTGGCGCGCCGCATCGACCGCCTCGAGCAGCAGCTGGGCAGCACGCTGTTCGACCGCTCGCGCGAGGGCTACGAGCTGACCGAGATGGGCCGCGCGCTGCTGCCGCACGCCGAGGCGATGGAAGGCGCGGCGCTGGCCGCCGCCGAGCAGCTGGGCGGCGCCGAAGTCGCGGCGCATGGCGTGGTGCGGCTCGGCGTGCCGGAAGTGTTCGGGGTGCGCGTGGTGGCGCCGCTCTTGGTCAAGCTGTTCGAGGACCATCCCGACCTGTCGATCGACCTGCTGGCGCTGCCGCGCTTCGCGAACCTCGCCAACCGCGAGGCGGACCTGGGCGTGATGCTGGACCCGCCCTCGACCGGCCGCTACATGGTCACGCGCCTGGCCTCGTTCCGCTTCTACCTGTACGCCGCGCCGTCCTACCTGGCCAAGCACCCTTTGATCCGCTCGCAGGCCGACCTCGAACGCCACGACTTCGTCGACTACGTGCAGGACCGCCTCGCCAGCCGCGAGCTGTCCTACCTGAACGAACTCGGCTTCACGCCGCGGCGGCGCCTGTGCTGCTCGGGCATGACGGCGCAGATCGAGGCGGCGGCCTTGGGCATGGGCCTGATGATGGCGCCGCCGTACGCGGTGCCGGAAGATGGGCG
>CAJYQM010000173.1 GCA_913777025.1 uncultured Massilia sp. | reverse complement strand
GGGTTCTACGCGCAGTACATCGCGAAGGCCTTCTTCCCGGCCACCAGCGAATACGCGGGCCTGATGGCGACCTTCGCCACCTTCGGCGCCGGCTTCTTCATGCGGCCGCTGGGCGCGATCTTCCTGGGCAGCTACGTGGACCGCATCGGGCGCCGCAAGGGCCTGGTGCTGACGCTGGCGATCATGGCCTCGGGCACGGCGCTGATCGCCTTCGTGCCGGGCTATGCCACCATCGGCCTGCTGGCGCCTTTCCTGGTGCTGGTCGGGCGCCTGCTGCAGGGCTTCTCGGCGGGCGTGGAACTGGGCGGCGTCTCGGTCTACCTGTCGGAGATGGCCACCCCCGGCAACAAGGGCTATTACGTCAGCTGGCAGTCTGCCAGCCAGCAGGTCGCCGTCATCGTCTCCGCCGCGCTGGGCTATGCGCTGAACCAGGCGATGCCGAAGGAGGTCATCGCCGACTGGGGCTGGCGCATCCCGTTCTTCATCGGCTGCTCCATCATCCCGGTCATCTTCATCATCCGCCGTTCGCTGCAGGAGACCGAAGCCTACGTGGCGCAGAAGACCCGCCCGAGCTTCGGCCAGATGATGCGCACGATTTCCATGAACTGGCCGCTGGTGCTGGTCGGGACCATGCTGGTGGTGCTGACGACGGTGGCGTTCTACCTCCTCACCGTGTACACTCCGACCTTCGGCAAGAGCGTATTGAAGCTCTCCACCGAGGACAGCCTGCTGGTCACGCTGTGCATCGGCGCCTCCAACTTCATCTGGCTGCCGGTGATGGGCGCGCTGTCGGACCGCATCGGCCGCTGGCCGGTGATGGCGGTGTCGGCCGCGCTGACCATGGTCACCGCGTATCCGGCGCTGTCCTGGCTGATGGCCAATCCCAGCTTCGGCCACATGGTCGCGATCGAACTCTGGCTGTCCTTCCTGTACGGCAGCTACAACGGCGCGACCCTGGTGGCGCTCACCGAGATCATCCCGGTCCAGATCCGCACCACCGGTTTTTCGCTGGTCTACAGCCTGGCCACGGCGCTGTTCGGCGGCCTGACGCCGCTGCTGTCCACCTGGCTGATCGAAAACACCGGCGACAAGGCATCCCCGGGCTACTGGATGGCGGCGGCCGGCGCGATCAGCCTGCTGGCCACCTTCCTGGTCTACCGCGGCATCGTCAAGGTACGGACCTGAGCCGGCGCAGCGATCGCATTGACGTTGTTGTCCGGCAACAAAATCGTTATTTCCGTCAATTAGCGAGTCATGCCGGCGTGTAATTGCTTACACTTCCGGTGTGACAAGGCGCGCCCAAGCCCCGCGACAGCCATCAAGCAGCGATTGCCATGCGCCGCATGCGCAATCGTTCACTTCAGAATTGGCAAGGAACTTCGCGTTCCGGGGGAAGGACATGAACGGATTCAAACAACTCAAGATCGGTACACAGCTCAGCCTGGGCTTCGGCATGCTGACCTTGCTCATGCTGGTGCTGGCGGCGGTCTCGATCGGCGGCGTGACGTCGATCGGCGACGCCTTCCGCAAGCAGCACCGGGTCGACGTGCAGCATCTCGATCCGCTGTACGTGGCGCGCGAGGCGCTGGCGCAGACCGGCCTGGCGGCACGCAACGCCTATATCTTCACGGATCCCGCGCAGGCCGCGCGGGAACTGGACATCGTCGACCAGCAAAAGGCCATCTATCTCGCCGCCCTCGACAAGATGACGCCGGCCTATGCCGGCAATGCCCAGTTCGACAAGGTCCGGACCGGGCTGCTGGCGATGGCGGAAGAATTGAAGCGGCCGCGCAAGCTGCGTGACGCCCAGCAGATGGAAGCCTACGGCAAGTTCCTGGTCGAGGAGTGCAGCCCGCTGCGGCGCCGGATCGTCGCCGACATCGCGGTATTGCTCGCGGAAGCGGAAAAAGAGGCCGGCGCGGCCGAAGCGTTGTCCGAAAGCAGCGCGGCCAGCGCGCGTACCTGGATCATTTCGCTGGCCGTGGCCGCCCTCATCCTGAGCCTGCTGGTATCGAGCGTCATCAAGCGCGTGCTGCTCGCGCAGCTGGGCGGCGAACCGGCGTACACCGCCGACATCGCCAACAGGATCGCGCAGGGCGACCTGGCGCTTGCCGTCGACGTCAAGCCGGACGACCGCGACAGCCTGCTGTTCTCGATCAAGACCATGCGCGACAGCCTGGCCGCCATCGTCGCCCAGGTGCGCCATGGCACGCATGCGATCGCCGATGCCTCCTCCGACATCGCCACGGGCAACAACGACCTGTCGTCGCGCACCGCGGCGCAGGCATCGTCGCTGGAGCGCATTGCGGCCGCGATGGACGAGCTGACCGCGACCGTGAAACAAAACGCCAGCAATGCCCAGCAAGCGAATACGCTCGCGCAGTCCGCGTCCTCGGTCTCGGAAGAGGGCGGCGAAGTGATGCAGCAGGTCACGCACACCATGGCCTCGATCCACGATTCGTCGAAGAAGATCGTCGACATCATTTCGGTCATCGACGGCATCGCCTTCCAGACCAACATCCTGGCGCTGAATGCCGCCGTGGAGGCGGCGCGTGCCGGCGAGCAGGGCCGCGGCTTCGCGGTCGTGGCTTCCGAAGTGCGCAACCTGGCCCACCGCTCGGCCGGCGCCGCGAAGGAAATCAAGGCCTTGATCGAGGATTCGGTCACCAAGGTGGGCACCGGTTCCGAGCTGGTCCACAAAGCGGGCACGACGATGCACGAACTGGTCGGCAGCGTGCGCCGCGTGACCGAGATCATGGGCGAGATCAGCACCGCGAGCATCGAGCAGAGCCAGGGCATCGGCGAGGTCGGCAACGCCATCGGCGAGATGGACGGCGTGACCCAGCAGAACACCGCGCTGGTGGAAGAGGCGTCTGCCGCGGCCCAGGAACTGCAGGCGCAGGCGGCCAGCCTGGCCGAGCTGGTCGGGCGCTTCAAGCTGGATGGCGCCGCGGTCCGGCCGGCCGTGTCTGCGAAGACGGCAGGGCGCCCAGGGCTGTACCTGGCAAGCGCGAGGTAAAAGTATGGCGGGATTTCGGTCCCGCCACGAAAAAAAGCGGGACCGAAATCCCGCCAAGAGGGTACGACTGGAAGGTTTCGCCGGAATCAGAAGCGGTAATTGATCGACGCTTCCCAGGCACGGCCGAAGATCGGCCGCGCATTGATCGGGCCGCTGCTGGCGCCGACCAGGCGCGAGTTGCCTTCGGTCAGGCCCAGCTCGTTGGTGAGATTGCTGCCGCTCAGGCGGAACTCGAGCTTGTCGGAGATCTCGGCCAGGATGCCGACGTCGAGCGTGTTATATGCCGGCAGGTACTGGGTATTCGCCTGGTCGGCCCAGCGGCTGCCGATGTGCGCATAGGTGCCGTACAGGCGCAGCGCCGAATCGCCGACCGGGATGCGGTAGCTCGGCGAGAAGCGGTACTGGAACTTGGGCTGGCGCTGCACCTGCCTGCCGGCGATGTCCGGGTTGTCCTTGTAGGTCGAGTCCTGCCAGTCGCCGGTCAGCTGCAGCTGCAGGCCGGCCAGCGGACGCACGGCCAGTTCGAATTCCACGCCCTTGCCCTTGGACCCGCTGACCGAGTACAGCACGTCGGTGGTCGTGATCTGCTGGAACGAGATGCCGGTGAAGTCGGTCCAGAACGCGTTCACGTAGGCGCTGTACAGTGGCGTGGCGGTCTTGAAACCGGCTTCGTACTGGGTCACCTTCGGCGTCGGCACGCGGTTGCGGTCGTTCAGCACGGCCTGGCTGCCGGCGTTGCGCATGTCGTCGAAGTAGATGAAGGTGTGGCCCTGGTTGGCGCGCACGAACACGCTGGCGTTGCGGCTCAGCTTGTACAAGCCGCCCACGGTGAAGGAATTGGCCGAGTCGTCGCGCGACAGGGCGGTGTAGCTGCCGCTCGGCATCGAGGTGCCATTGTTGTAGACGGTCAGCGGATTGTTGTCGGTGTCGGCCGTGGTCAGGTTGGAGACCGAGCCCGACAGGCGCTGCCTTTCGTGGCGCATGCCGGCATCGACCTTGATGCGGTCGTTGATGCGCCATTCGTCGGCGATGAACACGGCGGTGTTGTCGCCGTCGTAGGAGGCGATCGGCGCATAGTTGACGTTGCCGTCGGTGCCGTTGTTCGACACCACCACGCCATTGTTCAGGCGCACGTTGATCAGGCTGGCATTCGGCGTGGCCGTCATCAGGTGGCTGTTGCCGAGGTACCAGGTGTCCCGCGACGAATAATTGGCGAAGTAGGCGCCGGTCGTCAGGGTATTGCCGTTGCCGATTTCCTTGCTGACGCGGACCTCGTCGGTGAAGGAGCGCAGTTTCTTTTCCACCGCCCACAGGCCGGCCTGCACCACCTGCTGGTTGCCGGCGACGGCGCCGCTGCCGTTGGTATAAGTCATGGCGCCGCCCGTGGCGCGCACGCCGCCGGCCGCCGCCAGCGCGGCCGCGTTGCCGTTGGCCGAGGTGATGGCCTGGGATAGGTAGTCGGCCGCGCTCAGCGGGTTGTTACCGGTGAACATGGCGATGGTGTTCAGGTCGCCCTTGAAGTAGTTCAGCTTGTTCGAGACGTCCCAGCCGTTGAACTTCTGCTGGAATTCGGCGCCCAGCAGGTTCGAGCTCAGGCCGCGGCCATCGC
>CAJYQM010000172.1 GCA_913777025.1 uncultured Massilia sp. | reverse complement strand
ATGGCCAAGCTGGAAGACCGGCACGATCCGGACCCGGTCGACATGCCGACCCTGAACCCGGGCCAGCAACAGGCCGCGGATGCCATCGGCGGCGCCATGGGTTTCGCGCCGATGCTGCTGTATGGCGTGACAGGCAGCGGCAAGACCGAGGTCTACCTGCAAGCCTGCGCCCAGGTGCTAGCGCGCGATGCCGACGCACAGATCCTGGTGCTGGTTCCCGAGATCAACCTGACGCCGCAGCTGGAAGCGAATATCCGCGCGCGCTTCCCGGGCGTGATGCTGGCGACTTTGCACAGCAGCCTGTCGGAGGGCGAGCGCATGCTGCACTGGCTGGCCGCGCACCAGGGGCGCGCGCGCATCGTGCTCGGCACCCGGCTGGCCATCCTGTCCTCGCTGCCGAATCTGAAACTGATCGTCATCGACGAGGAGCACGACCCCTCGTACAAACAGCAGGAAGGGCTGCGCTACTCGGCGCGCGACCTGGCCGTGTGGCGCGCGCGCCAGCTCGGCATCCCCATCGTGCTGGGCTCGGCCACGCCGTCGCTGGAAACCTGGCATCACGCCCAGACCGGCCGCTACCGCAAACTCGAACTGCGCGAGCGCGCCGTGCGCGACGCCGTGCTGCCGCGCGTGCGCCTGATCGATATGGAGCGCGACAAGCCGAAGGAAGGGCTCACCTCGACGCTGATGGGCGCGCTGCGCCACCGCCTGGAGCGCGGCGAGCAGTCGCTGCTGTTCCTGAACCGGCGCGGCTATGCGCCGGTGCTGTGCTGCGACGCCTGCGGCTGGATCAGCAACTGCACCCGCTGCACCTCCTTCATGGTGCTGCACAAGCCGGAACGGCGGCTGCGCTGCCACCACTGCAGCCTCGAATTGCGCATCCCGCACGCCTGCCCGACCTGCGGCAACATCGATCTGCAGCCGCTGGGCCGCGGCACCCAGCGCATCGAAGAGGGGCTGCAAGCGATGTTCCCCGAGGCGCGCATCCTGCGCATCGACGCCGACTCGACGCGCCTGAAGGGCAGTGCCCAGGCCGCATTCGACAGCGTGCACCGCGGCGAGGTCGACATCCTGGTCGGCACGCAAATGGTCGCCAAGGGCCACGATTTCAAGAAACTGACCCTGGTCGGCGTGCTGAACCCGGACACGGCGCTGTTTTCCCAGGATTACCGCGCCAGCGAGCGCCTGTTCGCCCAGCTGATGCAGGTGGCGGGCCGCGCGGGCCGGGCCGGGCTGGAGTCGGAGGTGCTGATCCAGTCGCGCTACTGCACCCACCCGCTGTACGGGGCGGTGATGCGCCACGACTACGACCGCTTCGCCAGCGACCTGCTGGAAGAACGGCACCAGGCCGCGCTGCCGCCGTATATGTACCAGGCGCTGCTGCGCGCCGAGGCGCCGGAACTGGCGACCGCGATCGCCTTCCTGGAAGGCGCGCGCGACGCCATCGAGACCGATGCCGTCGTCATCAACGACCCGATTCCGATGACCATGACGCGCGTGCACAATGTCGAGCGTGCCCAGCTGCTGGTGGAATCGAATTCGCGGCCGGCGCTGCAGGCCTTCCTGACCGAGTGGGTCGATACCTTGCGTGCGATGAAGAGCCGGGTGCGCTGGTCGCTGGAGGTGGATCCGCTCGATATCTGAAGAGATATCAAGAAAACGGATGACTGGAATCACGAACTGTCATTGGACATGCTTTTTGCCATAAGGCATCATGCTTCCTGTCTCCTCTATTCTCCTCCAAGAATAGATTCAAGCCCGCCTCGAGCGGGCTTTTTTTTATCCCGCGACCTCTGCGATTACAATCGGCGTATCGTCATGCGCGAAAACCAGTGGAGGAGAGGATGCGGAAATTGAAGGTCGATGTCGCGGTCATGGGCGCCGGCACGGCGGGCCTGGTGGCCTACCGCGCGGCAAAATCGCAGGGCGCGCGCACGGTGATGATCGAGGGCGGTCCCTACGGCACCACCTGCGCGCGGGTCGGCTGCATGCCCAGCAAGCTGCTGATCGCGGCGGCGGAAGCGGCCCACATGCTGGACGCGGCGCCGGATTTCGGCGTGCACCCTGGTGAAAAACGCATCGACGGCGTGGCCGTGATGGAGCGCGTGCGGCGCGAGCGCGACCGCTTCGTCGGCTTCGTGCTGGAAGGCGTCGACAATATCCCGGACGAGGACAAGCTGCGCGGCCATGCGCGTTTTACCGGGCCGCATACGCTGGTGATCGACGATCACACGGAGGTCGAAGCCGGACGCATCGTGATCGCCACCGGCTCCACCCCGACGCGCCTGCCCAAGCTCGACAAGGTCGGCCCCAACGTCGTCACCAGCGACGACGTGTTCTACTGGCAGGACCTGCCGCGCTCGGTGGCGGTGATCGGCACCGGCGTCATCGGCCTGGAGCTGGGGCAGGCGCTGGCGCGCCTGGGCGTGCGCGTGAGCGTGTATGCACGCGGCGGCAGCGTGGCCCAGCTCACCGACCCGGTCGTACTGCGCAAGGCCGCGCACGTGATGGGCGGCGAGATCGACCTGCACTTCCAGACCGAGATCGTCAAGGCCGAACAGGAAGGCGACGAGGTCGTGCTGTGCATGCGCGAAGCCGGCGAGGAGCGCTGCGCGCGCTTCCAGTACGTCTTGCTGGCGGCGGGCCGCACGCCCAACGTGGCCGACATCGGCATCGAGCACACGGGCCTGGCGCTGGGGCCGAACGGCGTGCCGCTGTTCGACAGCCGCACCATGCAGTGCGGCGCCAGCCACATCTTCATCGCCGGCGACGCCAACAACGAGCGTCCGGTGCTGCCGGAAGCGGCCGACCACGGCAAGATCGCCGGCGACAATGCCGGCCGCTACCCGGACATCCGCCCGGGGCTGCGCCGCACGCCGCTGACCGCCGCCTTCACGGAACCGAACATCGTCACGCTCGGCGCCAGCTATAAACTGTTGTGCGAGCCGGGCCGGCCGAAGTTCGCGATCGGCTCGGTGTCGTTCGAGAACCAGGGCCGCAGCCGCGTCATGTTGCAGAACAAGGGGATGCTGCGGGTGTACGCGGAATACGGCAGCGGGCGCTTTTTGGGTGCCGAAATGATCGCGCCGCGCGGCGAGCACCTGGGCCATCTGCTGGCCTGGGCGGTGCAGGCGCGCCTGACGGTGGACCAGATGCTGGAGATGCCGTTCTATCACCCGGTCATCGAGGAGGGCGTGCGCACGGCCTTGCGCGACCTGGCGGGGAACCTGGTCAAGGGCGCGGTGGATACGGACCCGGCGGATGACGAGCCGGGCACGTAGGTAGGGTGGACGCGGACGGCGAGTCGGCTATGCCGTCCACGCGTTCAAATCACATCAATTCAGATAGCTCGCATCCAGCTTCCCCTGGGAAGCCAGCTCGCGCACGATCTTGATGGTATCGATGTCGGCTTCCTGGTAAGCCGACTTCTTGAAGTCCTCGTACATCTTGCCCATCTGGTCATCCGCATCGGGATTGCCGTCGTCGTAGGTGAAGCGCACCAGCAGTACGCCTTCGGTGGGCACCTCGATCGCCATCGTCAGGCTCGACTGGGCTATGTCTCCCTGGGCCGGTACGTCGAAACGCACGGCCTGCAGTGGCGTCAACACCACACGATCATTGATCCACAGCTCGCCGAAGCGCTGGCGGCGCGTGAAGCTGCCGCTGTCGCGTTCGCCGATGATGCACTCGTCCAGATGCGGGATGAAACGCTTCGGGTCTTCGGCGCGCAGCACCAGGCCGCGCCACAATTGCTCGCGGGTGAGGGTGTCGATCAGCGGGTTGAGCGGGTCATTGATCTCGATCAGATGTTCAAATTTCATTATGTAATCTCTTGTTGGACCTTGCCTGGCGGTCTAGTAAAACAGCTATCTGGTGGCGGAACAGTGTTTCCACAAGCATTTGATCCTACTTTACAATGCTGAGCTACCTCCCAGAATCCATTCCCATGTCCACCACCCCGAATTTCGGCCTCAACGGGCCGCAAAGCGAAGCCGCGCTCTATCTCGACGGCCCCTGCCTGGTGCTGGCGGGTGCCGGCTCGGGCAAGACGCGCGTGATCACCCAGAAGATCGCCTACATGATCGAACACCGCGGCTACGATCCGCGCACGATCGCCGCGCTGACGTTCACCAACAAGGCCGCGCTCGAGATGCAGGAGCGTATCGGCAAGCTGCTCAAGCAACCCAAGCAGGCAAAGCAATTGACGGTGTCGACCTTCCACTCGCTGGGCGTGAAGATCCTGCGCCAGGAAGCGGCCGGCGTCGGCCTGAAGGACCGCTTTTCCATCATGGACAGCGACGATTGCTACACCGTCGTTTCCGACCTGGCCGTCACCACGGATAAACAGGAAATCCGCCGCATCCAGAATGCCATTTCTCTGTGGAAGAATGGCCTGGTCGACCCCGAGGATGCGATCCGCGACGCCAAGGATGAGGACGAAGCCCAGGCAGGCCGCATCTACCGCAGCTATCTCGCCACACTGCAGGCTTATCAGGCAGTCGATTTCGACGATTTGATCCGCTTACCTGTGGAATTGTTCCGCAACAATGAGCAAATCCGCGACCGCTGGCAGCGCCGCCTGCGCTACCTCTTGATGGACGAGTACCAGGACACCAACACCTGCCAGTACGAGTTGGTCAAGCTGATGGTGACCGGTCTCGGCAAGAAACCGATGTTCACCGCGGTGGGCGACGACGACCAGGCGATCTATGCCTGGCGCGGCGCCTCGGTCGAAAACCTCAAAACGCTGCAGACCGACTTCCCGGACCTGCGCGTCATCAAGCTCGAGCAGAACTACCGCTCGACCACGCGCATCCTGCAGGCGGCCAACGCGGTCATCGGCAACAACCCGAAGCTGTTCGAAAAGTCGCTGTGGTCCGAGCACGGCCTGGGCGAGCCGATCAAGGTGCTGGGCATGCCGAACGACGAGATGGAGGCCGACCAGGTCGCCATCATGATCTCGGCGGACCACTTCCAGCGCAAGAACAAATGGTCGGACTACGCGATCCTGTACCGCGGCAACCACCAGGCGCGCGTGATCGAGCAGGCGCTGCGCAAGGAACGCATCCCGTACACGATCTCGGGTGGCCAGAGCTTCTTCGACAAGGCCGAGATCAAGGACATCATCGCCTACCTGCGCCTGATCGCCAACGAAGGCGACGACCCGGCCTTCATCCGCGCCATCACCACGCCCAAGCGCGGCGTCGGCATGGCGACCATCGAGGCGCTGGGCGAATTCTCGAAGCAGTGGAATTGCTCGCTGTTCGAGGCCGCGCTCAAGGGCGGCATCGAGGCCAAGCTGTCGGAACGCCAGCTGTACCCGCTGCGCGAGTTCTGCCACTTCATCAACGATATGGAATCGCGCGCCACGCGGCCTGGCCCGTCCGGCAGCGGAGATAACGCCGCCGAGCTGCTCGACGACATGATGAAGGAGATCAACTACGAGCATTACCTGTACGAGAACTTCGACGACCGTGCGGCCCAGGGCAAGTGGCAGAACGTGCTGGAATTTACCAACTGGCTGAAGGAACGGGGCCGCGGTGGGCGCGACCGCGATGGGGAGGAAAAGAACCTGCTCGAACTGACCCAGATGGTGGCCCTGATGTCCATGCTGGAAGGCAAGGACGAAGAGCCGGATGCGATCCGCATGTCGACGCTGCATGCGTCAAAAGGACTGGAGTACCCGCACGTGTTCCTGGTCGGCGTCGAGGAGGGCATCCTGCCGCACAAGGGCGATCCCGACGATCCCATCGAAGCGATCGCCGCGCGCATCCAGGAAGAGCGGCGCCTGATGTACGTGGGGATCACGCGTGCCCAGCGCAGTCTGCACGTGACCTGGTGCAAGAAGCGCAAGCGTGCGGGCGAACTGGTGCATTGCGACCCGTCGCGCTTCATCAAGGAAATGGCGCTGGATGAAGGCGATGCGCCGCCGAAGGAAACCGAGGTGATCACGCCAAAGCAGCGGCTGGCCAACCTGAAGGCGCTGCTTGCCACGCCCAAGGCCGTGTAATTCCCGAACTTCCCGCCTGTTGTCCGAAGCCGCATGCCAAGCATGCGGCTTTATTTTTCATTTTTTTCAGGAGTTCCCATGAGCGACGAAGACCGTTTCATCGATATCGAAATCAAGCTGTCCTACCAGGAAAACCAGGTCGACGCGCTGAACCGCACCATTTATGAACAGGGGCGCCGCATCGACCAGCTGGAAGCGCTGGTGGCCAAATTGGCCGAACACGTGCGCGCATTGCGCGATGCCGGGCAGGGACCGCTGAACGAAAAACCGCCGCACTATTAATTTGCATTTGGTATGTAAGAGTAGGGCGCTTACTCTTCGTAAGTGCCATGAA
Organism: uncultured Massilia sp.; assembly: GCA_913777025.1. Lineage (GTDB taxonomy): Bacteria > Pseudomonadota > Gammaproteobacteria > Burkholderiales > Burkholderiaceae_D > Telluria. The sequence goes on along the minus strand of CAJYQM010000172.1, from coordinate 17,689 downwards.
TCAAGGCGATTCGGCCCAAGTGTTGTATTTCGCGAGAAAAATAATGTAACCGCATGTCACACGATTGATATTTATTGACGGGAATGTTTTCCTGCGGCATCGTTCTGGATGCGCACTTTCCTGGTGCGCGCAACACTCCTCATCCGTCTTACATCGTTCCATGACCAACGGTAGTAAAATCTTAATCGCAGGCTCGATGCGAAAGGCAGTGATATGAAATTCAATATCTATGGCCGGCACCAGCTCGAGGTCAGGCGCGAGAATGATGCTTGGGAAGTGGTACGCCGTGAATCCGAAACCCGTATGCGGATGGAGCCGTTTATTCCATCCTTTCTCGAAACCGAGGATGATGCGACTTATCTGGACGACATCTACGATGAGCTTGCCGGGCCCGGTTACGATAACAAGCTGTTATCGTAACCAAGGCTGATCATCGGGGCTGCTCATGCAGCTGCGACACTGGGCAAAACCGGAACGGCCGGGCTGACGTCCCCACTGCCGCCGGATAAGTCTTGCATCCTTCCTCATCAATCGCCAACGCATAGCGTACCAGATCGGCCTGCGCCTTCCGCATGATGGCGCCGTCTTCCGCAGCGAGGTCCACCGCGTAACGCGATTGCAATGCCAGCGTGCACTGCCGTCCCGGCGCGGTCTCCGCCTTGACCTGGACCTGGAACCGTAGGCGCTGGAGCAGCCGGTCGAGCCGCTGGCAGCCGCGCGCATCGGCCGTCAGGCCCAGGACATCGGCCAGCGCCAGCTTGCGCGCCAGGCTGTCTTCCTTGTCGTTGCGCGCGGCGGCCAGCATCACGTAATGCGGTCCGGGACGGGCCGCGATAGCAGCCTGGATGCGCTCGAGATAGGCCGGCGACTCGGGAAAACCGCCCGCCAGCGCGATCACGCGCACGTCGCGCGGGAAGAAGGTGGCCAGCCAGCCCATCGGCGGATGGCCGTGCGCGGTGAACACGATCGTCGATGCCGGCCGTGCCAGCGGCGGCAACTGCGCGCGCATGCTGGACGCGGCCCAGCCGACGTGACCCCAGGTACTGAACGGGAACACGGCCAGCGTGGCCGCCGCCAGCACCCAGCCGGCAATCCGGTGCGAAACGGGAGGGGCTGCCATGCGCTCGACCAGGATCCACAGCACGAGCGGCGCCAGCAGCTCCAGGGGCACCAGGTAACGGTAGATGCCGAACAATTTCAGCCAGGTGAGGTAGGCGACCAGGCTGAACACCAGCAGGAAGCGTCCACGCGGCGCCACGCGCGCCGGCGCCGCCCGGCCGCCGATCCGTTCGCCCAGCCAGACGGCGGCAAACACGATCGCCAGCGCATAGACCACGGGCAGGATCACCATCTTCAGGGGCACTTCCGATACCCGCGTATGATCCGCCGCAAAAATGAAAGGCCAGAGCAGGGCTTCCAGGGCGCTGCGCGGGAGGTGCTGGTCGTCGATCACGCCGAAGGGCTGGGCCAGCGGGCTGCGGAAGATGTTATTGAATTGCGGGAACAGCGGATTGCCGAAGTGCTGCCACATCGTCATCCACCAGTAGCCGGCGGACAGCAGCATGCCGGCGACCACCGCGCAGCCTTGCGTGAACGCCAGGGCGATGCGCAGGCGCAGCGCTACCGGCACGGTCAACAGCGCGATGCACAAGGCCGCCGCATAGGTCGCATTCGTCAGCTTCAGTCCGGTCCCGATGCCCATGAGCAGACCCGACAGCAGCATGACGCGCGCCGTGCGGCCCGACCATGAGTTCAAGCCGTCCCAGGCGCGCAGTACCAGGGTCAGGGATCCCAGGATCAGGAGCGCGGTCAGGTTGTCGCCCATCGTATTGCCCAGTTCCGACAGGAAGCCCGCACCGCAGGTGCCCGCCGCGGCCAGCAGCAGGGGCAGGCGCATGCCATCGCCGCGGCCACGCAGCAGGCAGCGGCCGATTGCCAGCAGCAGCACGAAATTCAGGCCGTGCATCCAGCCCATCACGAACCCGACCGCAGGGGCGGGCAGGACGGCATTGAGCACGTAATACGGCACGTCGATCATCGGGTTGAAGTAGCTCTGCCACTGGCCCGGCGCCATGTCGACGCCGAGCCGGCCGTGCAGCAAGGCATACGGGTTGTACCAGTGATAATTCTGCATGTCCCAGTTGTCGTCCTGCCCCAAGCACAGCGACAACAGGCCGAACAGCAAAGGCACGAGCCAGACGGCGACGCGGGACGCGCCCGGGGCCGCAAGCCTGGCGGTACGGCGCAGGAACCAGGTTTCCGCCGCGGCGAAAGGGCTCTTCAGGAAACGCATGTGACTCTTTCAGGCAATCCAAGGGTGGGCAGCGATTGTAGTGGTGAATGGAAGAGTATTGGCGAAAAGCATGCTTTTCTTGTGCTACAGTGGTTCTCCTGCCCGGCATGCCGGGTCATTCATTCAGATCGTAAAATCATGAGCAATCAACCCCCTGGTCCGGAATTCTGGAATCGCGTCAGCGCCCTCATCAACCTGTCGAACGACCAGTGCGATACGGCTGTTTCCAATGAAGTCGCGGCATCGACCATGTACGCATCGGCACGATTCAGCGCCTTCATCGTCGCGCAGAGCACCGGCAATGCGGACAACATGCGCGCGGAAAAAGAGCATGCGCTCGACTATTTCACCGACCAGTTCCGCAAGATGCTGGCGGAAAATATCGACGATTTCGCGCAGAATTTCGATAAGTACATGGCGCCGGCACAGCAGCCATGACCAAGCTCGCGCCAGAGGGAGACGAGCCGCTGTTTCGTCTGCCTTTGGGCGTGGTGATGTTTTGCCTGTTGGCGATTTCCGGACTTATCGCCGTCTATTTCGTTGCAGATACCGTGTCACCTGCCGCATCGCCGGCGTCTCAAATCCGCATTCGCAACAACACGGTTTATCCGTTTCATCGAGTCGTCGTCAATGACCAGCCGTATGGCGATATCGGCGCAGGCCAATCCAGTGGATACCATACTCTGCCCGTTGCGTATCGCTACGCCCGCGTTGGACTTGTCGCGGGAACGCGTGTCGTGCAGCTTGTGCCGGATGACTATGTAGGCGAAAAGCCTTTGGGGCATGGCCGATTTACCTATGTGCTCAGCATGGACGGCAGTGGCCAGATCGAGCTCGGCCTGGAAAAGGATGCGCAATGAATTGCAGTGAAAACTTGCATGACACGCTAGTATGTTGAGAAGGTCCTTTGTTCTTCTGTTTTCGTATCTGGTGCTGGCATGGTGTATAGGCTGGATGGCATATGGCTTCGTCGCATATCCTGACGCGCCTATCAAGCCATGCGGCGAGAACCTGTATTGTGGCAAGCGGCATACCGGCCATACCCAGGTCGAGTATGAACGATTCCTTTACTGGGAGAAGATACTCTTTGTATCCTGGCCTTTCGGAATGGCAGCCGGTTATGTTATTCGACGAAAACGGCGGCAATGATGTTCGCTTCACCGTGGCCAGTGTTCAGCTTTATCTGCGTCGGAATTTACTGGAACAAGCTTCAGTCTGCGAGTTACTTCACCAGTGCCAATGAACGCCTGAGGCTTGAATGAAGTTCGAAAGATACATAGCGATCGCGGTCCTTGTCGCGGTATGGTTGTACGGATGCTCATACGACATCCCGATTCACATTACTAATCGCTCCGCTCAAGCGCTCCGGAATGTCACCGTAGCCGGTTCCAGCTTCCGGCACTATGTCGCTTGGATCCCTGCAGGAGAGACCGTAACTGTGTATGCCGACACCAAAGGGGAGAGTGGGGCTGCAATAGCATTCGACATGGGGCTTAAAAGATTCTCGTATGCCAGGGCCGGCTATTTTGAATCCGATGATTGGGAAGTTGTAATTGTCGTGGATGCGGCAGGAAGAGCCTCAGTACAAGGTTATCTCGCTAATATACTTCCACAAATTTTTGGGAGATGGCATTGGGCAAAACCCGACTAGAAGCCTTCAGCGACGGCGTCATCGCCATCATCATCACCATCATGGTGCTGGAACTCAAAGTCCCGCACGACCCCACGTTCCGCGCGCTGATCCCGCTGTGGCCCGTCCTGATGAGCTACGTGCTCAGCTTCGTCTACGTCGGCATCTACTGGAACAACCACCACCACATGCTGCACGCCGTCGAGGAAATCGGCGGAAGCGTCCTGTGGGCCAACCTGCACCTGCTGTTCTGGTTGTCCCTGATCCCCTTCGTAACCGCGTGGACCGGCGAGAACCACTTCGAGACCGGGCCGACCGTTGCCTACGGCGTCGTGCTGTTCATGTGCGCGATGGCGTATTCGCTGCTGGCGAACCGGCTGATCCACCACGGTAAACGGAACGCGGCGCTGGCGCAAGCCATCGGCAATGACCGCAAGGGCAAGATCTCGATCGTGCTGTACCTGCTCGGCATCGGGCTGTCGTGGTTCCAGGCGTGGCTGGGCTTCCTGGTGTATGCCTGCGTGGCCGTGATATGGCTGATTCCGGACCGCCGCATCGAGAAAACAGTGGTCGAGGAGCGCGCGCACGAAGGCGCCGGAAAATAAAGTTTGTACAAATGTACGTACGCCGGAGTACAACGCCGCCCATGTGACGATGCGGCAATATCCCTGCTATGATCTTTCGCGCATGTACTGCCGGGCTCGGCTTCGGCAGCGTTTTTTGAGTGTTCGTGAAAGATCCAATGACCCGTCCAACCAGCTTCATCGTTGCCGCCAGCGTCACGCTGGCGTATGCGGCGATCGCCGCACCCGTTGCCACTGCCGCACCGGCTGCCACCCTCGACGCATCGAACCCCTTCGCCAAGGTCAGTACGCTGCCATTCCACTACCCGGCCTTCGACAAGATCAGGAACGAGCACTTCAAGCCCGCCTTCGAAGCCGGCATGCGCGCGCAGTTGCGCGAGATCGACGCCATCGCCGCCAACCGCGCGGCGCCGACCTTCGAGAACACCTTCATCGCGCTGGAGCGCTCGGGCCAGTTGCTGGCGCGCGTGTCGACCACCTTCTCGAACCTGCAGGGCGCGAACACCAATGACGCGCTGGACGAGATCGACCGCGAGATGTCGCCGAAGCTGGCCGCGCACCACGATGCGATCTTCATGAACGACAAGCTGTGGCAGCGCGTGAAGGCGGTCTACGACAAGCGCGACACGCTCAAGTTGGATGCCGAATCGAAGCACCTCGTCGAGCGCTATCACCGCGACTTCGTGCGCGCCGGCGCCAACCTGTCCGCCGCCGACAAGGCCAAGCTGAAGGCCTACAACGGCGAGATCGCCAGCCTGCAGTCGAACTTCACGCAGAACGTGCTGAAGGAAGCCAACGCGTCGGCGCTGGTCGTGGACAGCCGCGCCGAACTGGCCGGCCTGCCGGATGCCGAGATCGACGCCGCCGCGCTTGAGGCGAAAAAGCGCGGCCTGGACGGCAAGTACGTGATCGCGCTGGCCAACACCACGATACAGCCGCCCATGGCGTCGATGACCAGGCGCGCCACGCGCGAAAAACTGCTGGCGGCGTCGCTGGCGCGCGGCAGCCATGGCGGCGAATTCGACAGCCGCGCGCTGGTACTGCGCCTGGTGAAGCTGCGCGCCGACAAGGCGGCGCTGCTCGGCTACCCGACCTTCGCGGCCTACTCGCTCGAGGAAGAAACGGCCAAGACGCCGGAAGCGGTCAACAAGCTGCTGGGCGACGTGATCAAGCCGGCCGAGGCCAATGCGCGCGGCGAAGCCGCCGAGATCCAGAAGGTGATCGATGCCGAGAAGGGCGGCTTCCAGGTCGGGCCACAGGACTGGGCCTATTACACCGACAAGGTGCGCGCCGCCAAATATGCGTTCGACGAGAGCCAGCTGAAGCCTTATTTTGAATTGAACAACGTGGTCCTGAAGGGCGTGTTCTATGCCGCCAACAAGGAATACGGCATCAGCTTCAAGGAGCGCCACGACCTGCCGGTGTACGACCCGGACGTGCGCGTGTTCGACGTCTTCGATGCCGACGGCAAGCAACTGGCCATCTTCCTGATGGATTACTACGCGCGTCCGAACAAGCAGGGCGGCGCCTGGATGAACGAGTACGTGACGCAATCGTCCCTGCTGGGCAACCACCCGGTGGTGGCGAACCACCTGAACATTCCGAAGCCGGCGGCCGGCCAGCCGACGCTCCTGACCTTCGACGAAGTCACCACCGCCTTCCACGAATTCGGCCACGCGCTGCACGGCATGTTCTCGAACGTGAAGTACCCGACCTTTGGCGGTGCGAATACTTCGCGCGACTTCGTCGAGTACCCGTCGCAGCTGAACGAGATGTGGGCGACCTGGCCCGAGGTGCTTGCCAACTACGCCAGGCACTACCAGACCGGCGCGCCGATGCCGAAGGACTTGCTCGACAAGGTCACGGCCGCGAAGAAGTTCAACATGGGCTTCATCACGACCGAGTACACGGCCGCGGCCATCCTCGACCAGCGCTGGCACCAGCTGGCGCCGAACCAGGTGCCGGCCGACGTGGTGACCTTCGAGGCGCAGGCCTTGAAGGATGCCGGCGCCGACTTCGCGCCGGTGCCGCCGCGCTACCGCACGACCTATTTCTCGCACGCCTTCTCGGGCGGTTATTCGGCCGGCTACTACGCCTACCTGTGGAGCGAAAAGCTGGCGGCCGACACCACCGAATGGTTCAAGGAAAACGGCGGCCTGCTGCGCAAGAACGGCGATTACTTCCGCAAGACGCTGCTGTCGCGCGGCGGCTCGGCCGACGAGCTGGACCTGTTCCGCAATTTCCGCGGCCGCGACGCGAAGATCGAGCCGCTGCTGGAACGCCGTGGCCTGACCGGCAACTGATAAAAGAACCACCACCCGAGAGACCCAGAGAATGAACCGTTCCCACATCCTGGCCCTGGCCGTTACCGCGGCTGTCGCCAACTTCGCGTACGCCGCACCGGCCTCGCTGCTGCCCGCATCGAACCCCTTCGCCAAGCCGAGCACCCTGCCGTTCCAGTATCCGGCCTTCGACAAGATCAAGAACGAGGACTACAAGCCCGCGTTCGAGGAAGGCATGCGCCAGCAGCTGATCGAGATCGACGCCATCGCCAACAGCAAGGCAGCGCCGACCTTTGAAAACACCATCGTCGCGATGGAGCGCTCGGGCCAACTGCTGAACCGTGTCTCGACCACCTTCTCGAACCTGGTCGGCACCAACACCAACGACGAGATGAACGCGCTGGACAAGGAACTGGCGCCGAAGCTGGCCGCGCACAGCGACAAGATCCGCCTCAACGAAAAACTGTATCAACGCATCGCGACGCTGTACGCCAAGCGCGACAAGCTGCGCCTGGATGCCGAATCGAAGTACCTGCTCGAGCGCTACAACACCGACTTCGTGCGCGCCGGCGCCAAGCTGTTCGCCGCCGACAAGGAAAAGCTGAAGGCCTACAACGGCAAGATCGCCGCCCTGCAGACCCAGTTCAGCCAGAACGTGCTGAAGGAAGCGAATGCCTCGGCGCTGGTGGTCGATACCCGCGCCGAGCTGGCCGGCATGTCGGACAAGGCGATCGACGTCGCCGCGCTTGAAGCGAAAAAGCGCGGCCTGGACGGCAAGTTCGTGATCCCGGTCGTGAACACCACCCAGCAGGCGCCGCTGTCGGTATTGACCAACCGCGCGACGCGCGAAAAGCTGCTGGCGACCTCGCTCGCGCGCGGCAGCCACGGCGGCGAGTACGACAACCGCCAGCTGGTGCTGGAGCTGGCCAGGGCGCGCGCCGAGCGCGCCGCGCTGCTGGGCTACCCGAGCCACGCCGCCTACATGCTGGAAGACCAGACCGCGAAGACGACCGATGCCGTCAACAAGCTGCTGGCCGAATTCGCCAAACCGGCCGTGAACAACGCGAAGAAGGAAGCGGCCGACCTGCAGAAGGTGATCGATGCCGAGGGCGGCAAATTCAAGGCGGCCGCCTACGACTGGAACTATTACAGCGACAAGGTGCGCGCCCAGCGCTACGCTTTCGACCAGAACCAACTGCGCCCCTACTTCGAGTACAGCCGCGTGCTGGTCGACGGCGTGTTCTTCGCCGCCACCAAGGAATACGGCATCACCTTCAAGGAGCGCAAGGACCTGCCGGTGTACGACCCGGACGTGCGCGTGTTCGACGTGTTCGACGTCGACGGCAAGCAGCTGGCGATCTTCCTGCACGACCCGTATGCGCGCGCCAACAAGCGCGGCGGCGCCTGGATGAATGCCTATGTCGGCCAGAACTCGCTGCTGGGCACCCACCCGGTCATCGCGAACCACCTGAACATCCCGAAGCCGGCCGCCGGCGAGCCGACCCTGCTGACCTACGACGAAGTGCGCACCATGTTCCACGAGTTCGGCCATGCGCTGCACGGCATGTTCTCGAACGTGAAATACCCGCGCTTCTCGGGCACCCGCGTGCCGCGCGACTATGTCGAGTTCCCGTCGCAGGTCAACGAGATGTGGATGGCCTGGCCGGAAGTCCTCGCCAACTACGCCAGGCACTACCAGACCGGCGCGGCGATGCCGAAAGAACTGCTGGACAAGGTGCAGGCCTCGACCAAGTTCAACGAGGGTTACCGCACCACCGAGTACCTGGCCGCGTCGATCCTGGACCAGAGCTGGCACCAGCTGGGCGCCGCCCAGATCCCGGCCGACGTGCTGGCCTTCGAGGCCAAGGCCCTGATTGATGCCGGCGTCGACTTCCCGCTGGTCCCGCCGCGCTACCGCACGACCTACTTCTCGCACGTGTTCTCGGGCGGCTACTCGGCCGGCTACTACGGCTACCTGTGGGCCGAAAAGCTGGACGCCGACACCGTCGAGTGGTTCAAGGAAAACGGCGGCCTGTCGCGCAAGAACGGCGACCGCTTCCGCCAGATGCTGCTGTCGCGCGGCGGCACCATGGACGCGATGGACATGTACCGCAACTTCCGCGGCCGCGATGCGAAGATCGAGCCGCTGCTGGAGCGCCGTGGCCTGACCGGCGAGTAATTTGTTACCGTCGTTCCTGCGAAGGCGGGAACCCAAGTTGTTCAACTATTCGCGAAACTTGGGTCCCCGCCTTCGCGGGGACGACGTTGTTTATGTCTCGACTTATCCAGCGCCCACCGGCCCCTATCCGGTATAAACTTTCCCCAACGCCCCCTTCCAGCTTCACCCCTGCAATGAGTGTTCAAGCATTACACGGTATTACCTTAGAATCCTTGTTGACCCGCCTGGTCGAGCACTACGGCTGGCCCGAACTCGGCCGCCGTATCGATATCAACTGCTTCATCAAGGACCCGAGCATCAAGTCGAGCCTGAAGTTCCTGCGCAAGACGCCCTGGGCCCGCGACAAGGTCGAGCAGCTGTATCTGGCAACCAGGTTCACCGAATAGAGGGAATGCCATGCAGAACGACAATGAACAAATGCGTCAACAAATGCCCGAACAAACGCGTGAAGACGCCCTGAAAGCGCACCTGAAAGCCCTGCACCGCAGCCTTGAAGAGCGCGGCGAGGTCGACGACGAACTGGAAATGCTGTTGCGCCAGCTCGACGGCGACATCAACAAGGTGCTGGAGCGCCGCGCCGACGACCCGGACGCCAACACCTACGGCCTGGCCTCGCGCAGCCAGGAAATCACGGCCCGCTTCGCGGCCAAGCACCCGACGCTGGAGCCGGCCCTGCGCCAGCTTGGCAACATCCTGGCGAATATGGGGATCTGACGACACAAGTTGTTGAAACTTAAGCCATTTTTGGAAGGGAGGGGAGAACGTAAATTGGAATTCCGGTAGAATACCGGCCAATGAACTCCCCCACCAATCTTTTCGCGAGCGTCGCCAAGCGCTCCAGCCGTGCTCCCGCCGCGCCCTTCCTGCCCATGTCCCGTGCCGAGATGGACAAGCTGGGCTGGGATTCGTGCGACATCATCCTGATCACCGGCGACGCCTACATCGACCACCCGAGCTTCGGGATGGCGCTGGTCGGCCGCCTGCTGGAAGCGCAGGGTTACCGGGTCGGCATCATCAGCCAGCCGGACTGGACCTCGGTCGAGCCGTTCCGCGCGCTCGGCAAGCCCAACCTGTACTGGGGCATCACCGCCGGCAACATGGACTCGATGGTCAACCGCTACACGGCCGACCGCAAGATCCGATCGGACGACGCCTACACGCCGAACGGCGAGCCGAACAAGCGTCCCGACCGCGCCGTGACCGTGTACTGCCAGCGCGCGCGCGAAGCCTTCCCGGGCGTGCCGGTCATTGCCGGCTCGATCGAGGCGTCGCTGCGCCGCATCGCGCACTACGATTACTGGTCGGACAAGGTGCGCCGCTCGGTGCTGTTCGAATCGAAGGCCGATCTCGTCATCTTCGGCAACGCCGAACGCGCGCTGGTCGACCTCACGCGCCGCATCGCGGCCGGCGAGAACATCAAGAGCATCCGCGACCTGCGCGGCACGGCCTTCCTGGTGCCGCACGGCTGGATGCCGGACGAGGAGTGGACCGTCCACAACTCCACTCGAGTGGACGTGCCGGGCCGCATCGACAAGCAGCCGAATCCGTATGCGATGGCGCTGGAAGACCCGAAGCAGTGCGCGCTGGACAACGCCGCGCCGGAACCGGTGGTCAAGCCCATCGTCATCATGACGCGCGAAGAGCGCCAGGCCGCCGCCCGCGAAAAGGCGAGAAAGACCGTGGTGCGCCTGCCGTCCTTCGAAACCGTCAGCGAAGACCCGGTGATGTATGCGCACGCCTCGCGCGTGTTCCACCTGGAGTCGAACCCGGGCAATGCGCGCGCCCTGGTGCAGCAGCACGCCGACCGCGACGTCTGGCTGAACCCGCCGCCGCTGCCGCTGGCAATGGACGAGATGGACAACGTCTACGACCTGCCGTACGCGCGCGCGCCGCACCCGAGCTACGGCAAGGCTCACATCCCGGCCTGGGAAATGATCCGCTATTCGGTGAACATCATGCGCGGCTGCTTCGGCGGCTGCACCTTCTGTTCGATCACCGAGCACGAAGGCCGCATCATCCAGAGCCGTTCGGAACCGTCGATCCTGCGCGAGATCGAGCTGATCCGCGACACGACCAAGAACTTCGCCGGCACGATCACGGACCTGGGCGGCCCGACCGCCAACATGTACCGCCTGTCGTGCAAGGAAAAGAAGATCGAGGAATCCTGCCGCCGCCTGTCGTGCGTCTATCCGACGATCTGCTCGAACCTGGGCACCGACCACAGCAAGCTGATCTCGCTGTACCGCAAGGCGCGCGCCATCCCCGGGATCAAGAAGATCCTGATCGGTTCCGGCCTGCGCTACGACCTGGCGGTGCGCTCGCCCGAGTACGTGAAGGAACTGGTGACCCACCACGTCGGCGGGCTGCTCAAGATCGCACCGGAACACACCGAGGAGGGCACGCTCTCCAAGATGATGAAGCCGGGCATCGGCGCCTACGACGAATTCAAGGCGCTGTTCGACAAGTACTCGAAGGAAGCGGGCAAGAAGCAGTACCTGATTCCCTACTTCATCGCGGCCCACCCGGGTTCGACCGACGAGGACATGCTGAACCTGGCGCTGTGGCTGAAGAAGAACAACTTCCACCTCGACCAGGTGCAGACCTTCACGCCGACGCCGATGGCGATGGCGACCACGATGTACCACAGCGGCAAGAATCCGCTGCACAAGGTCACCGAGGATTCGGAAGAGGTCCTCACGGCCAAGAGCGGCAAGACGCGCAAGCTGCATAAAGCTTTCCTGCGCTACTACGATCCGGAAAACTGGCCGACCCTGCGCGAAGGCTTGAAGCGCATGGGACGTGGCGACCTGATCGGCAATGGCGAGCGCCACCTGGTACCGCCGGGCGGCGGTGGCGAAGAGGCGGTGCCGCAACAGCGCGGCGAGCGCCGTCCGCCGGTCAACGCGCGTGCCGAGGCGCAGCGCGGCCGCGTGATCGAAGTGGCACCGAAGCGCCGTGCCGAGCGCGGCAATGAGCGTGCCCCGGCACCGTTCATGGCACCGCCATCGAAAGTCAAGCCGTCAATCCTGTCGACCATCAAGGCCAAGCCCAAGGCAGGGCGCAAGTAAGCATCGACCGCATCATTCATAACGCCGGCCCCGTGCCGGCGTTGTCGTTTCTTGATTGTTGCTTTTGAACATAATTGATCGTTCCTGAGCGATACACTCACCAAGACTGATATATTTACGGATCAGTCGTGTTCATCCAACAACATCGTGTCACCTGTACGTATCGTGCGTGGCACACAGTTGACTCAGTGTAATATGATTCCGTTGGGAAATAAAAGTTATCAAAAATAAACAAAGCGCTGCATAGATAGCGCCCTGAGGAAAACGCGTGATCGACAATCAAACTTTCATGCTGGCCATTGGCGTCGGCAATATTGCGTTCGGCCTGCTCATGGCGGGCTATATGCGCAATGCCGACAACAGCACCGCACTGCGCTTCTGGATGTGGGCGCGGCTGGTCGGCGGCTTCGGCGAAATCTGCTGGTGGGCCACGCCGGCCCTCGCCCTGCCGTGGATGGAGGCATTCACGCCCTTCGCCTGGGTCGGCGGCGTCCTGCTGGAAGTCGCGGCCTACTGCCTGTTCTTCAACGCCTGTGACTGGCGCCGTGTCGTCTACCCGTCCGCGCTGGTGTCGGCCGTGGTGTTGACGGTGGCGTTGGCGATGGACGTGTCGCGCCAGCACATGATCTGGATCGTATCCAGCATCATTGCCCTGTTCGCCACCGGCGGTGCATTCGTGCTGCTGAGCGAGCGCAAGGCGCCGCTGCTGCAACGTATCATCGGCCTCAACAATGCCATGTTCGCGTTGGCAATCTGGGCCTGGCTGATCTTCGAACAGGGCCGGATCGACGCCGCCATCACGCCGCTCGGCGGCCTGGCCTACCTGTTCAGCTACCTGATGATGATCGTCGACGGCTTCGGCTTCCTGCTGTTGTGCAAGCAGAAGGACGACGCCCAGATGCAGCGCCTGGCCACCATCGATGGCCTGACCGACACCCTGAACCGGCGCGCCTTCTTCGAACGTGCCGACAGCGCGCGCATGCTGGCGCTGCGCATGCGCAAGCCGATCGCGCTGATGATGCTCGACCTCGATCATTTCAAGCGCCTCAACGACGGCTTCGGCCATGCCTGCGGCGACGAAGCCCTGCGTGTGTTCGCCGACACCGCACGTGGCGTGCTGCGCGACCATGACTTGCTCGGGCGCCTGGGCGGCGAGGAATTCGCGCTGGCGTTGCCGGGTACCGGACTCGACGGCGCGATCCAGGCCGCCGAGCGCCTGCGCATCGCGGTGGCCGAGGCGCCACTGCTGTCCTGCGCCGGCAGCTACCGCATGACGGTCAGCATCGGCCTGGTGATGATCGAGCCCAACGAGGCATTGACGGCGGCGCTGGCGCGGGCCGACCATGCCTTGTATGTGGCCAAGTCCGGCGGACGCAATCGCGTCGAACTGGACTCGGCAGTCTTGAAACGTGCTTGAGCAGTCATTACGATTGTAATACCAATCAATAACTTGTGTTGCAGTTTTGCCGCAAAGCATCATAATCTGTGCCGCGATGGTATACTGCTCCGGCTTACCAAGGCGTTCGATGCCTTCGGCAAGCACGATTGACGCCATCCTCTGACCGTCACATCCCTACGCGTTGCCAGCCTCGGCACGCATATGACACAAGGAATCCAGCAGTGAAAAACCTCAAGATCGGTGCCCGCCTCGGCATCGGCTTTGCCATTGTCTTATCTCTATTGCTCGCGTTGACGCTGACGGCCTTGGCGCGCATGCAGTCCGCCGGCGACATGACCTATCGCCTGGTGAATACCAGCATCAAGAACCAGCGTAATGTTGCTGAGTGGACCAAGATCATCGAACTGAGCAGCGCGCGGCTCGAAACCGTCTACATCGCAAGCGACATCGAGACCGTCAAGGAATTGCAAGAGCGCATGAAGAACGTGTCCGGCCGCTCGACCGAGCTGCAGGACGAGATCGAAAAGTCGCTGCGCAATGAAGGCGTCAAGGCGCAATTCAAGCTCGTCAAGGAAGCGCGTGAACGTTACCTCGTGGCGCGCGCAGCCCTGTTCAAGGCCAAGCTGGAAGACGACAAGGAGCTGGCGAAACGGGTCTACATGGAGCAGGTCCAGCCTGCCAACGCGAACTACCAGGACACGCTGAACAAGATGGCCAAGATGCAGATCGACGCCGCGGACAACATCGCCAAGACCATTCTCGATTCCTATGCCAGCGCGCGCGTGCTGCTGCCTGTGCTGGGCTTGAGCGCCATCGCGTTGGGCATCGCCTGCGCCTGGTGGATCACCCGTTCGATCACGGCGCCGATCCACCAGGCGGTCGCCGTGGCGCAGAAAGTCGCAGCGGGCGACTTGAGCAGCCGCATCCAGGCCGACAGCCGCGACGAAACCGGCCAGCTGATGCGCGCACTAGGCGCGATGAACGCGAACCTGGCCGAGATCGTCGGCCGCGTGCGCAACGGCACCGGCGCCATCACGGTCGCATCGGGCGAGATCGCGGCCGGCAACCAGGACTTGTCGGCGCGCACCGAGCAGCAGGCCGGCTCGCTCGAGGAGACGGCGGCGTCGATGGAAGAGCTGACCTCGACCGTCAAGCAGAATGCCGAGAACGCGCGCCAGGCCAACCAGCTGGCGCTTGATGCGTCCACGGTGGCGAGCCAGGGTGGGGCCATGGTGGCCGAAGTCGTGACGACCATGGGCGAGATCGACGCTTCCTCGCGCAAGATTGTCGACATCATCGGCGTCATCGACGGCATCGCGTTCCAGACGAATATCCTGGCGCTGAACGCGGCGGTCGAGGCCGCACGCGCCGGCGAGCAGGGCCGGGGCTTTGCCGTCGTCGCGACCGAGGTGCGCAACCTGGCCCAGCGTTCGGCCACCGCCGCGCGCGAGATTAAGGCCCTGATCGACGATTCGGTGCAGAAGGTGCAGGCCGGCAGCAGCCAGGTCGACCGCGCCGGCGCGACCATGAACGAGATCGTGCGCAGCATCGGCCAGGTGACCGTCATCATGAACGAGATCGCCAGCGCCAGCGAAGAGCAGCGCGCCGGCATCGAGCAGGTGAACAATGCGATCGTCGAAATGGACCGCGTGACCCAGCAGAACGCCGCGCTGGTCGAGCAAGCTACGGCCGCGGCCCAGTCGATGCAGGACCAGGCCGACCAGCTGGCGCAGGTGGTCGGCACCTTCAAGCTGGAGCATGGCGACACGACGCCGCGTGCCCAGGCGGCTGCAGTCCCGCAGGGCCGCATCGCGCTGGCGGCGTAAGCCGTCGTGGCTAGAGCATGCCGGGCCGGCTGTCCAGTTCCAGCGCGCCGCCCAGCAACCCCACCACCGGCATCCCGCCCGCAATTGCAGGCCGGGCGGCACCGGTAAAGGGGACAAGCAGGCGCGCACGTGGCCGGGCAACAGGCGCGGCAGCAGCAGCGCGGTGGGCAGGGGCATCAAGGCAACGCGCAGCCGCGTGCAGGCATGAATCATCGATAGAGCAGGACAAAACAAAAAAGGCCCGACAAGTCGGGCCTTTTTCGTTACTGCTGCATTCTGGCGGAGCGGACGGGGCTCGAACCCGCGACCCCCGGCGTGACAGGCCGGTATTCTAACCAACTGAACTACCGCTCCGTTTTACTATGATCGGTTCTTCATTCGGGAGATCTGAATATTTGGTGGGCGCTGAGAGGCTCGAACTCCCGACCTAATCCTTGTAAGGGATCCGCTCTACCAACTGAGCTAAGCGCCCGCACACTCTTTCCAGATTCTCCGTCTGACGTTTGTCATCACGTCCGAAGAGGCACGCATCATAGCGTACCCATTTGAAATCGCGCAAGGGGTTTTCTTAAAAAAGAAGTGTTGTAAGCCTGCGTAAGGGCAGCATCATTTTCTTGCATAAGCATATACACATACTCGACAATGGCGCCTTTACAGGCCGGCAATGTTTAGACACTAATAAAAGATGCATGCCGGCCGGGGCCGGAAGCCCCACGCGCCGAACCTGGCGGCGGAAGAGGGAATAGCGGAGACACGCGGCAGTTTTTTTTACTCTTCCATTAGGAAAACTCATGATCAAGATGTCCAAGATGCACAAGCGCGTCCTCGCCGCGCAAGGTGCACTGCTGGTCCTGTCCACCCTGCCTGCCGGCGCCGTCCTGGCCCAGGCATCGCAGGTGGGCGAGCTGCAGCAGGTGACCGTCACCGCGCAGCGCCGTACCGAAAACATCAAGGAAGTGCCTGTCTCTGTCAGCGCCATCAAGGGCGAACGGCTGGACGTGCTGGTGTCCGGCGGCGATGACATCCGCCTGCTGGCCGCCAAGGTCCCCAGCTTGAACATCGAGTCTTCCAATGGCCGCACCTTCCCGCGTTTCTACATCCGCGGCTACGGCAACACCGACTTCTCGTTGTTCGCCTCGCAGCCGGTGTCGCTGATCGTCGACGACATCGTCCAGGAAAACCCGATCCTGAAGGGCTTCCCGATGTTCGACGTCGCCGGCGTCGAAGTCCTGCGCGGTCCGCAGGGCACCCTGTTCGGCCGCAACACCCCGGCCGGCGTGGTGAAATTCGAGTCCGAGAAGCCGAACCTGAAAAAGGTCGAGGGCTACTACAACCTGTCCTACGGCACCCACGGCACCGCCAACGTCGATGGCGCCGTCAACGTGCCGCTGTCGGACAAGTGGGCGATGCGCGTCTCGACCCTGCGCCAGCACCGTGATAACTACGTCGACAACTACAGCGACCTGGCCAAGACCAACAAGACCGGCGAGCTGGACGGCTACAACGAACACGCCGAGCGCGTCCAGTTCCTGTACACCCCGGACTCGACCTTCAGCGCGCTGTTCAACGTGCACCAGCGTACGACCTCCGGCAGCGCCCGCCTGTTCCGCGCCAACCTGATCCAGAAGGGCACGAACGACTTCGCACCGGGTACCGACCTCGACAGCATTGTCACCAATGCCCTGAACGGCCAGGATCTCAAGACTCAGGGCGCCAACCTGCGCCTGTCCTGGGACCTGGGCCCGGTCAAGCTCTACTCGATCACCGGTTACGAAACCGTCGATCACTACAACAGCCGCGGCGATATCGACGGCGGCATTATCGGCCAGCCGGGTGTTCCGTTCCAGGTGCAGACCGCGAGCCGCATGACCGACCTGAAACAATACTCGCAGGAATTCCGTGTCGAGTCGAAGAATGCGGGCCCGTTGAACTGGCAGGCCGGCCTGTACTACTTCGACGAAGACGCGACGGGCGGTAGCGACAACTTCGACAGCGTGACCCAGCTGCAGACTTCGCGCGTGGTCTCGAATCAGAAGAACAAAGCCTGGGCCGGCTTCGGCTCCGTGAGCTATGTCGTCAATGATGACTTCACCGTGCGCGGTGGTGTGCGCTACACCAAGGACAAGAAGGATTTCAACACCCTCGAGCACACCAATGTCGTCCTGATCGGGCCGGCCGGCGTCAGCGAGAGCAAGAGCAAGGTCAACTGGGACCTGTCGGGCACCTACAAGATCAATCCGGACGTGAACGCCTACGCCCGCGTGGCCACCGGCTTCCGCGCCCCGAGTATCGCGGCCGCCTCGGCCACCGTGCCGGTCACCGTAGCCGACGCCGAGACCATCACCTCGTATGAAGCCGGCATCAAGGCCGACTTCTTCGAGCGCCGTGCCCGCGCCAATATCTCGATCTACGACTTCGAAGTCAAGAA
>CAJYQM010000171.1 GCA_913777025.1 uncultured Massilia sp. | reverse complement strand
GGAAAAAGGTCGACCAGCCGGACGCGCTCAGCACCAGCGCCGCCTCCTCTTCCTCGCTGCCCTGGGCCTGCATCAGCGGGATCAGTTCGCGCGCCACGAAGGGGAAGGTGATGAAGATGGTCGCCAGCACGATGCCCGGCACCGCGAACAGGATCTTGATGTCGTGGTCCATCAGCCAGGGGCCGAACCAGCCCTGCGAGCCGAACAGCAGCACGTAGATCAGCCCGGCGATCACGGGCGAGACCGAGAACGGCAGGTCGATCAGGGTCAGCAGCACGCTTTTCCCGCGGAAGTCGAACTTGGCGATGGCCCAGGCCGCCGCCACGCCGAACACCAGGTTCAGCGGCACCGAGATGGCGGCCGCGATGAAGGTCAGCTTGATGGCCGCCAGCGCATCCGGATCGACGACCGCGTCCTTGTAGGTGGACCAGCCGTTCTTCAGCGCTTCGAAGAACACGGACACCAGCGGCACGAACAGGAACAGGGTCAGGAACAGCAGCGCGACCGTAATCAAGGCATAGCGCACCCAGCGCGGTTCCAGCGTATTGGTGGCCTTGCGCGGCGCCTGTGCGGCGGCGTCGGTGAGGGGTTTGTCGAGGACGGCGCTCATTTATTTCCCCGCACGTTTGCGCGACCAGGCCTGCAGCAGGTTGATCGCAAGCAGCAGGATGAAGGACGCGACCAGCATCACGACGGCGATCGCGGTCGCGCCGGCATAGTCGTACTGCTCCAGCTTGGTGATGATGAACAGCGGCGTGATTTCGGACACCATCGGCATGTTGCCGGCGATGAAGACGACCGAGCCGTACTCGCCGGTGGCGCGCGCGAAGGCCAGCGCGAAGCCGGTCAGCAGCGCCGGCACGATGCCCGGCAGGATCACGCGGATGAAGGTTTGCCACGGGCTGGCGCCCAGGCTGGCGGCGGCCTCTTCGAGTTCGCGCTCGGCGTCTTCCAGCACCGGCTGCACCGTGCGCACGACGAAGGGCAAGCCGATGAAGGTCAGCGCCAGCATCACGCCCAGCGGCGTGAACGCGACCTTGATGCCGACCTTGTCCAGGTACTGGCCAATCCAGCCGTTGCTTGAATACAGCGAGGTCAGCGTGATGCCGGCTACCGCGGTCGGCAGCGCGAACGGCAGGTCGACCAGCGCGTCGACGAAACGCTTGCCCGGGAACTGATAGCGCACCAGCACCCAGGCGACGATACCGCCGAACACCACGTTGACGGCGGCGCCGATCAGCGAGGCGCCGAAGCTGAGGCGGTAGGAGGCCATCACGCGCGGCGATGTGACGGCGGTCCAGAACGCGTCCCAGCTCATCGTGAAGGTCTTGAGGAAGATGGCCGACAGCGGGATCAGGACGATCAGCGCCAGGTAAAAGATCGTGAACCCGAGCGACAGCCCGAAGCCGGGAATGACCCGGTTCGCGTTGCTTCGAGATTGCACTAGAGAATTCATGGACAGGGCCTTATTACATTTTCTTCTAACGAATCGAATAATCGCACTCAACATTCATATTGCAAACGAAGCATTTGTCATTTGCATAGACGTTTCCCGCATGTGCGACCGCCAGAAACACCGAAGGCGCCCGCAGGCGCCTTCTTCTAATTTCTATTTAATACAGCAGCTTGGCTGCCACCCCGGCCAATGTCAGGGCCAGCAAGCCGCGCAAAAGCTTTTCCGGGACGGCCCGTGCGGCCCACGACCCCAGCGTAATACCGGGCAGCGACCCGACCAATAAAGTCAGCAGCAGGAACCAGTTGATCGAACCCAGCCACCAGTGACCCACCGCGGCAATCGCCGTCAGCGGCACCGCGTAGGCGATGTCGGTGCCGGCCACTTCGGCCGGCGTGAGCTTCGGGTACAGCATGACGAGCAGGGTCGCGCCGATGGCGCCGGCGCCGATCGAGGAAATGGTGACGAGGATGCCCAGTACGGCGCCGGACACGATGGTGGCGGCGGCCAGGCTGCGGCCTTGCAGCTGGCGGCCGGGTTTGGCGTTGACCCAGGCCAACATCTTGCCGCGAAAGAGAATGGCGACCACGGTCAGCAGCACGGACACGGCGATCGAATAGCGGATAACCTGGCCAATGGCCGCGTCGAGGGGGCCGAAATGCTGCAGGGCGAGGGTGGCGACGAGGGCCGCGGGCAGCGCGCCCATGCACAGGCGGCGCACGATGTACCACTGCACCGTGCCGCGCGCGCGGTGGGTGACGGTGCCGGCGCTCTTGGTGATCGACGCGAAAGCGAGGTCGGTGCCGACCGCCACCGATGGGTTGACGCCGAACAGCAAGGTCAACAGCGGCGTCATCAGCGAGCCGCCGCCGACCCCGGTCATGCCGACCAGCAGGCCAACGGCGAAACCCGACAGAATATATGTAATGGACATGCTTTACCCCCAGATTGGCTCCAAGGGTAAAGTGCCTCAACCGTAAACCCAACGACAGCTTCCTTATTTGCTTATGCGGATGCCGTTCAGGCCGCCGTCGTTCATATGCGTTATTTGTTCGGTTGCGGGGTCAGGCGCAGGTAGGGCTTCGGCGCGGTAAAGCCTTTCGGGTACTTCTGCTCCAGCTGGGCCGGATCCTGCACGGTCAGCGGGATGATGACGTCGTCGCCGTCCTTCCAGTTGCCCGGGGTGGCCACGGTGTAGCCGTCGGTCAGCTGCAGGGCGTCGATCACGCGCAGCACTTCGTCGAAGTTGCGGCCGGTGCTCATCGGGTAGGTGATCATCAGGCGCACTTTCTTGGCCGGATCGATCACGAACAGCGAGCGCACGGTGGCAGTAGCCGACTGGTTCGGGTGGATCATGTCGTACAGGCTCGACACGGTTTTATCGGCATCGGCGATGATCGGGAAGCCGACCACGGTCTGCTGGGTCTCTTCGATGTCCTTGATCCACTCGCTGTGCTTGTCGGCCGGATCGACGGACAGCGCGATCGCCTTGACGTTGCGCTTGTCGAATTCGGGCTTCAGCTTGGCGGTCAGGCCCAGTTCGGTCGTGCACACCGGCGTGAAATCGGCCGGATGCGAAAACAGCACCACCCACGAATCGCCGGCCCACTCATGGAAGCGGATGCGGCCGATGGTCGAATCCTGCTCGAAATCCGGCGCGGTGTCGCCCAGGCGTAAAGTCATGTTGATCTCCTCAGGGTTAAAGATTGGCGCCAAAGGCGCCACATAAGGGAACTCGATAAACCGTAGCGAGCGGCAGCAATGTCGATCGAGAAGCGCAGCTGTACGAAAGTACAGCGAGCATCACAGACCGACAGTGCAACGCGCAGTAGGTTTTGCGAGGTCCCTTTCAGAAAAAGCGGTTGTACAAAATGACGGCCCAGGTCGCGCCGGCCATCGTGATCGCCAGCGCCACCGCCGCGCTGCCCAGGTCCTTGGCGGCCTTGGACAGGGGATGGCGTTCCAGCGACACGCGGTCGACCACGGCTTCGATGGCCGCATTGATCAATTCCACCAGCAGCACCAGGCCCAGCACCGCGATCAGCGCCAGCTTCTGGAAGGCCGAGATCTTCAGCAGCAGGGCCAGGATGGCCGCGGGCACGGCGACCATCAGCTCCTGGCGGAAGGCATGCTCGTTGCGCCACGCGTGGCGGAAACCGTCCATCGAATACTGGAAGGCGGAGGCGATGCGCTTGAGGCCGCCTTTACTCTTGAACTCGCTGGTGCTTGGATCCATCGATATCGTTGTGTTCACAGGGACCGCCATTATGCCCACACAGCTTGGGCTGGACGCAACATGAATCTGAACGCATTACCAATTCTTTTCACATTATGGTATAAACTAGAGCAATATACCGCACTGCACCAACCACATCATGAAAATGGAAACCCTCGAACCGGCGAAAACTTCCATCCAAGTGATCGAGCGCATGGTCGCCCTGCTCGACGCGCTGGCCAGTTATCCCGACCCCGTCAGCCTCAAGGAATTGTCCAAGGTGTCGGGCCTGCACCCTTCCACGGCGCACCGTATCCTGAACGACATGGTGCTGACGCGCTTCGTGGACCGGGTCGAACCGGGCACCTACCGCCTCGGCATGCGCCTGCTGGAACTGGGCAACGTGGTCAAGAGCCGGCTGTCGGTGCGCGAGGCGGCGGTCGACCTCATGCGTGCACTGCACAACAAGACCAAGCAGACGGTCAACCTGTCGGTGCGCCAGGGCGACGAGATCGTCTACATCGACCGCGCCTTCTCGGAGCGCTCGGGCATGCAGGTGGTGCGCGCGATCGGTGGCCGCGGCCCGCTGCACCTGACCTCCACCGGCAAGCTGTTCCTGTCGGTCGACGAACCGAAGGCGACCCGCGCCTACGCCACCCGCACCGGCCTGGCCGGCCACACCAAGAATTCGATCACCGACCTCACGCGCCTGGAACGCGAACTGTCGCTGGTGCGCGCGCGCGGCTACGCGCGCGACAACGAGGAACTGGAACTGGGCGTGCGCTGCATGGCGGCCGGGATCCACGACGACAGCGGCAAGCTGGTGGCGGGACTGTCGATCTCGGCGCCGGCGGACCGGCTGCAGGAAGAGTGGCTGGATGACCTGGTGAATACGGCGACGCAGATTTCGGCGACGCTGGGGCACCGGGCGGTGCCCATCTAGCCCGTCGTCCCCGCGAAGGCGGGGACCCACTCAGCTGGCGTAATGCTGACAAATTTGGATTCCCGCCTGCGCGGGAATGACGGTCTCAAGAGTAACGATTTTCTTAACGTTAACTAGACGCCACTACCACGGCCTCATTGCACCACCGGCGCGGCCGCCGAAGCCGACACCGTCACCGGCACGCCTCCTGCCGCAGCCGCCGGAATCGAGGCCGGCTTCAGGGCTTCCAGCCATTTACGCATCCTGCCCGCATCGGCAGTGCGCGACTGCTTGCCTTTCGAATCCAGGAACACCATCACCACATTGCGTCCCTGGATCATGGCCTGCATCACCAGGCAGCGCCCCGCTTCGTTGATGAAGCCGGTCTTCTGCAGGCCGATATTCCAGTCCGGCATCGCGACCAGGTAGTTGGTGTTGTGGTATTGCATGCGGCGCCCGCTGGCTTCCACCACGTACTCGGGATCGGTCGTGTACTGGCGCAGCAGCGGTTCCTGGTGCGCGGTCATGACCAGCTTGGCCAGGTCGCGCGCGCTCGAGACGTTCTGGCTGGACAGGCCGCTGGAATCCACGTAATGCGTATCGTTCATGCCGAGTTCGCGCGCCTTGGCGTTCATCGCGGCCACGAATGCCGTGATGCCGCCCGGGTAGTTGCGGCCCAGTGCGGCGGCGGCGCGGTTTTCCGAACTCATCAGGGCGATGTGCAGCAGGTTGCCGCGCGTCATGCGAGCCCCCACGGGCAGGCGCGAACTGGTGTACTTGTGGCGGTCGACGTCCTCGTCGGTGACGGTGATGACTTCGTTCAGGTCCTGCCGGGCCTGCACCACGAGCAGGCCGGTCATCAGCTTGGTGATCGAGGCGATCGGCAGCGCGACCGTGGCATTCTTTTCGAACAGGACTTCGGCACTGGCCTGGTCCTGCACGAAGGCGACGCTGGAACGCAGGTCGAGCGGGTCGCGGGTGCGGTTCAGGCCGGCGGCATCGCCGGCGGTGAGGATGGCCAGGGCCGGGGCCGCGCGCCGCATGGGCTGGTAGACGATGCTGCGCCGCCCGCGCACCTTGGCGACACGGCGCACCATGCGATGGCGGTTGTCGGCGGCGATGAGCTTGGCCGTTTCGGGACGCTTGGCCTTGATGCGCTTGACGGTGGCCGTGTGGTCCTTCGATCTCGACTTCGCCTCGGCCACGCTGGGGTCGAACATCAACATCATGGAAATGGCGGTCGCCAACACAAGCTTGATCATCGGAATTTCCTTCGATGCGAACTGATGAGCACTAGCTGCCAGTGTAGCGAAAAACGAGGGAACCACAACAAAATGTAACACTCATATCGCGTTTTTCTACAACGCAAGAGTATTCGCGTTGTAGAAATCTCTTAGCATTTCAATAGCTTGGCGGCGCAAGCGCAGGCGCTTACTCAAGAAACCTTGCAAATGACGAGGCCGGTTCCCGTTCCGTCACCAGCGTGTTCTCGACCTTGCCGCTGTCCGCGACACCGAGCGCCATGCCGCACACGACCATTTCATTGTCCGGGAGCTGGAGTTGTTCGGCAATGATCCGATGAAACTGGGTAAAGGCCGCCTGCGGGCAGGTGTCCAGCCCGCGTCCGCGTGCCGCCACCATGATGTTCTGCAGGAACATGCCATAGTCGAGCCAGGAGCCCTGCTCCATCACCCGGTCGATGGTGAAGATCAGGCCGACCGGGGCATCGAAGAAGGCGTAGTTGCGTCCGTGCTGGGCCGCCATGCCGGCCTTGTTGTCGCGCGTCAGGCCGAGCAGCGCGTAGAGATCCCAGCCGACCTTGCGCCGGCGGTCGACAAAGGGCGACACCCATTCGCGCGGGTAATAGTTGTACTCCTCGGTATGCGCCCTGGCCTGCTCGGGGTCGCGGTAGGTGGCCAGGATGGCGTCGCTGAGCCGGGTCTTCGCGTTGCCAGTGAGCACGTACACGCGCCAGGGCTGGGTGTTGGTGCCGGATGGCGCCCGCGCCGCCACGTCGAGGATGGCTTCGATCTCCTCGCGCGCGACCGGGTCGGGCAGGAAGGCGCGGATCGAGCGGCGCGAGGTGATGGCGGCATCGACGGCCGCTTGCTGGGGG
>CAJYQM010000170.1 GCA_913777025.1 uncultured Massilia sp. | reverse complement strand
TGTTGGCCAGGAACTCGGACTTGTAGCGGCTGGCGCGTTCCAGCTCCAGCGCGCGATCGCGCAATTGTTCCTGCGCTTGTACCAGCGCACTGTTCTTGATGTCCAGGCTGGCGGCTTGCTCGGCCAGCTGTTCATTGGTTTGCTCCAGCTCGGCCTGCTGGTTTTCCAGTGCCGACTGCGATTCTTCCAGCGCGCGCGACTGCTCTTCGAGTTCCTCGTTGGCGGTGCGCAGTTCTTCCTGCTGCACCTGCAGCTCTTCGTTCATCGCCTGCTGCTCTTCCAGCGCCACTTGCAGGCGCTGGCGGTACAGCACCGCGGCCACCGAGGAGCCGACGGCCGGGCCGATCAGTTCCATAAATTCGGTGTCGCGCTCGCGCACCGGGTGCAGGAAGCCGATCTCGATCACGCCCTTGATCTTGCCGTGGTTCGAGATCGGCGCGATCAGCACTTCGCGCGGCGCGGTGTCGCCCAGGCTGGAGGCGACCTTGATGTAATCCGCAGGAAGATCACGCAGGGTCAGGAGGCGGCCCTGGTTGGCGGCCTGGGACGCCAGCGAATCGTTGCGCTGGATCTTCCGGTTGCGCTCGTTGCCCTCGTGCGCGAAGCCGTAGGCGCCGACGCGGGTCAGTACGCCATCGTCGCTGCGCACGTACATCGCGGCGACCACGCCGCCCAGGTAGCGCACCACGTAATCCAGCACGGCGGCGGCCAGCGGCTCCAGTTCGTGCAGGTTCGCGCTCTTGCCGGCCAGTTCGGCCTGGCCGGTGCGCAGCCAGTCCTGGTGGCGCAGCAAGGCATTGTGCTCGGCCTCGTGGGACAGCGTCTCGTTATAGGAGGCCGACAATTTCAACAGTTCGCGCCGGCCGAACAGGGCCAGCAGGCCGGCCACGATCAGGCTGAAGGCCAGGAAGGCGGCCACCGACCAGCCGATCACGGTGCGCGAGGATGCATTGCGTTCCTGCAGCAGGGTCTGCTCGGACTCGATGAAGTCGGCGAACTGGCGCCGCACCTCGTCGGTCAATACCTTGCCGCGGCCGGCCCGGATAATCTCGACGATATCTTCGGTCTTGCCATGGCGGGCAATCATATCGTCGGCGAACAATTGCCACTGGCGCAGCGCACCCTGGATACGGTCGATCCGGCTGACCTGGGTCGGATTGTCCGCGACCAGCGCTTTCAGGCCGTTCAATTCGTTGTCCAGCTTGGCCTTGCCCAGCGTGTAAGGGGCCAGGAAATCGCTTGTTCCGGACAGCAGGTAGCCGCGCATCGAGGCTTCCATGTCGGCCGATACGCGGCTGGTCTCGTTGGCGCGGCCGATCACGTGTTCCGAATGCTCCACCCAGCTCAGGACATTGATCAGGTAAGCGATGATGCCGACGAATACCAGCGCGCTGAGGACGCCCATGGCCAGCGGCGCGGCGACGTTGCGGGACAGGATACGGCGAAACTGGGTGCTATCGATACTCGTGCCAGGCATGCTTTTACGCGACTCGTTTGGAAAAAATATCCAAAGTGTAACGCAATTACCCTGGAACGCGCGTTCTTTTGCGCTATTCCTGAGTATCGTAATGTATCTTTACAAGCCGTTGACTACCGTTGAACGCATGTTGCCTTCAAGTAAGGGGCAGTACGACTACGTTCATTCCGGGCCACCTCTTCGGGCCGCCCCTGCGCCACGATCGTGCCGCCCGCCTCGCCCGCGCCCGGGCCGACGTCGATCACCCAGTCGCAGCCGGCCACCACGCGCATCGTGTGCTCGACCATGATGACGGTATTGCCGGCGTCGACCAGGCGGTGCAGCTGGGCCATCAGGCGGTCGGCGTCGAGCGGATGCAGGCCGGTGGTCGGCTCGTCCAGCACATACAGGGTGCCGCCGCGGCCGGCGCGCTGCAGCTCGGTCGCCAGCTTGATGCGCTGCGCCTCGCCGCCGGACAGTTCGGTCGCGCTCTGGCCCAGGCGCAGGTAGCCCAGCCCGACCTCGCGCAGTACCTGCAGCGGCCGCGCCACCGCCTCGTCTTCCTCGAAGAAGGCGTGCGCCTCGTCGACCGTCATGCCGAGCACGTCGGCGATGTTGCGCTCCTTGTAGTGCACGGACAAGGTGTCGGCGTTGTAGCGCGCCCCGCCGCAGGTCGGGCACGGCGCGTAGACGCTGGGCAGGAACAGCAGTTCGACCATCACCTGGCCCTCGCCGGCGCAATGCTCGCAGCGGCCCTTGGCGACGTTGAAGGAAAAGCGCCCGGCATCGTAGCGCCGCTTCTTCGCCTGCGGCGTGGCGGCGAACAGCTTGCGCACCTGGTCGAACAGGCCGGTATAGGTGGCCAGGTTCGAGCGCGGCGTGCGCCCGATCGGCTTCTGGTCGACGCGCACCAGGCGCTTGACGCCGGCCATGCCTTCCACGATGCGGCCTTCGGTCGGGATGGATTCCTCGCGCTCCAGGCCCGGCTCCTCGTCCGCGTCTTCCTCCGGCGCGGCCTGGCCCAGCGCCGCGGTGACCAGGTCGACCAGCACCTGGCTGACCAGGCTCGACTTGCCGGAACCGGACACGCCGGTGACGCCCGTCATCACGCCCAGCGGGAAGGCGGCGTCCAGCTTGTCCAGGTTGTTGCGGCTGACGCCTTCCAGGCGCAGCCAGCCGGACGGCGCGCGCGCCTCGCGCTGTCCGCTGCCGGCTTCGTTGAACAGGTAGCGCCGCGTCTGCGACGCCTCGACCTTGCGCAAGCCCTCCGGCGCACCGCTGTACAGGATCTGTCCGCCGCCCTCGCCCGCCGCCGGGCCGACGTCGACGATCCAGTCGGCATGGCGGATCACGTCCAGCGCATGTTCGACCACGAACAGCGAGTTGCCGGCCGCCTTCAGGCGCGCCAGCGCGTCGAGCAGGGCTTCGGTGTCGGCCGGATGCAGGCCGGCCGAAGGTTCGTCGAGCACGTACACCACGCCGAACAGGTTCGAACGCACCTGGGTCGCCAGGCGCAGGCGCTGCAATTCCCCCGGCGACAGCGTCGGCGTGCTGCGCTCCAGCGCCAGGTAGCCCAGTCCCAGGGCCAGCATCACGTCCAGGCGCGCGCACAGGTCGGCGGCGATGCGCTGGGTCACGATCATCTGCTCCGGATGCTTGGCCGCCTTCGGCTTGCCCCGGCCTTTGGCAAAGGGTTCCAGCAGCCTGGACAGCCGCTCCAGGGGCATGCGTGACAGTTCGGTGATGTCCAGGCCGGCGAAAGTGACCGACAAGGCTTCCGGACGCAGGCGCTTGCCGCGGCACATCGGGCATTCGGTACTGACCATGTAGCGCGCCACCCGCTTCTTCATGGTGGCGCTCTCGGTGTTGGCGAAGGTCTGCAGCACGTAGCGGCGCGCGCCGGTGAAGGTGCCCTGGTAGCTGGGCGTTTCCTTGCGTTTCAGCGCCCGTTTCGTTTCCTCGGGCGTAAGGCCCGCGTAGACCGGGACGGTCGGGGTCTCGTCGGTGAACAGGATCCAGTCGCGGTCCTTCTTCGGCAGGTCGCGCCAGGGCGTGTCGACGTCGTAGCCCATCGTGACCAGGATGTCGCGCAAATTCTGGCCATGCCAGGCCGGCGGCCACGCCGCCACCGCGCGTTCGCGGATGGTGAGGCTGTCGTCCGGCACCATCGACTGCTCGGTGACCTCGTACACGCGGCCCAGGCCCGAGCATTGGGGGCAGGCGCCTTCCGCGGTATTCGGCGAGAACGATTCGGCGTACAGCAATTCCTGGCCGGGCGGATAGTCGCCGGCGCGCGAGTACAGCATGCGCAGGGAGTTCGACAGCGTGCTGACGCTGCCCACCGACGAACGCGTGGTCGGCGTGCCGCGCTGCTGCTGCAGGGCGACGGCCGGCGGCAAGCCGTCGATGTCGTCGACTTCCGGCACCGGCATCTGGTGGAACAGCCGCCGCGCATACGGCGACACCGACTCCAGGTAGCGCCGCTGCGCCTCCGCGTACAGGGTGCCGAAGGCCAGCGAGGACTTGCCGGACCCGGAGACGCCGGTGAACACCACCAGCGCATCGCGCGGGATGTCGAGGTCGACGTTCTTCAGGTTGTGCTCGCGCGCACCGCGCACGCGGACGTGGCCGGGCAGGCCGGCCGTGGATGGGGCGGAGGCGGGGGTGGAATCCGGTGTGTTGTCTTGCTTGCGGCGCATCGTCGCTCCGGGGTGTTGGCGGGATAGTCCCATTACACCCCAGGCGGGCCGGTGCGCGCGGTGCGGTGACGCACTTTTACGGAATCAACCTTTCCGCCCTCAGCGCCGTGAACAGGTCGAAGAACGAATCCTCGGTCGCCTGCCACCCCGTGAACCCAAGCCGGCGGCTGTTGGCCATGTCGGTCATCACCTCGATCGGCCGTCCCAGGTCCAGGTCCGTGTGCCAGGGCGAGATCAAACGCCACAGGTCGGCTTCGACCAGGTTGTGCTTGCGCGCGATGCCAGCCCAGGTGTCCTGGTCCTTCGCCATGATCTGCTCCAGTGGCTGGGTCTCGCCGCTGAACCCGGCCGCCTGCACGCCGAACCACGCGGCCAGGCGGCGCCACAGCCAGCTCCAGCGGAAATAGTCGCCGTTGGTGATGTTGAAGGCTTCGTCCTTGGCGGCGTCCGTGTCGGCGGCCCAGCGCAGCTGCCTGGCCAGCATGCGCGCGTCGGTCACGTCCGAGAGGCCGTTCCACTGCGCTTCCGAGCCCGGGAACTGGAAGGGGCGCCCGGTTTCCTTGCAGATCGAGGCATACACGGCCAGCGTGGTGCCCAGGTTCATCGCATTGCCCACCGCCAGGCCGATGATGGTGTGCGGGCGGTGCACGGTCCAGGTGAAGCGGTCGCGCGCGGCCGCGGCATAGACCTCG
>CAJYQM010000169.1 GCA_913777025.1 uncultured Massilia sp. | reverse complement strand
TAACGTGAACCGTTGCCAAGGTTGGGAAAAAGATCCACTCGGCCCCGCCGCGCCGGCCAGTTCGGCGCTGATGTCGGTGACCAGCCAGCGGTTGGCCACGTTCCAGTCCATTTCCGTGTAGTGATTGCGCGTGGCGACGCCGATGACGCCGTCGCGGTAGCGGATGCGCTGCAGCATCCAGAAGAATTCTTCCCACGACTGCGACAGCGCCATCGCGTAAGTGTGTTCGACGAACACCACGCAGTCGCTGTGGTCGAGGCTGAACATCGGCAGGTCGTCGTGCACTTCGAACGGGTATTCGCCCAGCAGGTTCAGCTTGTAGGGCTGGCCGATGTTCTTGCGCGCGATGGCGGCGATGCGTTTGCGCAGGTCGGGTTCGGCCTGGTGCACCCAGGCCACGTAGCGGCCCGCTTCCGGGGGCGTCATCTGGAAGATCTGCTTGTGCAGGATGCTGTCCAGCGATGCCGCGGCCGGCGGCGTGGCGGCTGCCGTTGCGGTCGAAGCGGGCTGGCCGCCCGGCGGGGTGGCGCAGCCGGCCAGGGCGGCCAGCAGCGCGGCGGCGAACGCCGCGGACGGGATCAGGCGCATGTCAGGGGTCTCCGGAAAGAAAACCCTACGCTAGCGCGTCTTTCGTATGTTTTCAACATGCAAATGTTCAGGTGGTCATAACCCCAGGTTGTCGGCACGCTGAACATTCCCTTTGGTTATGGAATATTCAACAGTTGTCATTATTCATAGTCTTTACGATCGACAATACTGTATGGCAGACAAGGAAACACTTGTCCAGACGGTCCCATTTCAGGAGAGTGAGCATGTTCAAGCAAAAACCGCTGGCCGCAGCCGTTTCGATGGCGCTGCTGGGCGCCGCCGCCATCCCCGCGCAGGCCCAGAGCGATGCCGCCGGCGCGCCGGCGATGCAACAGGTCGAGGTCACCGGCATCCGCGCCTCGATGGCGAAGTCGCTGGCCGTCAAGCGCGACGCCACGGCCAACGTCGAGGTCATCACGGCCGAGGACGTCGGCAAGATGCCCGACAAGAACCTGGCCGATTCGCTGCAGCGACTGGCCGGTGTGGCGGTGCGCACCGACTACGACGAGGCGGAAAAGGTGTCGATGCGCGGCACCAACCCGGACATGTCGCTCATCATCTTCAACGGCCACACGGTGTCGAGCGGCGACTGGTACGTCGGCGACCAGGCCTCGAGCAGCCGTTCGACCAGCCTGTCGCTGATGCCGTCCTCGGTGCTGAACCAGGCCATCGTCTACAAGACTTCGCAGGCCGACATCGTCGACGGCGGCCTGGCCGGCACCATCAACGTGACGACCAGGAAGCCGCTGTCGGCAAAGGAGCGCCTGTCGGGCGTGGTGAGCGCCGGCGCCAGCCATGCGACCCTGCCCGGCAAGACCGGCCCCGACCTCAACGCCTCGATCAACTGGAAGAACGAGGCGAATACCTTCGGCGTCATCTTGCAGGGCTTTTCCGAAAAGCGCTATGTGCGCCGCGATTCGGCCTCGCGCCTGGCCTACGGCAGCAGCAGCGGCTGGGACATCATCAACACCACGACCATGAAAGGCGTCACCGACGCTTCGCTGGCCGGCAGCGGCTACACGGCCGCCGACCTGAACGGCGTACGCCTGCCGGGATCGATGAGCACCGAATTCGTCGAGGGGGTGCGCGACCGCAAGGGCGGCATGTTCTCGCTGCAGTTCAAGCCGAACCAGGACCTGGACTTCACCATGACGGGCTTCAGCTCGACGCTGAAGGCCAACAACTACGGGCGCCTGAAGGCGGGCGCCATCTACAGCATGCTGCTCGGTAAAGCCTCGCTGGCGGACGGCGCCACCACGGCCGCGGCGCCGAACACGAATGCGACCGGCCTGCCGGGCGGCGCGCAGGTATTCGCCTCGATCAGGAACCCGGTGATCGTCACCGAGACCACGATGTACGGCGATACCCTGCGCGTGCTGAAAAGCGCGGACATCATGTTCCCGGACGGGACCGTGCCCCAGTACATCGGCAACACCGAAGGCTTCTACCGCGACGGCGCCAAGGCCACCAGCGCCTTCCTCGACCTGGACGGCAAGTGGCGCGTGAACCAGGACCTGACGCTCAAGACCCTGCTGTCGACCACGCGGGGACGCGGCCAGACCGAAGCCGACCAGGGCCTGACCTATGCCAGCTTCGGCACCGGAGTCTCGTATGCGCTGGGCGACGTGCGCGACGCGCCCTACGTGAAGTACTACGGCACCGGCATCAAGCCGGACCAGCTGGTGGTGCGCACGATCTCGGGCCTGACGACCACCGACCGCGAAAGCAGCGGACAGCTCGATGGCGAATACCGGGTCGACAAGGGCTGGCTGCAGTCGCTGGCGGCGGGTGCGCGCTTTGCCGATCACCGCCGCGACACCGCGCGCCGCACGCCGGCCTACCGCTCGGCCGACATCGCCGCCAACGCGCCGACCGGCACGATTCCGTGGCCGTCCGATTTCGGTCGCGACCTCGATGGCCCGGCAGGCTGGGACAACAGCGGCTACACCTTCGCGCCCGAGGTGCTGAAGGCCTACTTCAACGCCAACACCAAGGTCACCACCGGCGACTTCGAGCGCCGCGTCGCTTCGGAAATCCACATGCGCGAGCGCCAGAGCGCGGCCTACCTGATGGCCAACCTGGAAGGCGAGCGCTGGTCGGGCAACGCCGGCCTGCGCTTCGTGCAGACCCGCATCAACGCGAACATCCCGACCCCGATCCCGGCCGGCGTGTGTGCGCGCTCGGCCCCCGGCCAGCCGGCGATCCCGTGCGCGGCCTATCCGGACGCGATCACCAACGCGGGCGACCTGCAGCCTTACTACGACAACCAGGCCGCCACCCCGTTCAACCCGAAGACCGGCAACACCTATTACTTCATCCAGACCGAGCGCCGCTTCAACAACTGGCTGCCCAGCCTGAACCTGCGCTACGAACTGGCCAAGGACCAGATCGCGCGCTTCGGCGCCAGCCGCACCATCGGCCGCCAGAACTACAACCTGCTCGGTGCCGGTTTCGGTTCGCCGACCTGCGATGCGCAGGGCTGCCGCGTGACCGGCCCGAACCCGGACATCAAGCCGCTCACCGCGGACAACGTGGATGCGTCCTGGGCATGGTACTTCGCGCCGCGCTCGCTGGTGGCGGTGGACCTGTTCTACTCGCGCATCCAGGGCTATGCCAAGACCGGCACCACCGGCGGCAGCACGATCGACCTGTGGGATTCGGCGGCGCAGGCGATGAAGACCTACACGGTGCAGACTTCGGAGCAGCAGGGTGCTCATATTGGCGGTATCGAGGTCTCATATGAGCAGCCGTTCGGGACCACCGGCTTCGGCTTCACCAGCAACGTCAGCCGGGCGAAGACGAAGGTCGACGACGGCCGCCCGATGGTGGGCGCGTCCGAATGGGCGGGCAACCTGGGCGGCTACTACGAGAACGACAGGGTGTCGCTGCGCCTGGTGGCGAACTACCGCAGCGAGTACGTGAACAGCAGCACGGCGCCGGCGCCGACGGCGAACAGCCAGGGCCTGTACAGCGTGAACGGCGTCCTGATGCCGACCGCGCCGACGATGGCCGCGCCGGTCACCACGCTGGCCTTCAACGCCAGCGTCAACCTGACGCCGCAACTGCTGCTCACCTTCGATGCGACCAACCTCACCAACGTCAAGCGCGCCTATTACCGCTACAGCGAGCAGGAACAGCAGAAGCTGGACGTGAGCGGGCGGCAGTTCTACGTGAACCTGAAGTACCGGTTCTGATTTTGTAGGACTGCGTCTCGTCGGGGCACACAGTGTGCGGCAGCTAACGGTGGACATGTGGCCATGTCACATAAGATGGATCCGTCGAGTGAGGCGCCAGCGACCCAACGCAGGCCCCAACTACCTCGACAGGTCAGCCGGTCGCCTCGAGGATCGGCACCAATTTCCAGCGCCGGCGCGGTTCACCGTGCCGGCCCAAACGGAAGCGGAGGGTTGTCCATGTCCATGCAAACGACGAGTCATCCACCGAAGCATCTCGTGCGCGAGTACCTCGAGCGACGCTCGAAGGATACCAACCCGCCGCCCACGCCGGAAGAAATCCGGCGCCAGCTGGGTTGGAGCATGCTGATGGGGGGACCCGACGAACGGACTTGCGCCCAGCGCTCCTGACATCCACCCCTCTCGAGGAGAACACCATGACCGCCAAGATCGGTAACAAGAACGTCGCCCAGCACCGTGGCAAGAAGGAACGCCAGGAAATCCGCAAGACCAATATCGCGCGCGAAGCCGTGCGCCAGGCAGAAGCCCGCGCCAAGTACCGCAACCTGGCCAAGGGCCAGGCACAGCGCCAGGCCGCCGCCGCGCCGGCCGCCTGATTCCATCCGGCTGCAATGGCCCGCCCGGCTTCCGCCCGGCGGGCTTTTTCACGCCCGCGTCGTTCACCTCCCAGTTCACCTCGCAGTTCACCTCGACGTTCACCGCAACGTTCACCGCGCCGTCCGCCGCGCATGGCACGGGCCCGCGCGCCGTTCGCCGTCTTCCCGCCGCCGTTCGCCGAAAAGCGCTTTTCCCATCCGCCATCGATCCGGTATCTTGTCGCTACTGACACAATGGAGGACACATGAATACCGAAGCTTCCTACCACCTGCGACGCCAGGTCCTGTGGGGTCTGCTGCTGGTGGGCCTGGGCGTGGCATTCCTGCTCGACCAGATGCACATCATCGAGATCGAAAGTCTGTGGCACTACGCGCCGCTGATCCTGGTCGTCATCGGCATCAACCAGACCATCGGCTATCCGAGCGGACGCGAATTCGCCGGTGGCCTGTGGAACGTGTTCATCGGCCTGTGGCTGTTCGCGGTGCTGGAAGAGATGTGGGGCCTGACCTTTCGTAACAGCTGGCCGCTGTTCATCATCATCTCGGGCGTGACGATGGCCGTGCGGCCGATCGCGGAGCGCAAGTTCGGCCAGGGTCGATTCGGCCGCAAGGGGGAGAACGACCATGGCCACAGATCGGAAGAGCACACGTCTGAAC
>CAJYQM010000168.1 GCA_913777025.1 uncultured Massilia sp. | reverse complement strand
CGCCCAGCAATTCATGGACGGGCACGCCCAGCGCCTTGCCCTTGATGTCCCACAGCGCCTGGTCGATGCCGGCGATCGCGCTCATCAGGACCGGCCCGCCGCGGTAGAAGCCGCCGCGGTACATGGTCTGCCACAAATCGTTGATGTGGGCCGGATCGCGCCCCACCAGGTAGTCGGCCAGCTCGTGCACGGCCGCCTCGACGGTGCGCGCCCGGCCCTCGACGATCGGCTCGCCCCAGCCATGGATGCCCTCGTCGGTCTCGACCTTCAGCAGCATCCAGCGCGGCGGGATGCGGTAGGTGGACAGTCGCGTGATCTTCATGAGACCAGTCTACTCCTGTTTGCCGTCGAGGCTATAGGCGACCACGTAATCCCCGGTCTTGGTGCCCAGGCCGCCGTGCCCGCCCGCGGCGATGACGACGTACTGCCTGCCATCGACCGCGTAGGACATCGGCGTGGCCTGGCCGCCGGCCGGCAGGCGTGAACGCCACAGCTCCTCGCCGCTGCGCTCGTCGAAGGCGCGCAGGTAATTGTCGGCGGTCGCGCCCATGAAGACCAGGCCGCCGCGGGTCACGATGTTGCCGCCGATGTTGAAGATGCCCGTCTTCAAAGGCAGGTTGACGTGGGTGCCGAAAGGCCCGGTATCGCGCGTGGTGCCGACCGGGTGCTGCCAGACGATCTTGCGCGACTTCAGGTCGATCGCCGTCAGGGTGCCCCAGGGCGGCGCGTTGCACGGCACGCCGAGCGGGTTGAGCCAGGGGTGGACGCTGCCGATGTAGGGCGTGCCGTACTGCGGCGAGTAAGGCGCGGTCGTCAGCGGCTGGTCGCCCTTGCCGTTCCAGGCCGGGATCACGCCCTGCCGCTCGGGCTTCTGGCGCGGGATCAGCTGGACCGTGAACGGGATGTAGTTGGCGTTGGCGATCACGACCTTGCGCTCGGGGTCCACCGAGGCGCCCATCCAGTCGATGACGCCGTCGAAGGCCGGGTAGACGATGGTGCGTTTCAGGCCCGGCGGCGTGAACTGGCCCTGGTAGTTATAGGTGCGGAACTGGATGCGGCAGATCATCTGGTCGAACGGCGTGGCGCCCCACAGGTGGTTTTCCTTCAGGTCGGCCGGGGTCAGCGAAGGCAGGCCGGTCGAGAACGGCTGCGTCTTCGTCACGTAGTCGCCCGGCGCGGCGCCCTGGGGCACCGGCTTTTCCTCGACCTTCGCCAGCGGCGTGCCGGTGCGGCGGTCGAGCATGAAGAATTCGCCGCGCTTGTTGGTCTGCACCAGTGCCGGGACCAGCTTGCCCGGCTGGGCCGGGTCCGGCACATCGACCAGCGACGGGCCGATCGGCAAGTCCATGTCCCACAAATCGTGGTGGGTGGTCTGGAAGTGCCAGCGCTCCTCCCCGGTCGTGATGTCCAGCGCGACGATGGCGCTCGAATACTGTTCGTCGAAAGGCCGGCGGTGGCCGCCGAAGTAGTCGGGGGTCGCGTTCCCCAGCGGCAGGTAGACCAGGTTCAGGTCGGGATCGGCCGTGTACACGCCCCAGGCGTTCGGCGTGCCGCGCGTCAGTTCCTCGTTCGGGCCCGGCTTGAAGTTGTGCGGCGTATGGCCGACGTCCCAGGCCCAGACCAGTTCACCGGTCAGCGGATTGAAGCTGCGCACCGCGCCCGACGGCTCGTGTTCGGCCTGGTTGTCCCAGACCCAGCCGCCGAGGATCAGGCGGTCGTGCAGCACCAGCGGCGGCGAGGTGACGAAGTGGAAGCCCTTCTGCACGTGGCCCAGGTAGCGGGCCAGCGAGATGAAGCCGTGCTCGCCGAAGTCTTCGCAGGGCTTGCCGGTTTCCGCATTCAGCGCCATCACGCGCGCATCCAGCACCGGCGCGATGATGCGGGCCGGGCAATCGGTCTGGGTGCCGGCCGGCGCCCGGTAATAGGCGACGCCGCGGCAGGCCAGATACACGTCGGCGTCGGTGTCGGCGTGCGGGTCGTAAGTCCACTTCTTCTTGCCGGTCTTGGCGTCGAAGGCGACCACCCAGCTGTGGCCGGTGCAGACGTAGAGGGTGTCGCCGATCTTGGTCGGGGTGTCCTCGAAGTTGAATTCGTGGCCCGCATCCGTGCCGCCGACGTCCTCGCCCTTGCGCATGGTGTCGCCGGTGCGGGCCTGCCAGGCCACTTTCAACTGGCCGATGTTGGCCGGCGTGATCTGGGCCAGCGGCGAATAGCGGTCGCCTTTCGCGCTGCGGCCGTAGAACTGCCAGTCGGCATCCGGCACCGAGCGGTCGTAGGCCTCGGCCACGTGCTGGAACGGCGGCAACTGGCCGGCCACGCCCACCGAATGCGTCAGCGAGACGGCGCCGACCACGACCGACAGCACGACGGAGGCCAGCAGGGGCAGCTGCGTACGGCCGTACCGGCCGCTGCCGCCGCCGAGGCGCGGCGCGACCCAGGGCAGCAACAGGTAGAGGCCGAGCAGCGTGGGCACCAGCAGCCGCGGCTCGAGTTCCCAGCCGCGCAGGCCGACTTCGGCCAGCGCCCACAGCACGGTGCCGGCCAGCACGAGCGCATACACATGCTGCGCCCAGCGCCGGCTGGCGAACAGGCCGGCACCGGTCAGGGCGACGCCGAGGCCGGCGATCAGGTAGTACCAGGAACCGCCGAGGATGGCGAGGTAGAGGCCACCGCCGGCCAGGAACAGGCCGGCAAGCACGAACAAGGCGCCGGTGACGCGGGGTTTGCGGCGGACGGGAGACGCG
Source organism: uncultured Massilia sp. (assembly GCA_913777025.1). Lineage (GTDB taxonomy): Bacteria > Pseudomonadota > Gammaproteobacteria > Burkholderiales > Burkholderiaceae_D > Telluria. The sequence continues at coordinate 3,286 of CAJYQM010000168.1, read as the reverse complement.
GAAGAGTAGGACATGATGAGCTTTCAGGAACGGTGCAGCGCAAACGTTAGCCAGTGAATACTTCGCATGTGAAGCTTTTATAGCATGACATGACCGAACCCTGGCGCACTGTTGATTGTGGATGCAAGGAATCGATTGCAATCGCTTGCCGAGTTGATTACACGTGCTCATCCGTTGCGGCTAAGATGTGGCCTGCATCCACGACAACGCATTTTCGGAGACCATCGATGAAGCCGTCCCTCGCCACCCTGCCGCTCGCCGGCCTGATCGCCATCGCGCTTGCCCTGCCCCTGCGCGCCTCGCCGCTGGACGGCGGGCACTGGGTCGGCACCTGGGGCGCCGGGCCGGCCGGGGCGCCGCTGCCGGGCAAGGCGCAGGTCTTCAGCAACCAGACGCTGCGCCTGGTGGTCCACGCCAGTACGGGCGGCAAGCGCGTGCGCATCCGCCTGTCGAACGAGATGGGCGCCAGCCCGCTGCTCATCGGCACGGCCCGTATCGCGCTGCACGCCGGCGGCGGCGCCGTCAAGGCCGGCAGCGACCGCGCCCTGACCTTCTCGGGCAACCCGTCGATCACGATCGCGCCCGGCGCGCCGGTATTGTCCGATCCGGTCGACCTCGACGTGCCGCCCCAGGCCGACCTGGCGGTCAGCCTCTACCTGCCGGGCACGGCGACCGTGACGACCCTGCATTCGGGCGCCAACCAGACCAGCCAGGTGTCCGAGTCGGGCGACTTCAGCGCCGCCGCCAGCCTGCCGGCGCAGGCCAGCCTCGGCGCCTGGCCTTTCCTGACCGAGGTCGACGTCGAGGGCGAAGGCGCCGCCATCGTGGCCTTCGGCGATTCGATCACCGACGGTTTCCGCAGCACGGCCGACCGCAACGGCCGCTGGCCGGACGTGCTGGAACGGCGCCTGGCCGCCGCGCAGGACGGCGGCGCCCGCACGCTGGGCGTGGTCAATCGCGGCATCAGCGGCAACCGCCTGCTCTCGAACCCGCCGCCGGGCTCGCTGGCGGGCCGCGCGGCGCTGGAACGCTTCGACCGCGACGTGCTGGCCACGGCCGGGGTGCGCTATGTGACGGTCATGCTCGGCATTAACGACATCGGCCACAGCAGCGACGACAGCCCGCTGCCGGGTGGCGCGAAGGATTTGATCGCCGGCTACCGCCAGCTGATCGCGCGCGCGCATGCGCACGGGATCCTGGTGTACGGCGCGACCCTGACGCCTTTCGAAGGCGCCAAGTACTATTCAGCGGAAAAGGAACAGATGCGCGTCGCGGTCAACGATTGGATCCGCGCGGGCGGGGAATTCGACGGGGTCATCGACTTCGATCAGGCCTTGCGCGACCCGGCCCGGCCAAAGCGCTTCCTTCCGGCCTACGACAGCGGCGACCACCTGCATCCGAACGATGCGGGTTACCAGGCGATGGGGGATGCGGTGCCGCTGTCGCTGTTCGCGGCGGCGCCGCGCCCGCGTGCCAAATAGGCATGCGCGCAGCGCCCCACTTCGAGTGCGGAGAGCAGTTCCGGCAGCCGCAGTGGCTTGACCAGGTGCATGTCGAAGCCGGCGCGCCGGGTCAGCGCGCGGCTGGCGGCGTCGCCCCACGAGGTTAGCGCGATGATATAGGCGTGCCTGAGCTTGCTGACCTGGCGCAGCATCGGCGCGACTTCGTCGCCGCTGAAGCGGGGCATACCCAGGTCGAGGATCACGATCTGGGGCTCGAAGCTCATGGCGGCGTCGAGCGCCATGTAGCCGTCGTAGGCGGTACGGGTGGTATAACCCTCGGTGGACAGGAGTTCGCCCAGCAGGTCGGCTGCGTCGCGCTGGTCGTCGACGATGAGTACGCGGGTATGGGAATCGGTTGCCATGGAATCGATAGCTGAAAGGCGCGCATGCAGCGCGTGCTTGAAGTATCGGCAAGGTCGGGGCCGACGCGTGACCGGCGAATGAAGAACGGCTGTGGTCCCATCGATCACAGCCGATTGTAACATGGTTTCCCAACAGAAATTTACTGTTGGCGAATACCAACAGTGACGATCTGACAAACTGGGATGAAGTCCCGGCAGTACGGCGCGATCACGACGCCCCGATATAGTTTTTCGGCAAGATTCTGCTGATATAATGATAAGGCCTTCCCCAGACCCGGCACACCGCACGCCATCCCATGCGCGACCTTTTCGACCACGAGATCACCGAAACGCTGCACGACAGCGCCCGCTCACTGGTCTATCGGGCGCGCACCATCGACGGCACAGCACTGGTCGTCAAGATCCCCAACCAGCTTTTCCCCTCGTTCCAGCAGCTGGCGCAGTTCAAGCGCGAATACGCGATCGCGCGCCGCTGCCGCCATCCCGGCGTGGTGCGTCCGCTCGGCCTGGCGCTGCGCCGCGGACGCTGGACCATGGTCCAGGAAGACCTCGGTGGCATTGCGCTGGACCAGGTGCTGCGCGCGCAGGGCAAGCCAGGCCTCGCACCGGACGACTTCTTCGACATCGCGCTGCAGCTGTGCGACGCGCTGGAGGCAGTGCACGTCCAGGGCGTGATCCACAAGGACATCAACCCGTCCAACCTGGTGTGGAATGCCGAACGGCGCCTGCTGCAGCTGATTGATTTCGGCATTGCCTGCGAGTTGCCGCACGAAAACCAGGGTGCGGTGCCGCCCCAGGCACTGGAAGGCACGCTGCGCTACATGGCGCCGGAGCAGACCGGGCGCATGAACCGGCGCATCGATTACCGCACCGATTTCTACGCGTTGGGCGCCACCTTCCACGAACTGCTTTCCGGCCAGCCGCCGTTCACGGCGCAGGACAGGATGGAGCTGGTGCACAGCCACCTGGCGCGCAGCCCGGACTGGTCGCTGCCGGCCTTCGCAGCGCTGCCGGACGGCCTGCTCGCGATCGTGCGGCGCCTGATGGAAAAGAATGCCGATGGGCGCTACCAGAGCCTGCAGGGCCTGAAGAAGGATTTGCAGGCTTGCCGCACGGCGGCCCCGGGCTCCGCACACGCGCTGTCCGGGCACAACGACCGTTTCCTGGTGTCGCAAACCCTGCACGGGCGCGAGGAAGCCGTCGCCACGCTCCTGGCGGCGTTCGAACGCGGCGCCGGCGGCGGGCGCGAGATGTTGCTGGTGGCCGGCCCCGCGGGCATCGGCAAGTCCGCGGTGGTGAACGAGGTGCACAAGCCGATCGTCGCCCGGCGCGGCTGTTTCCTGGCCGGGAAATTCGACCAGTTCCAGCGCGACGTCCCCTATTCCGCGCTGGTCCAGGCCTTCCAGGGCCTGGTCCAGCAAC
>CAJYQM010000167.1 GCA_913777025.1 uncultured Massilia sp. | reverse complement strand
TGTGCACGGCCATCTGGCCGGCATTCGCGACCAGCTGGCGCAGCTTGCGCTGCCGGGCGGCCACCGCCAGTGCCAGCACACCGCCCGCGAGCAGCGTGGCCAGGGTGAGCGCCAGGATCTGGCCGGCGCCGACGAAAGCGCCTGCCATCGCCAGCAATTTGACGTCGCCCGCGCCCATCAGGCGCAGCACGTACAGCGGCATCAGGAAGGCCAGGCCGAGGGCCAGGCCGCCCAGGCTCGACGCGAGTCCGAGTCCACCCGCCGGGGTGTTGAACAAACCCGCGCCCGCCGGCAGCAGCGCGTGCAATGCCAGCGCCGCCAGCATGCCGGGAAAGACCACGGCGTTCGGGATGCGGCGGGCGCGCAGGTCGTGCCAGACGGCGGCGGCCAGCAGCGCGAAGAAAACGAGGGTTGGGAACAATGACAAGGCGGACTCCGACCGTGCAAAAAAAAATGATCCGGAACAGCAGGGGGGACCGTTCCGGATCAAGCGCGCCATGGCGTGCGCGCCAGGGGAAACTGCGATCAGGCGATCTTGATGGTGTTCGCCAGCTTGGTGAACACGCCGCTGACGTTGGTGCCCAGCAGGGTCACGGCGGTGATGATGACGCCGGCGACCAGGGCTGCGATCAGTGCGTACTCGATTGCGGTGACGCCGTCTTCTTCCTTGATGAAGTTTTTGATGAAGTTCATGATGTGTCCTTTATAAATTTGAGTAATTTGATTTCGAGGTTTATGCGCTCGTCCATGCGGCCAGTGCCGCTATCAGACTGACGACTGCGATCAGGGCGAAGAGAACGACGTACGGCGTAGCCGGGCTGCCACTGCGTTCGTACTGCTGCTCCGGGCTATCCTCCGGGTTGTGGTCCGACTTGTACACGTTCGCTCCTGTCCTTTGCACCGCACCGCATGGTCCGTAGCGCAGCGCATGAGTAGAATCTTACTGTTTTTGCGGCTTCCATCACATCCGGCAAATATCACTTTTTGCATAGGAGCTCATGCCATCCGGTACGGGACAAAAGTACCGGTACTCAACCGAGCCCGTGCCTGGTCGCGTAGACGTACAGTTCGAGGCGGTTGGCCACGCCCAGCTTCTGGTAGATCGTGGTCAGGTGGTTGCGCAGCGTGCGCTCGGAAATGAAGATGCGGTCGGCCAGTTCCTTGTTCATCGCGCCCTGCCCTTCCACGATCAGCTTCACGATGTCGCGCTCGCGCGCGGTGAGCGTGGCGATGCGCGCCGCCTCCGGGTTGGCGGCCGGCGCCGGCGCCACCAGCTGGCCAAGCAGCGCCTGCATCAGCGACTGGTCGAGCCACAGCTCGCCGCCGTGGACCTTGCGGATCGCCGCCACCACGTCCTCGGTGGGCGCTTCCTTGCTGACCGCGCCGCGCGCGCCCAGCTTGACGGCGGAAGCCAACGTGGCCTGGTCGCGGTTGGCGCTCAGGATCACGGCGCGCGTCTTGCCGTTCGCCAGCAGCTGGGGGAGGATCTCGAGCGAACTGGAACCTTTCAGGTCGAGGTCGAGCAGGACGATGTCGGGGACGAGTTCCGCGCACAGCGCGGTGGCGCCGGCGGGATCGCTGGCGCTGCCGACCAGCGTGAACGCCGGCGCTTCGGCCTGGATCAGGCGTTCCAGGCCCCATAGCATGGTCTTGTGGTCGTCGACCAGCAGGATGCGGATGGTCATGGTTCCTCCGTAATTGTTATCGGCATTCAGATGGGCAGGCGGATGCGCAGCCGGGTGTGCTCGCCATCGGCCTCGACGGCGAGCAGGCCGCCCAGTGCCTGCACCCGCTCATAGATCGAGCGCGGCTCGAAGGGCGCGCGGCTGGCGCCCGGCTCGCACGGGTTGACGATGTCGATCGCCAGCTGGCCGGCCTCTTCGGCCAGCAGCACGCGCGCGCTGCGCGCCTGCGTGTGCTTGCAGATGTTGTTGATGCCTTCGGTGACGACCTGGAACACCTCGGCCGCCATGCGGTCGTTGATGGGCGGCGCATTGGCCGCCTCCAGCGCCACGTCGACGTCGTAGAAGGACCGCACCTGGTTCAGCTGGCGGCGCAGCGCGATCAGGAGTTCCGGCTCCTGCTGGCGGCCGTTGCGGAAGCGCTGGGCGAACTGGCGCATGTCGACGATGGTGTCGCTGCACATCGCCAGCAAGCGGTCCAGGTCGGCGGCCACGGCATGGTCTTCCCCGGCCTGGCTGCGGATCGCCGCCACCGCGTGGCGCAGGCCGATGTAAGGCTGGATGGTGCTGTCGTGCAGGTCGCGCGCGATGGTCTGGCGCTCGCGGAAGGCGGCGTCCGAAGCGAGGCGGTCGAGCAGGTCGATGGTCTCGATGACCGGGAAGGCCTGCTGCACGATGTGGTTCAGGAAGCTGGCATCGGCGCGTTGCAGCTGATGATCGGCGGTGATGAAGATGCGCCCCGTGCCCTTGCGCAGCGGCAGGGCCGCGCTGATGAAACAGCCGGTGTCGAGCAGGTCGGCGATGCCGGCGCAGCCGTCCGGGTCGATGCGGTGCCAGGCCGGTTTCCCCGCCGGCAGCCGGGCGGCGCGCTTGCCGCTGAAGA
>CAJYQM010000166.1 GCA_913777025.1 uncultured Massilia sp. | reverse complement strand
ACCTCGATGCGGCCCAGGCAGGGCAGCAGGTAGGACACCTCGCCATGCACCAAGTGGTTGCGATTGAGCTTGGTGGCAATGTGCACGGTCAGGGGCAGCTTGCGCCAGGCCGCTTCCATCGGGCCGTGGTCGGGCACGGCGCGCACCAGGTTGCCGCCGAGGTTGACGAAAGCCTTGACCTCGCCCTTCAGCATCGCTTCGCAGGCCTCGATCGTGTTCAGGCCTTTTTCGCGCGGCGGTTCGAACCCGTACTGTTCCTCGAGCTTGTCCAGCGGCGCCAGCTCCGGCTTTTCCGTAATGCCGACGGTGCGCTGGCCCTGCACGTTGGAGTGGCCGCGCACCGGGCAGATGCCGGCGCCGGGCTTGCCGATGTTGCCGCGCATGAGCAGGAAATTGACCAGCATCTGCACGTTCTCGACGCCGTTGCGGTGCTGGGTCAGGCCCATGCCGTAGATGCCGATCACCTTGTGCGCGCGCATGTAGACTTCCGCGGCCTCGCGCAGCGCGGCGCGGGTCAGGCCGGATTCGCGTTCGATCTCGTCCCAGCCGGTCGCGCGCACCTTGGCGGCGTAGTCTTCGTAGCCGTGGGTATGCTGGGCGATGAAGGCGGCGTCGACCGGACGCATGCCGCCGCCGGCCGCCACGATGGCGTCGTCTTCCTCGATCATGATCTTGCACAGGCCCATCAGCGCCGCCAGGTCGCCGCCGGCCTTGAGCTGGTGGTACTGGGTGCTGATGCAGGTTTCGGCGCCGGTCAGCATCTCGACGGGCGATTGCGGGTTGGTGAAGCTGACCAGGCCACGTTCGCGCAGCGGGTTGAAGGTGATGATCGGCACGCCACGCTTGCGGGCCTCCTGCAACTGGTGCAGCATGCGCGGGCTGTTCACGCCCACGTTCTGGCCGAAGAAGAAGATGCAGTCGGTCTTTTCGAAGTCGTCCAGCACCACGGTCCCGATCGGCACGCCTATGCTCTTGGGCAGCGCCACCGAGGTGCTTTCGTGGCACATGTTGGAGCTGTCCGGCAGGTTGTTGTTGCCGTACATGCGCGCCAGCAGCTGGTACATGTAGGAGGTTTCGAGCGAGGCGCGGCCGGAGCTGTAGAACACGACACCCTTCGGATCGAGTTCGCGCAGGCGGGCGCCGATCTCGCTGAAGGCCTGGTCCCAGGTGATCTCCACGTAACGGTCGAGCGCGCCGTCCCAGCGCATCGGGACCGTGAGGCGGCCGGCTTGTTCGAGGTCGTGGTCGTGCCAGCTTTCCAGCTCGCGCACCGTGTGGCGCGCGAAGAAGCCCGGGTCGAGGCGCTTGCTGGTGATTTCCCAAGCCGTGGCCTTGGCGCCGCTCTCGCAGAATTCGGCGGGGTGCGGGTGCGCGGGCTTGGCCCAGGCGCAGCTCACGCACATGAATCCGTCCGGCTTGTTCTGCTTCAGAAGGAGGGCCGAGCCTTCGAGCGGCACGCGTTCCTTCAGCAGAATGGTCGTGACTTCCTTGATCGAGCCCCAGCCGCCGGATGGGATCTTCGGTTCGTTGCCGTCCTTGCTCATTTTTCCTGTCTCCTTCATCGACTCCGGCCAGCTTGAGGGTCGAGCAAGTTCCCGTCTGTTCGCAAGCGCACATGGTGGATGCAATGATTTGACGGATTTGCGTGCGGCGCTGCACAGACAGGTGGATGTCATTGCGGCAAGATGGATGCATCATCAACCAGCGACAAGACCATGACCACGACCGATCCATCCGCCATCCGCCCTGTGCCTTATACACCGGCGGTCGAACGACCCGAAGACGACGAGCAGGTCACGACCTTTGACCTGAAGGACACGATGCACGGCATTTCGGTAAAGACCTTTCAGGATTCCGGCCATGCGATCCGCAGCGTGCACGCCAAGACCCACGGCCTGCTGCTGGGCGAGCTGAGCGTGCTCGAGGGCCTGGCGCCGGCCTACGCCCAGGGCCTGTTCGCCGCGCCGGGCAGCTATCCGGTGGTGCTGCGCCTGTCGACCACCCCCGGCGACATCCTGAGCGACGACGTCTCGACCCCGCGCGGCATGTCGATCAAGGTCGTCGGCGTGCAGGGCCCCCGCGTCGAGGACAGCGAGGACGCCGTGACCCAGGATTTTGTGCTGGTCAACGGCCCGGTGTTCAGTGCGCCGACCGCCAGAAAATTCCTGGGCAGCGCCAAGCTGCTGGCGTCCACCACCGACAAGGTGCCGAACCTGAAGCGCGCCTTCTCGGCGGTCGCGCGCGGCGTCGAGACGGCGATCGAGGCGGTCGGCGGCGAAAGTGCCACGCTGAAGGCACTGGGCGGGCATCCGGAAACCCATCCGCTCGGCGAAACCTACTACAGCCAGGCGCCGATCCTGTACGGCGACTATATCGCCAAGGTGTCGGTGGCCCCGGTGTCGCCGTCGCTCACGGCGCTGAAGGACGCGCCGGTGGACTTGAAGGACAAGCCGGACGGCCTGCGTGACGCCGTCGTCGACTATTTCGCGGCCCAGGGCGGCGAATGGGAACTGCGCGTCCAGCTGTGCACCGACC
>CAJYQM010000165.1 GCA_913777025.1 uncultured Massilia sp. | reverse complement strand
ACCCACGATTCCACCCCGGACGCCAGCGCCAGGCCGCCGCACACGCCGCTCAGCCAGCGGTCGGTGCGCGAACGGCGCAGCGCGTTCAGCTCGGCGGCGAAGCTGTTGCCGCCCGCCGACGACGTGGCCTTGTGCAGGTTCACGTTGGCGGACGACAGGATCTTCGCCTTGGCCTGTTCGAATTCGGCGTCGGTCAGGGCGCCGGCCTGGTGCAGTTCGTGCAAACGCTTGATTTCATCGGCAATCATGGTGACTCCCCTTCATCAGACATCACAGCAAACGGACTGGGCACGCGCGCCCTGCCAGGGGCTTGCGCCCCCGTGAATTACAGGTCGAGCAGCAGGCGGGCCGGATCTTCCAGCGCGTCCTTCATGGCGACCAGGCCCAGCACGGCTTCGCGGCCGTCGATGATGCGGTGGTCGTAGGACATCGCCAGGTAGTTCATCGGACGGATCACGATCTGGCCGTTTTCGACCACGGCGCGGTCCTTGGTCGCGTGCACGCCCAGGATCGCGGACTGCGGCGGGTTGATGATCGGGGTCGACAGCATCGAGCCGAACACGCCGCCGTTCGAGATCGAGAAGGTACCGCCCGACAGGTCTTCCAGGGTCAGCTTGCCGTCCTTGGCCTTCTGGCCGAATTCGCCGATCTTCTTCTCGATCTCGGCGATCGACATCTGGTCGGCGTTGCGCAGGATCGGCACCACCAGGCCGCGCGGCGAACCGACGGCGATACCGATGTCGAAGTAGCCGTGGTAGACGATGTCGTTACCGTCGACCGAGGCGTTCAGGATCGGGTATTTCTTCAGGGCGGCGACGGCGGCCTTGACGAAGAAGGACATGAAGCCCAGCTTGACGCCGTGTTCCTTCTCGAACTTGTCCTTGTACTTGTTGCGCAGCTCCATGACCGGAGCCATGTTGACTTCGTTGAAGGTGGTCAGGATCGCGTTGGTCGACTGCGATTGCAGCAGGCGCTCGGCGATACGGGCACGCAGGCGGCTCATCGGCACGCGCTCTTCCGGACGTTCGCCCAGGTTGGCGCTCGGTGCGGCAACTTGCGGCAACGCTGCCTTCGGCGCCTGCTGCTGCAGCGGTGCCGGTGCGGCGACTGCCGGGGCGGTCACGCCTTTGTTGGCGACGGCGGCCAGGGCATCGCCCTTGGTCACGCGGCCGTCACGGCCGGTGCCGGTGGCGTCCGAGGTGCTCATGTTGTTGTCGGCCAGGATCTTGGCGGCGGCCGGCATGGCGACGTCGGACTTGGTGCCGCCGGCGGCAGCTGCAGTAGCAGCGGCCGGTGCCGGGGCGGCCGGTGCGTTCGGCACGGCAGCGGCGGTGATGGCGATCGGGCTGGTCTGTGCCGAGGCTTCGGTATCGATGATCGCGATGACTTCACCCGAGACGACGGTCGCGCCGTCGCCCTTGATCAGTTGCACGATCACGCCGGCGCTGGGAGCCGGCAGTTCCAGGACCACCTTGTCGGTCTCGATGTCGATCATGTTCTCGTCGCGCGAGACGGCTTCGCCGGTTTTCTTGTGCCAGGACAGCAGGGTTGCTTCCGCGACCGATTCCGACAGTTGTGGGACCTTGACTTCGATTTGTGCCATTTATAAAACTCCAATATGTATTCTGTGGTGCTGCAAAAACCCCGCGCTCATGGCGCGGGGTCGCTCCTGGGCTACGTTCTTATTTGGTCAGGATGAAACCCTTGAGCTTCGAGAACGCGGTATCCAGCAATTCCTTCTGCTGCGCCACGTGCTTGTCGGCGTAGCCGACGGCCGGGGCGGCGGAAGCCGGACGGCCGGCGTAAGCCAGGCGCTGGCCGGCTTCCATGCTTTCGAAGATGTTGTGCTGGATCTGGAACCACGGACCCTGGTTCTGCGGCTCGTCCTGTGCCCACACCACTTCGGTCGCGTTGGCGAACTTCTTCAGTTCGGCAGCGAAGGCCTTGTGCGGGAACGGATACAGCTGCTCGATGCGGATGACGGCGGTGTCCGTCACGCCGCGCGTCTTGCGTGCGTTGACCAGGTCGTAGTAGACCTTGCCCGAGCACACGACCACGCGCTTGACCTTGTTGGCGTCGATCTTGTCGTCCAGTTCCGGGATGACGGTCTGGAAGCTGCCCTTGGCCAGCTCGTTCAGCGAAGAACCGGCGTCCTTGTTACGCAGCAGCGACTTCGGCGTGAAGATGATCAGCGGCTTGCGGAACTGGCGCACCATCTGGCGGCGCAGCAGGTGGAAGATCTGCGCGGCCGTGGTCGGCTGCACGACTTGCATGTTGTGGTCGGCGGACAGCTGCAGGAAGCGCTCGATGCGGGCCGACGAGTGCTCCGGACCCTGGCCTTCGTAGCCGTGCGGCAGCATCATGACCAGGCCCGAGGCGCGGCCCCACTTCACTTCGCCCGAGGCGATGAACTGGTCGATGACGACCTGCGCGCCGTTGGCGAAGTCGCCGAACTGGCCTTCCCAGATGGTCAGGGTGTTCGGCTCGGCGGTCGAGTAACCGTATTCGAAGCCCAGCACCGCTTCTTCCGACAGCACGGAGTCGATGACGGTGAAGTTGGCCTGGTTCTCGGACACGTTGGCCAGCGGCAGGTAGATGCCCTGGTCCCAGCGCTCGCGGTTCTGGTCGTGCAGCACGGCGTGGCGGTGCACGAAGGTGCCGCGGCCGGCGTCCTGGCCCGACAGGCGGATCGCGTAGCCCGAGGCCAGCAGCGATGCGTAGGCCAGGTGTTCGCCCATGCCCCAGTCGAGGTTCATCTCGCCCTGGCCCATCTTGGCGCGGTCGGCCAGCACTTTTTCGACCAGCGAGTGCAGCTTGAAGTTTTCCGGCACGGTGGTGATGCGCTGCGACAGGCGCTTCAGTTCGGTCAGCGGCACCGCGGTGTCGGCGGCGTCGGTCCACTTCTTGTTCAGGAACGGCGCCCAGTCGACGGCATACTTGTTCTTGAAGTCGGTCAGGACCGGATCGACGGTGGTCTTGCCGGCGTCCATGGCGGCGCGGTAGGCCGCGACCATCTGGTCGCCGCCATCTTGCTCGATGGTGTTCTGCGCAGCCAGCTTGTCCGCGTACATCTTGCGGGTGCCCGGGTGCTTGGCGATCTTCTTGTACATCAGCGGCTGGGTCAGGGCCGGGGTGTCCTGCTCGTTGTGGCCCAGCTTGCGGTAGCA
>CAJYQM010000164.1 GCA_913777025.1 uncultured Massilia sp. | reverse complement strand
TCGGCATCGTCGTCACCCTGCCGCACCTGGTCAAGTCCTGCAATCCGCGCATGGCGGCGATGCTCGGCTACACACCCGACGAAGTGGTCGCCTGCGACCCGGTCGCCTTGTTCGCCAGTCCGGCCCGGTACCAATCCTTCGTCGACGACGCGGTCGGGGTGCTGCTCGACGGCGGCCTGTACGAGGGCGACACCCAGCTGCGCCACCGCGACGGCACGCCGGTCTGGTGCCGCATCCGCGCCAAGGCGATCGACGTCACCTCGCGCGAAGCCGGCACCGTCTGGATCGTGGAAGACATCAGCGCGGCGCGCCAGGCCCTGACCGAGGTCCAGGCCATGATGACCAACGCCACGATCGGCATCTTCTTCACGCACGAGCGCGTGATTACCCGCTACAACGGCTGCTTCGCTGCGATGTTCGGCTACGGCGACACCGAGCTGATCGGCGCGTCCACGCGCGCCATGTACGTCGACGACCGGGCTTTCACGGAACTCGGCGGGCGTGCCTACGCCGTACTGGCGCGCAACCGTTCCTTCCGCAGCGAGGCCGCCATGGTGCGCAAGGACGGTACGCCGATATGGGTCGGCGTCATCGGCTATCCGGCCAATCCGGACGAGCCGGGCACCGGCACCATGATCTGGATGGTCGAGGACCGCACCCGCCGCAAGCGCGACGAGGAATCGCTGCGCAACGCGCTGATGGAAAACCAGGCCATCCTCGACAATGCGGTGCTCGGCATCGCCGTCGTCGAGGACGGGCGCACGCTGCGCTGCAACCGCAAGATGTCGGAACTGTTCGGCTACGAGGACGGTGTCTTCGAGGGCCTGCAGGCGAGCGCCCTGTATCCCGACCTCGACAGCTGGCGCGCCGCCGCCATGGAAGTCTGGCGCGATTTCCAGGCGGGGCGCGTGCACATGTCCGAACACCATCTGGTGCGCGGCGACGGCACGCGCTTCTGGGCGCGCATTTCGGGGCGGCCGTTCGACAAGGCCGATCCCAACGGGCGCAGCGTCTGGCTGATCGAGGACGTGACCGCCCAGCGCGAGGCCGCCGACGCGCTGCGCCGCGCGCGTGACGAACTGGAACTGCGGGTGCGGGAGCGCACCGCCGAGCTGCAGGCCGAGGTGGCCGAGCGGCGACAGGCCGAGGCGCGCGTGCATCACATGGCCTACCACGACGCCCTGACCGGGCTGCCCAACCGCGCGCTGCTGGCCGAGCGCCTGGACCGCGCGCTGCTCGGGGCGCGCCGCGACGGCCGCAAGCTGGGGTTGATGTTCATCGACCTGGACCGCTTCAAGACCATCAACGACACCCTCGGCCACCTGACCGGCGATTACCTGCTGAAGGAAGTGGCGGGCCGGCTGTGCCGCGTGGTGCGCGCCAGCGATACCGTGGCGCGCCTGGGCGGGGACGAGTTCGTGGTGCTGGTGCCGGGCGTGCACACGGCCGTGGAATGCGCCCAGGTCGGCGACAAGATCATCGCCGCGCTGGCCGACCCGGTCCGCTTCGAAGGGCGCGACCTGCACATCTCGCCCTCGATCGGGATCTGCCTGTACCCGGACGATGGCGCCGACGTCGAAAGCCTGATGCGCAAGGCCGACGCCGCGATGTACCAGGCCAAGGCGGCCGGCCGCAACAACTACCAGTTCTATTTTGAACGCATGGACGCCGTGGCGGCCCACCATTTCGCGCTCGAGTCCGAGCTGCACGGTGCGCTACTGCGCGAGGAGTTCGCGTTGCTGTACCAGCCGATCGTCGCCATCGGCAGCCGGCAGGCCGAGGCGCTCGAGGTGCTGCTGCGCTGGCGCCATCCGCAGCGCGGCCTGGTGGCGCCCGACGAGTTCATCCCGATCCTGGAAGAGACGGGCCTGATCGTCGCCGTCGGCGAATGGGTGATCCGCCAGGCCTGCCGCCAGGCGGTGGCGTGGCAGCGTGCCGGCCTGCGCGCGGTGCCGCTGGCGATCAACCTGTCGGCGCGCCAGTTCATGCACCGCGGCCTGGTCGGATCGATCCGCGCCATCGTCGAGGAGACCGGCATCGACCCGGCCCTGCTCGAATTCGAGATCACCGAGACCGCGCTGATGCAGCACGGCGGGTTGACGCTGGAGACGCTGGGCCAGATCTACCGCATGGGCATCCGCCTGTCGATCGACGACTTCGGCACCGGCTACTCGAGCCTGGCCTACCTGAAGCGCTTCCCGGTCCGCAAGATCAAGATCGACCGCGCCTTCGTGCGCGAGCTGGAGACCAGCAGCGAAGACCAGGCCATCGTCGCCGCCATCCTGGCGCTGGCGCACAGCCTGCAACTGTCGGTGGTGGCGGAGGGCGTCGAGACCGAGGCGCAGCTGGAGCTGCTGCGCCGGCGCGGCTGCCAGTACGCCCAGGGCTACCTGTTCGCGCGGCCGATCGCGGCCGATCAGGTAGCGCCGTTGCTGGCCTGCGAATCGATCGTCGCGATCACCGGGGTGTGATCCGACGGCTGTTCCCACTTGCGCGGTTCGCGGTCGATGACGCAGGCCGTGCAGCGCTGGGTGAGGGCAGGGGACAGCAGGATGTGGTCGATGCGCAGGCCGCGGTTGCGGCGGAAGGCCATCTGGCGGTAGTCCCACCAGCTGTATTGCTTGTCGGGCTGGTCGAACAGGCGGAAGGCGTCGGCCAGGCCCAGGCCGTTCAGGGCCAGCAGCGCCTCGCGCTCGGGCACCGAGCAATGGATCTGGCCGGCCCAGACTTCCGGATCGTGGACGTCGCGGTCTTCCGGCGCGATGTTGTAGTCGCCCAGGATCGCGAACTGCGGATGCGCCGCCATCTCCTCGCGCACCCACTCGCGCAGCGCGGCCAGCCAGGCCAGCTTGTATTCGTACTTGTCGGCGCCCACCGACTGGCCGTTCGGGACATAGGCGCAAATGAAACGCACGCCTTCGATGGTGGCGGCGATCAGGCGCTGCTGCTCGTCCGGGTAGTGGGGATTATTGCGCACGACATCGGCGATCGGGTGGCGCGACAGGATCGCCACGCCGTTATAGGTCTTCTGGCCGCTGAACACGACCTGGTAGCCGGCGGCATTGATCTCGGCCAGCGGGAATTTGTCGTCGGTGAGCTTGGTCTCCTGGATGCACAGGACGTCGATGGGGTTGGTGGACAGCCACTGCAGCAGGTGCGGCAGGCGCACTTTGAGCGAGTTGACGTTCCAGGTTGCTATTTTCATATTGATGTGTTTCGTTTGGTGCCCCGGACATCCCGGTGATTCTTTGCGCAGTATCAACGTTACGATCAAAACCTGCAACAGTTGCCGACTTTTAACTGTACGTGCACGATTGTGATTATTTGCGCATATTGCAACACAAATGTCGTAAAATTATTGTTCGGTAAATAAAGAACACAGTGCGGACTAGCAAGCTGTGCTGAACTGTGTCAAGATGTAACAATCGCAGCAAGAGACAGAGCATTTACGTATTGTCTCCTTCTCAGAAGAAAAAAATTGCAGTAAGCCAACTTACCTTGTAGTATTGCCATATTTCTTCGGAACCAAGTATTCATTAGCAATTTATTGCTTTGATATTGGTGCCTTGGCCGGCAGCTAACCGGCTGGTGGCAAGTGTGTAACGATCGCGGATCCGGAAAGCAGGATTTGCACACAGCTTTATAAAGGACAGCAATGCGCCAAGCATTTGAAGCATGGGCCCAACGCGATGGCCACATCGTCCGGCGCCGAGAGGACAAGCCGGAAGAGTATCTGGTATATGAGACCCAGCGTCGCTGGCTGATCTGGCAGGCGGCCCTGGCCCATGGCCAGAAGACGGCAGGCGAGGCCGCGTCGAAGGCTGAACCCCAGCCGCAGAAGATGCAGGCCGACGAAGCCACCGTGCGCAATCGCGTGCTCAACGAAGTGCTGGACGCCTTCAGCGAGCTCGACGATAACGCCGGCGTGGAAGGCATCGTCAAGGTCATCCAGAACCTGAAGAAGAAGCACCGCGCCCAGGCCGAAGAAAAGGTCTGATGCGCTACCGCCACTACAAGGGCGGCGTGTACGACGTGGTCTGCGAGGCCACGCTCGAGGCGGACCATACGCCCGTGGTCGTGTACCGCGGGCAGGACGGTAAGACCTGGGTCCGTCCTCGGGACGCGTTCTTCGAATCGGTCGAGGTGGATGGCAGACGCATGCCGCGTTTCTCGCCCCTCGATTGAAGCATGAGAAAATGTTCCGGCGTACTCTCGGATCGAGGATCCCGGAGTACGCCGGAATTTCCCTTTTATTCCTTCTTATGTCTGCGCGGATACTGCCGTAAACTGGCAGGATGCATCCGGGTGAAGACATGTCCAACTTATATTTTCGTACCGCCTGTGCGCTCGCACTGACGGCCTTTCTGGCCGGCTGCGTGGTCACGCCCAGTTCGACCACGCAGCAGCTCGAACTCCACGCCGTCCTCGACCACCGCGAAGTCGCCGGCATCGGTTGCGTGCTGTCCAACAGTGCCGGACGCTGGTTCGTGGTGGCGCCGGGGCGCGTCACCGTCGAGCGCACGCGCGATCCCTTGAACGTCGACTGCGCGCGCGAGGGTGCGGGCAGCGCGCGCGAGCAGGTGGCAGCGCGGGCCGATTCGCGCTTCGACACCGACAGGCTGATCGGCAACCTGATCGTGCGCACCCCGCTCGACAGCTATTTCGACCGCAACGCCGGCGCCGGCGTGGCCTACCCGTCGACCATCACCGTGCTGATGCGGCCGGCGCGGGGCATGGCGGGCAGCCCCGAGGCGCCGGGAGAGACCGGCGGCCCGGTCATGTTCTGAGCGGGATGTGTCTTGAGCGGGAGGTGGAAGGAAAATAACAAAGGACGCCGAGGCGTCCTTTGTTCATGGCGGCTTATTTATGCAAAGCGCAGTGCTTACACGCGATTGAGCAGGAAGGTGGTCAACAGCGGCACCGGACGGCCGGTCGCGCCCTTGGCAGCGCCGCTCTTCCAGGCGGTGCCGGCGATGTCCAGGTGGGCCCACGGATAGTTGCGGGTGAAGTTTTCCAGGAAGGCCGCGGCCGTGCACGACGCGCCGCCCGGGCTGCCGATGTTGGCCAGGTCGGCGAAGTTCGACTTCAGCTGCTCGTTGTACTGCTCGCCGATCGGCAGGCGCCAGGCGGTGTCGCCGGTTTGCGCGCCGGCATCCAGCAGTTCGGCGGCCAGCGCGTTGTGCTCGTCGTCATGGCGGGTGAACAGGCCCGAGTTGTGGTGGCCCAGGGCGACGATGCAGGCGCCGGTCAGGGTCGCGATGTCGACCACGGCGGCCGGCTTGAAGCGCTCGGCGTAGCTCAGGGCATCGGCCAGGACCAGGCGGCCTTCGGCGTCGGTATTCAGGATCTCGATGGTGGTGCCGTTCATCGCGGTGACGATGTCGCCCGGCTTGGTGGCGCGGCCCGACGGCATGTTCTCGCAGGCGGCCACGATGCCGACCACGTTCAGCTTGATACCCATCTCGCCGATGGCGCGGAAGGTGCCCAGCACCGAACCGGCGCCGCACATGTCGTACTTCATCTCGTCCATGCCCGGACCCGGCTTGAGCGAGATGCCGCCGGTGTCGAAGGTGATGC
>CAJYQM010000163.1 GCA_913777025.1 uncultured Massilia sp. | reverse complement strand
GCGACCACGCGCACCGTGCGGTCGTCGCGCGGGCTTGCCGCGATCACGGTGCGGTAGTCGATCGCGCAGGGCAGCACGAGGCCGTCGTTGTAGTCGGTATGCTCGCCGATGAGGTTCACGCGGCCCGGGGCCTGGACCACGATCGAGGGCGCGCGCTTGAAAGCGGCTTCGAAGACGCCGGCGACCTGCGCCGGCAGGGAGGTTTTCTCGTGATTCAAGATTGCGTGGACTCCAGGTAGTGTTGTTCGGATTGGGCGCGCAGCTGGGCGGCCGCCTGTTCCGGGGTCAGGTCGCGCTGGGCTTCGGCCAGCATCTCGAAGCCGACCATGAACTTGCGCACCGAGGCCGAACGCAGCAGCGGCGGGTAGAAGTGGGCGTGCAGCTGCCACGGCGCCGTGTCCTCGCCATTGTAGGGCGCGCCGTGCCAGCCCATCGAATACGGGAAGGACGTCTGGAACAGGTTGTCGTAGCGCGTGGTCAGGCGCTTCATGGCCAGGGCCAGGTCGGCGCGCCTGTCCTGGTCGAGGTCTTCCAGGCGCTTGACCGGGAACTTGGGCAGCAGGATGGTCTCGAAGGGCCAGGCGGCCCAGTAGGGGACGACGGCGAGCCAGTGTTCGGTGCTGACCACCACGCGCTCGCCGGCCGCTTCCTCGCGCTGGACGACGTCCAGCAGCATCGGGCGGTTCTGCGCCGTGAAGTAATCGCGCTGGCAGCGGTCTTCCGCCGCGGGCAGGTTGGGCAGGTAGCTGGTGGCCCAGATCTGGCCGTGCGGGTGCGGGTTCGAGCAGCCCATCACGGCGCCCTTGTTCTCGAATACCTGCACCCATTCGTAGGACGCGCCCAGTTCCTTCGACTGGTCGCACCAGGTGTCGATGACTTGTTCGATGGCCGGGACGGACAGCTGGGGCAGGGTCTTGCCGTGGTCCGGCGAAAAGCAGATCACGCGGCTGGTGCCGCGCGCGCTCATGGTCTGGAACAGCGGGTCCGCGCCGGGGTCCGCTGCCGGCGTGTCGGGCATCAGGGCGGCGAAGTCGTTGGCAAAGACGTAGGTGCCGGTGTAGTCCGGGTTGCGTTCGCCGTTCACACGCACGTTGCCGGCGCACAGGTAGCAACTCGGATCGTGGGCGGGCCGGGGCGTGCGGTCGACGGCTTCCTGCTGGCCTTGCCAGGGACGCTTGGCGCGGTGGGGCGAGACCAGTACCCACTCGCCGGTCAGGGGATTATGGCGGCGGTGCGGATGGTCCGAGGGATTGAAATCGGAGGGGTCGAGCATGCTTATCCTTTCGGGCAACGGCATCGCGTTGCTTACAGTTAATTACCTGGTCCAGGTGAGTTCGGGCCTATCTTGTTTGGAACTCCCTGCGCTGTCAAACCCCGCACGTTTGCTCAGCGTGTGGAATGCGCGTGCTCCGGGGGCGTCGATTGTAGCCAGGAGGGGCCGCCTGGCCCGGTTTTTCGCTCATCCGGGCAGAAAAAATCAATCAGCTGAGCGGCCGATCTCGACCCGGTAGGCCGGCAGCACTTTCACTGACCGCAGTTCGGCCACCTGCGCCTGCCCGCCGAAATCCGGCCGATGTTCTTTCGGCAGGTAGATCGGCGCATCGGCGCGCAGCGGCAGCACGGTCAGCGTCAAGGGCCCAGGCGTGGGCGTGGGCGTGCCCAGGTTGCCGAGCCCGAACTGCCAGCGCTGGCCGTTGTAATACCAGTCGTCGACCATGCGGGTGCCGTCGAACAGGCGCGCAACATCGCCGGTAAAATCGATGTCGAGCAGGGCGCCGTCGACGCCTTTCGGGACAGGACCGAGCTTCAGTGCCCAGGCCGCGGAAACGCCGAAGGTCTCCGGGTCCGGCTGCAGGGCGGCCCTGGCCTTGCCGCCGATGCGGATCGGCGGCATCGTGCCGGCCGGACGGATGGGCGTGGCCGTCACCGCCACGCACTGCGCGGGCAGGCTGGCTTCCAGCACCTGGAACAGCCCGTCGCGGCCGGACACGCGCACTGGTGCGCCGGCCTTGACCGGCGTCGCCAGCGGCGGGTAGACGGCGGCGCGCATCGCCGGCTTGCCGATGGAACGCAGCACCAGGCGGCCGTCCTGGAACCAGGCATCGGCCTCGCTGATGACCAGGCGGCGCCGGCCTTCGACGCGCCCGATCGCCAGCTTGCGTGCCTGGTCCTGGGACAGCACGAGCACGGTCACGGGGCGCTTGCCGGGACAGCGCAGCGTCAAGGCGGCATCCAGGCCGGGCTGGACGCCGCCCGCCACCAGCCTGCCGTCGGCTTCCTCGACGGCGACAGCGCCCAGGCATGCACGCTCCTCGGGCCCGAACGCGAATTCGACCGGGATCCCGTCCTGGGCCGAGAAGACGTACACGCTGCCGGCCTCGCCCTGGTCGAGGCGCGCCACCGGCTGGGCGGTCGCATAGGCCAGGCGATGGCCGTCGAGATCGAAGTCGAGTGGCCAGATGAAATAGCTGCCGGCCGGGATGTCGAGCGCCTTGCGCGGCAGCGTGACCGCCCCGCCGGGGAGATTGACGCTGAATCGCACGTCGCGCGGCGCGGCCAGCGCGTACTGGCGCACGTGGCCGTTGTAGAACAGGAAGCCCTGGTCGCCGCGGCTGCGCACCGACAGGCGCGGCGCGGACAAATCGTTCTGGTCCGCCGGCACCTGGTCGGGCTTGCGCACCGCCATCGGCGCCAGCCGCGCGCCGAAATCGTTGAGGAAGTAATGGAAAG
>CAJYQM010000162.1 GCA_913777025.1 uncultured Massilia sp. | reverse complement strand
ACGTCGGCCAGGCGGATCAGGCCGGGGTCGACCAGCAGCACCCAGTTGTCGCCGCCCTGGGGCGCGCCCAGGCCCCATTTCGCCCCCGCCGTCGCCTCGGACTGCACGCGCCCGACCCAGCCCACCGCCACCATGCGGGCCAGCAGGTCGGTCATCTCGTCATAGCCGATACGGGTATGCGCCCGGATCAGGCTGGAGGACACCAGGGCGCTGCCGGTCAGGCGCGCGCCGCCGTGCAGCACTTTCAATACCGCCACCGCGTCGATGAACGCGCCGCCCGGCACCGGCTCGTACCACCAGCGTTCGTATTTCACCACCGGCAACGCCGCCGTCAGCAGCGCGCCGACCAGCGTGATCATCCAGGACAGGTAGAGCCAGACCAGGAACAGCGGCAGGGCCGCCAGCGCGCCGTAGATGATGGCGTAGGTCGGGAACTGGCGGATGAAGATGGCGAACACGCGCTTGGCGATCTCGAAGGCGATCGCCGCCACCAGCCCGCCCCACAGGGCGTCGCGCCAGTCGACCCAGCGGTTCGGCACCGTCAGGTACAAGAGCGCATAGGCGCCGGTGGTCAGGGCCACCGAGGTGAGCGTGTAGAACAGCGCGCCGACGATCGGCAGCGCCGTGGACAGGCCGTTGGTGGCGGTGAACAGGCGGCCGGTGAGGGTCAGGGACAGGCCGAAGGCGAGCGGGCCCAGGGTGACGAGCGCCCAGTAGACCAGCACCCGCTGCAGCAGCGGACGCGGCTGGCGCACGCGCCAGATCTGGTTGAAGGCGCGCTCGATGGTCCCGATCATCGCCGCCGAGGTGAACACCAGCGCCACCGCGCCGACCGCCGACAGGCCGGTCGCCTTGTTGGCAAACTGCGTCAGGTTCGACATGATCGTGTTCGAAATCGCACGCGGCATCAGCATCTGCACGAAATAACCCTCAAGCGACGTGCGCAGCTTGCCGAAGATCGGAAAGCTGGTGAAGATGGCCAGGACGATCGTCAACAGCGGCACGATGGCCAGCGTGGTCGTGAAGGTGAGGCTGCCTGCCACCTGGGGCAGCTTTTCCTCGGTCAGGCGGCGGCGGGCGAAGCGCACCAGGTCGCGCACCTCGCTCAAGGTCAGGCCACGTACCCGCTCGACGCCGACGTTGAACATCTCACTGGTACTGCGCGACAATTGGGTGACGGTTTTGGAAAGCATCCGGGGTAAATGGGCGTCTACAATGGGACCCGTGTCGTTTTATAAAGCGCCCTATAATACCAACGATGAACCCAACCAATCTGATTATCCTCGTTTTATATTACTCGCGACACGGCAAGACGCGCCGGCTGGCCGAACTCATCGCCCAGGGCATCGACAGCGTCCCGGGCATGGAAGCGCGGCTGCGCACGGTGCCTGCGGTGTCGACGGTAGCGGAGTCACCCGAGCCCGACATCCCGCGCGCCGGCGCGCCCTATGTCGAGCTGGAGGACCTGGCCGAATGCGCCGGATTGGCCCTGGGTTCGCCCACGCGTTTCGGCAACATGGCATCGGCCATGAAGTATTTCCTCGACGGTACGTCGGCGCAATGGCTGGCCGGCACCCTGGCGGGCAAGCCGGCGGTCGTGTTCACGTCCACCGGCAGCCTGCACGGCGGCCAGGAAGCGACGCTGCTGTCGATGATGATTCCGCTGCTGCACCACGGCATGCTGGTGATGGGCCTGCCCTACACCGAGCCGGAACTGATGACGACCGAGAGCGGAGGCAGTCCCTACGGCGCGACCCACTGGGCCGGGGTGGACAACAAGCGTCCGGTCACCGAAGACGAGAAGCGGCTTGCGATCGCGCTCGGCCGGCGCCTGGCGCAGGCAAGCCGCAAACTGCAGGGGATGGAATAGGCAATGCAAGTGCTAAGGGTGTTTCATACGGGCGCGGTGACCAGCCTGGTCATCCTGTGCGTCTGGCTGTTGGCCTGGGAAATCGCGATCGCACCGCTGCATCCGGGCGGTTCGCTGCTGGCGCTCAAGGCGCTGCCCTTGCTGCTGCCGCTGCGCGGCGTGCTCAGGCGCGACCTGTACACGCTGCAATGGTCGTCGATGGTGATCCTGATTTATTTCGTCGAAGGCGTGGTGCGCGCCTGGAGCGACCGCACGGAACTGTCGCGCATCATGGCGCTGGGCGAAGCCTTGCTGGTGGTGTCCTATTTCCTGTTCGCCGTGCTCTACCTGCGGCCCTACAAGAAACAGGCGCAGAAACTGGCGAAGGAGTTGCTGGACAAGGTCAAAGTGCCGCATGACTGACGACGGCTTCCTCGACGCCTGCCGCGCGATCGCCGGCCCGGCCCATGTCCTCACCGCCCCCCAGGACACCGCGCCCTACGTGACCGACTGGCGCGGACGCTTCACCGGCCGCGCGCGCGCCGTGGTGGCGCCGGCCTCGACCGTCGAGGTGGCCGCCCTGGTGCGCCTGTGCGCGCAGGCGCGCGTGCCCATCGTGCCGCAGGGCGGGCGTACCGGCCTCGTGCTGGGCAGCGTGCCCGACGCCACCGGCACCGCGTTGCTGCTCTCGCTGCGGCGCCTGAACCGGATACGCGCCATCGACGCCTTCAACC
>CAJYQM010000161.1 GCA_913777025.1 uncultured Massilia sp. | reverse complement strand
ACGGCGCATGCTGGCGGACAGCCTGAACCGCTTTATCGCCGAACAGTACGGCTTCGAGACGCGCGACCGTATCGCCGCCTCGAACGAGGGTTACTCCAGGGAGATGTGGCAGCAGGGCGCCGATCACGCCCAGCTCGGCGAACTGCTGCCACATCTCCCTGGAGTAACCCTCGTTCGAGGCGGCGATACGGTCGCGCGTCTCGAAGCCGTACTGTTCGGCGATAAAGCGGTTCAGGCTGTCCGCCAGCATGCGCCGTTCTTCAGTGTGTTCGAAGTTCATGGTCTTGCCCTCACAGTCCGAGGATCATCTTGGAGATGATGTTCTTCTGGATTTCGTTGGAACCGCCGAAGATCGACAGCTTGCGGTTGTTGAAGTACTGCGCCGACGCGGCCGCGGCAAAATCCGGGCCGAACTGCGGGCCGTCGTAACCGGCGTCCAGCATGTCCTGGGTGAAGGGGCGCGCATACACGCCCATCGCGCGGCGCGTGAGCGCATTGATCTCCTGGCGGATCTCGGTGCCGCGGATCTTCAGCATCGAGCTTTCCGCACCCGGCACGCCGCCGCCCGCCACCGCGGCGATCACGCGCAGGTTGGTGGTCTTCATGTTCTCGAGGTCGATCTCGACCCGCGCCAGGCGCGCCGCGAAGGCCGGCTCCTCCAGCAGCGGCTTGCCGTTGCGGGTCTGCTGCGCGGCGATGCGCTTCAGGCGTTCCAGGCCCGCCACCGAAAAGCCGACGCCGGCGATGTTGGTGCGCTCGTAGGTCAGCAGGTACTTGGCGCAGGTCCAGCCGCGGTTTTCCTGGCCGACCAGGTTTTCGACCGGCACCCGGACGTCGGTGAAAAACACTTCATTGACTTCATGCTCGCCGTCGAGCAGGACGATCGGGCGCACGTCGACGCCGGGCGAGTTCATGTCGATCAGCAGGAAGCTGATGCCTTCCTGCTTCTTGGCCTCGCGGTCGGTACGCACCAGGCAGAAGATCATGTTGGCGTGCTGGCCGAGCGTGGTCCAGGTCTTCTGGCCGTTGACGATGTAGTGCTCGCCCTGTTCGTCGACGCCGCGCACGGCCGTGGTCTTGACCGCCGCCAGGTCGGAGCCGGCGCCCGGTTCCGAATAACCCTGGCACCACCAGTCGGCACCGTCGAGGATGCGCGGGAGCCAGTGGCGCTTCTGGGCTTCGTTGCCGTACTTGATCAGCACCGGCCCCAGCATGTTGACGCCGAAGGGCACGATGCGCGGCGCATTCGCCAGCGCGCATTCGTTCTCGAAGATGAATTTTTCGATGGCGCTCCAGCCCGGGCCGCCGTATTCCTGCGGCCAGTGGTTGGCCAGCCAGCCGCGCTCGTTCAGGATGGCGTGCCACTCCTGCATGTCGGCCTTGTTCAAATGCTTGCCGTTGGCGACCTTGTCGGACAGGCGCTCGGGCAGCTTCTCGGCCAAAAACGCCCGCACTTCGGCGCGGAAGGCTTCTTCTTCGGGTGTGAAATTCAGGTCCATGACAATCCTCGTATCCGATCAGTAAATCTCGAACAGGCCGGCCGCACCCATGCCGCCGGCAACGCACATCGTGACCACGGCATATTTGGCGCCGCGGCGCCGGCCTTCCAGCAGCACGTGGCCGGCCAGGCGCGCGCCGGTCATGCCGAACGGATGGCCGATCGAGATCGCGCCGCCGTTCACGTTCAGGCGTTCGGACGGGATGCCGAGCCGCTGCTGGCAATAGATCGCCTGCGAGGCAAAGGCTTCGTTCAGCTCCCACAGGTCGATGTCGTCGACCGTGAGGCCATGGCGCTCGAGCAGCCTGGGCACCGCGAACACCGGGCCGATGCCCATCTCGTCGGGCTCGCAGCCGGCCAGCGCCAGGCCGCGGAACACGCCCAGCGGGCTCAAGCCGGCGCGTTCGGCGGCTTTCGCTTCCATCATCACGCAGGCCGACGCGCCATCCGACAGCTGCGAGGCATTGCCGGCGGTGATGAATTTATCCGCCCCCATCACCGGCGCCAGCTTGGCCAGCGCCTCGTAAGTGGTGCCGCGTCGGTTGCAGGTGTCCTGGTCGACCGTCACCTCGACTTGCGAGACCGCGCCGGTGTTCTTGTCCTTGACGGCCATCGTGGTGGTGCAGGCGACGATTTCATCCTTGTAGCGCCCGGCCAGTTGCGCTTCCTCGGTGCGTCTCTGGCTCTCGGCCGAGAAGCGGTCCTGGGCTTCGCGCGAAATGCCGTAGCGCGCGGCGACCACGTCGGCGGTGTCGATCATCGCCATGTAGAGCTCCGGCTTGTGCTGCTGGATCCACGGGTCCATGCCGGAATTGCCGTCGTCACGCGAGCGGATCTGGGAGATGCTCTCGACGCCGCCGGCAATCATGGCCGGGGCGCCATCGACGACGATGCGGCCGGCCGCGATCGCGATCGCCTGCAGGCCGGACGCGCAGAAGCGGTTGACGGTGGCGCCGGCGATCGAGATCGGCAGGCCGGCGCGGATCACGGTCTGGCGCGCCACGTTGCGGCCGGTGGTGCCTTCCGGGTAGCCGCAGCCGAGGATCATGTCTTCGATGCTGGCCGGGTCGATGCGCGCGCGCTCGACCGCGGCGCGCACCGCGAAACCGGCAAGCGCCGGCCCCGACGTGATGTTGAATTCGCCGCGGTGCGCCTTGGTCAGCGGCGTGCGGGCGGTTGAAACGATGACGGCTTCGCGCATGGCGAGTCTCCGGTTGATTATTGTTTATCTGGTTTGGTTCAGGCTGGCGAAATCTTCGCCGCGCTCGACCAGCTCGACCAGCAGCGGCGCCGGCTGCCAGAACAGCGGATCCTCCTGGGCGAACGCGCGAATGTCGGCCAGCACCTGCGGCAGGCCGACCATGTCGGCATACTTCATCGGGCCGCCGCGGTAGCGCGGGAAGCCGTAGCCGTGCACGAAGGTGACGTCGACGTCGAGCGGGCGCAGCGCGATCTTTTCGGCCACCACCTTGGCGCCCTCGTTGATCATCGCGGCCATGTAGCGGCGCATGATCTCCTCATCCGTGAAGCTGCGCGGCGTGACGCCGGCGCGTTGGCGTTCGGCGTCGATGATGGCCTCGACTTCCGGATCCGGCGTGCCGCTGCGAGATCCGTTCTCATACAGGTAGTAGCCGCGCCCGGTCTTCTGGCCGAACCAGCCGCGCTCGCACAGGCGGTCGGCGATCTGCACGTAGCGGGCGCGCGGGTCGCGCGTGGGGGCGCGGCGCTTGCGCGTGGCCCAGCCGATGTCGCCGCCGGCCAGGTCCGACATCTGGTAGGGCCCCATCGGGAAGCCGAAGTCGCGCACCGCCTTGTCGATCTGGTAGGGCGAAGCCCCGTCTTCCATCATGGCGTCGGCCGCCTGGCGGTACACGGCCAGGATGCGGTTGCCGATGAAGCCGTCGCACACGCCGGCGCGCACCGGGGTCTTGCGCAGCTTCTTCGCCAGTTCGAAGGCGGTGGCCACGACATCCGGCGACACCTTGGCCGGCACCACGACCTCCAGCAGCTTCATGATGTTCGCCGGCGAAAAGAAGTGCAGGCCGATCACGTCCTGCGGGCGCGAGATCGAGGCCGCCAGCGCGTCGATGTCGAGGTAGGAGGTGTTGGTGGCTAGCACCGCGTCCGGCTTGCAGACGCGGTCGAGTTCCGCGAATACCACCGCCTTGACGTCCATGTCCTCGAACACGGCCTCGATCACGAGGTCGGCATCCGCCAGCGCGTCGTAGGCGGTGCTGCCGTTCCAGCGCGCCATCACGGCAGTGCGCGCCTCTTCCGTCATGCGGCCCTTGGCCACCAGGCCGGCATACACCTTGTCGACGTTGGCGCGGCCGCGTGCCAGCGCTTCCTCGTCGCGCTCGATCATGGTCACCGGCAGGCCGGCATCCAGGCAGGACACGGCGATGCCGGCGCCCATGGTGCCGCCGCCGACCACGCCGATGCGCGCGACCGGGCGCGGCTGGCTCGACTGCGTCTCGGGCGACTTGGCCGCTTCGCGCTCGGCAAAGAAGGCGTGCACCAGGCCGGCACGCTGCGGGCTCTCCAGGCATGCGAGGAACAGCTTGCGCTCCAGCGCCAGGCCCTCGTCGAAGGGCAGGTCGACGGCGCCCTGCACCGCGTCGACGATTTTCAATGGGGAGAACAGGCCGCGCGATTTCTTGGCGGTCTCCAGGCGCGCCTGCTCGATGGCGGCCGCCTGGGCGGCGCGGTCCTGCAGCGCGTCCGCATCGCGCGTACGGCGCACCGGCGCGCCCTGCGCCAGCAGTTCGCGCGCATACGCCAGGCCGGCCTCGATCGGGTCGCCCTCCCCGGCCACGCGGTCAACCAGGCCGAGCTTGTGCGCTTCGGCGGCACCCAGGTGGCGGCCGCTGAGCATCATCTCGAGCGCCGCCGCGGCGCCGACCAGGCGCGGCGTGCGCTGGGTACCGCCGGCGCCCGGCAGCAGGCCGAGCTGCACTTCGGGCAGGCCCAGTTTCGCGGCCGGCAGCGCGATGCGGTAGTGGGCGGCCAGCGCCACTTCGAGGCCGCCGCCCAGGGCCGGGCCGTGGATGGCGGCGACCACCGGCTTGCTGCAGGCTTCGATGCGGTTGCAGACCTCGGGCAAGGCCGGCGGCAGCGGCGGCTTGCCGAATTCGCGGATGTCGGCGCCGCCGATGAAGGTGCGGCCACTGCCGGCGACCAGTACGGCGGCCACGGCAGGATCGGCGTCGGCCGCCTCGATCGCCGCCAGCAGCCCGGCGCGCACGTCGGCGCCGAGGGCATTGACCGGCGGGTTGTCGATGGTGACCAGCAGGATGTCGCCGCGCTGTTCGCGCCGGACGACGGCATTGGGTGCGCCGGAACTCATCAATTCATCTCCTCGTTATCGGTTCGCTGTGCGAAATTGTGTTTTGCATTTCAGGCGAAGCCAACGATACCGCATTTCGTTTGACGATGTAAAGCCGCTATGCAAGCCGTAAATCGGACCAAAACGGCTTATGCCGTCCGTATGGACGAAATGCAGTTCCGCAGTGCGAACCAGCATTTCACAAAACTGTTGACACTGATCTTTTGTGTGTGTGAACATCAGTCCAACCCGGCCGCCGCTACGGCACCACGAGCACGGGACGACGAACACGAGATCACGTCAGGATCGAGGAGACATGCGCATGAATGACGACATCCGGTCATTCGACGACGAGGACATCGCCAGGGACCGCCAGTTCGTGACGGCGCTGGCGCGCGGCCTCGAGATCCTGCGCTGCTTCCGGCCCGGCGAAGCGGCCCTGAGCAACAGCGAGATGGCGAAGCGCACGGGCATGCCCAAGCCGACCATCTCGCGCCTGACCTACACGCTCACCCGCCTCGGCTACCTGAACTATGCGGCGGACCAGGGCCGCTACCGGCTCGGCGCCGCCGTGCTGGCGCTCGGCCACACGCTGCTGGCCAACCTCGACGTGCGCAAGCTGGCACGTCCCGGCATGCAGGCGCTGGCCGAACATGCCCAGTGCAGCGTGGCCATCGGCATTCGTGACCGTGTGAGCATGGTGTACGTCGAAGCCTGCCGCGGCAGCGCCGCCGTCACCCTGCGCCGCGATGCAGGCTCGCGCATCCCGCTGGCGACCACCGCGATGGGCAAGGCCTACCTGTGCGGCCTGGCGCAGGAAGAACGCGACTTCCTGATGGACCACATCCGCATGCACACCGAGACCAACTGGCCGAAGATCAAGGCCGACATCGAACAAAGCTTCAAGGACTACCAGGACCACGGCTTCTGCCTGTCGTCCGGCCTGTGGGACGCCAACATCAGCGCCGTCGGCGTGCCGCTGGTCGACCCGGATCCGGCGCGGACGATGGCCTTCAACTGCGGCGGCCCCGCCTTTTTGCTGCCGCGCGAGCAACTGGTGGACGATCTCGGGCCGCGCCTGGTGCAGGTGGTGCGCAACGTGGAAGTGAGCATGGGTCGTCATATCGACTGATTCAAACCAATTAGAAAGGTGGAGACAATGAACAAAGCACGAATGATCGCCGTCGCCGCAGCCGTCGCAGGCGCGGCCGCCATGGGTGCGGCCCATGCCGACGAACTGCTGGTCGGCGTGGAGATTCCGCTGACCGGTCCGCTGGCGCGGGTCGGCATCGGCACCCAGGAAGGCATCCGCGTCGCCGCCGAAGTCTTCAACAAGACCAACGGCAAGCACACCATCAAGCTGGTGACCGTGGACGACGAGTCGGCGCCGGCCAAGGCGGTGGCGGCGGTCGAGAAGCTGGCCAGCCAGAACGTGGTGGCGATCACCGGCGGCTACGGCTCGAACAACATCGCGCCTGCCGCGGATGCTGCCGGCAAGCTGGGCCTGGTCTACGTCAGCTCGGGCGGCGTCGACGACAGCCTCGTCAACGGCGGCCGCAAGAACTTCTTCCGCATCAATAACACCGCCGGCTACCAGAAGGCGCTGGTAGGGCTGCTGACCGACCTGAACGTGAAGTCGGTGTCGATCGTCCACTCGACCAAGGAAGCAACCCAGGGCCTGGCCGCCGCCGTGCAGAAAACCCTCGGCGCCAAGGGCGTGAAGGTCGAGATGCATGCGTTCGATCCGGCGATCACCGACTTCAAGCCGATCATCAACAAGGTCAAGCTGCGCGACCGGTCCGAGTTCATCGTGATGGTCGGCTACGAGAACGACTACGTCGGCGTCCTGCGCGCCGCGCGCGTGCTCAAGCCTTCCGTGAAAGGCATCGCCGGCGTGTGGTCGCTGGCCACGCCGAAGATGGCGGCCGATTTCCCCGACCTGATGCCGAACGTGTACGGCACCGCGGTCCTTCCCTACCCGGTCGCGTTCAGTACCCCGGACGGCAAGGCCTTCGCCGACGGCTACCGCAAGCTGTACAACAAGGAGCCCGACTACCTCGGCCAGTTCGGCTACGTGCAGTCGATGCTGCTGTTCGAAGCGATCGCGCGCGCCGCCGACAAGGGCACGCTCAAGAAAGGCGGCGTGGCCGAGGAAATGCGCAAGACCGACCGCCAGACCCTGATCGGCCGCGTCCAGTTCAACGCCAGCGGCGACAACCCGAACTTCACCCAGCGCATGGGCCAGCACCAGGGCAAGGGCGTGGCCCTCGTCTGGCCGAAGGAAGCCGCCACCGCGAAGCCGGTCTATCCCGGCGTGCCCTGGTAATGGACCTCGAATAAGCTGCTGCGCGTTGCATTTCCGGTCTGCGATGCTCGCTACGCTTCTTCGAGGCCCATATTGAAATCAACACGAATGGAATGCGGACATGACTGAATTGATCATGCAGTCCCTGTATTCCGGGCTGCTGCAGGGCGGGTCCTACGCCCTGATCGCACTCGGGCTGGCGCTGGTGTTCGGCGCCATGAAGGTGATTAACCTGGCGCACGGCGAGCTGGTGCTGCTGGCCGCCTACATCGGCTATACGGTGGAGAGCAAACTGGGCGTCAATCCGCTGCTGGCGATCCCGGTGGCGGTGGTGCTGGTCACCCTGGCCTCGGCCGGCATCTACTTGCTGGTCGGGCGCATCAAGACCAACCGCGAGATCAACTCGCTGACGCTGACCTATGGCGTCGGTGTCATCCTGACCAACCTGGCATTGCTCATCTGGAGCGCCGACGTGCGCGCGACCAGCTCGTCCTGGATGCAGGAAGCCTTCGTGCTCGGACCGCTGTACAGCATGCGCAGCGAAGTGCTGTTCTTCGGCGTCAGCGTGGTGCTGATCGGCGGCCTGTGGTGGTGGCTGTCGCGCAGCTGGTACGGCCGCGCGGTGCGCGCCGTGTCGAGCAACCGCGACGCCGCCAAGCTGATGGGCATCAATCCCGGCTTCACCGAGCTGGTGTCGTTCATCGTGGCCGGCATCATGGCCGCCTTTGCCGGCGTGGCGCTGTTCAGCTACGGCGTGATCACCCCGGCCTTCGGCGGCGTGCTGACCGTGAAAGCCTTCATCATCACGGTGCTGGCCGGGATCGGTTCGATCCCCGGCGTCCTGATCGGCGCGGTGCTGCTCGGGATCGCCGAGGCGCTGACCGTGACCCTGGCCAGTTCGGCGCTGCAGGAGCTGGCCGGCATGGGCCTGTTCCTGCTGGTGCTGTTCGTGATGCCCAACGGCCTGTTCGGCGCGGCCCGGAGGCGCGGATGAAACAATATAAATTATTGATTCCCGCCCTGCTGGCGGTGTACGTGGCGGTGCCGCTGGTGTTCGGCAGCGACAACTACGTGATGAGCCTGGTGATCGCCTCGCTGGTCATCGGCGGCATCGCCCTGTCCTGGGCGCTGCTGGGCAACCTGGGCGGCATGGTCAGCTTCGGCCACTCGGCCTTCTTCGGCGTCGGTGCCTACGCGTCGGCGGTGCTGACGATGCAGCACGGGGTGCCGGTGTTCCTCGCGATCCTGCTGGCCGGCGTGGCGGCGATCGTGTCCGCGATCCTGATGCTGCCGGTGCTGCGCCTGCGCGGCCCCTACTTCGCGCTGGCGATCCTGGCCTACGCCCACATCTTCCGCATCCTGGCCACCGAATGGACCTCGGTCACCGGCGGCTCGGCCGGCATCGCCAACATCCCGCGCCTGCCGACGGTGGCGGGCTTCGACTTCGGCAGCAAGACCGGCAACTACCTGGTGATCCTCACCATCGTGCTGGTGTTCACCGCCGTCTACGAGATGATCCGCCGCAGCCCGCACGGCCTGGCCCTGCGCGCGATGCACGACAGCGACGACGCCACCCGCGTGGTCGGCGTCAACAACACCCTGCTCAAGGGCCTGATGCTGCTGGTGTCGAGCTTCATGTGCGGCGTGGTCGGCGCCTTCAACGTCCACTACATCAACTTCCTGGAGCCGGACTACGCCTTCAGCACGCTGTGGGTGACGATCCCGATCGTGGCGGCGATCTTCGGCGGCTACCGCACCATCACCGGCCCGCTGGTCGGCGCGGTCGTGGTCTACCTGGTCGACCAGCTGGTCGTCAAAAGCATCATCCCGACCGGCCACCAGCTGGTGCTGGGCGTGGTGCTGGTCGCAATGATCATCGCCAGCCCGGACGGCCTGCTGGCGCTGGCGCGCAAGTTCATGAGGAAAAACGATGCTGCAGCTTGAAAACGTGACGGTGCGCTTCGGCGGCCTCACCGCGGTCAACAAGGTCTCGCTGTCGGTCGGCAGCGGCGACGTGGTCGGCCTGGTGGGCGCCAACGGCGCCGGCAAGACCACCCTGTTCAACGCCATCTCGGGCCTGGCGCGCGCCGGCGGACGCATCGTGTTCGACGGCCGCGACGTGCTGCGTTCGCCGATGTACCAGCGCGCCCGCATGGGCATCGGCCGCACCTTCCAGATCCCGCAGCCGATGCACGAGCTGACCGTGCGCCAGAACCTGACGGTGGCGCAGCGCTTCGGCACCGGCGGCACCGACATGCGCCGCATCGACGAGATCCTGGAATTCACCAACCTGGCTGCCAAGGCCGGGCGCGACGCCGCCACCGGCCTGGCGCTGAGCGAGCTGAAAGCCCTGGAAGTGGCCAAGGCGCTCGCCACCAACCCGAAACTGCTGCTGCTCGACGAAGTGCTGGCCGGCCTGGAAACCAACGGCAAGCGCCACTTCATGAACATGCTCAAGCAGATGCACGAGGCCTTCAAGGTCGGCATCCTGATCATCGAGCACGACATCGAGACCATCAGCAACCTGTGCCATCGGGTGGCGGTGCTGAACTTCGGGCAGCTGATCGCAGAGGGCACGCCGACCGAGGTCTTCAACAACCCGGAAGTGGTGAAGAGCTATACGGGGGCCGAGCATGCTTGAGATCAGGGACGTACGCGCCGGCTATGGCGCCATCAACGTGCTGTGGGACCTGTCGCTGACCATCGAGCCGGGCAAGCTGACCACCATCATCGGTCCCAACGGCGCCGGCAAGACCACGCTGCTGCGCGCGGTGATGGGCCTGATCAAGCCTTCGCAAGGCACGATTTCGCTGAACGGCGGGCCTTTGACCGGCACCCCGACCTGGAAGATGACCGACGTGTCGATGGCGATGATCCCGGAAGGCCGCATGACCTTCCGCGACATGACGGTCGAGGAAAACCTCATGATGGGCGCCTTCGCGCCGCAGCACCGCGCCGCGGCACCCGCCAACCTGGAAAAGTCGTACCAGATGTTCCCGCGCCTGCGCGAACGCCGCAAGCAGCTGGCCGGCTCGCTGTCCGGCGGCGAAGCGCAGATGCTGGCGATGGCGCGCGGCCTGATGAGCGACCCCAAGCTCTTGATCATCGACGAGCCCTCGCTCGGCCTGGCGCCGGTGATGGTCAACGAACTGTTCGAGATCTTGAAACGCCTCAAGGGGGACGGACGCACCATCGTGCTGGTGGAGCAGAACACGCACCGCGCGGTCGGCGTGGCCGACCACGTGTACCTGATGCAGAGCGGGAAGGTCGTGCTGTCGCAGCCGGCGGCGGACGTCGATCTCGACCACCTGCACAAGCTGTATTTTGCCCGCTGACCGCATTATCCAAACCTGTAAACAACCATCGACACCGAGATCATCATGGCCAACAAAACCGCATTCCACTGGGACGACCCGCTGCTGCTGAACGAACAGCTGACGGACGATGAACGCATGGTGCGCGACGCCGCCGCAGCCTACTGCCAGGACAAGCTGCAGCCGCGCGTGCTCGAGGCCTTCCGCCACGAAGCCATGGACACCGGCATCTTCCGCGAGATGGGAGAACTGGGCCTGCTCGGCCCGACCATCCCCGAGCAGTACGGCGGCCCGGGCCTGAACTACGTCAGCTATGGCCTGATCGCGCGCGAGGTCGAGCGCGTCGACTCCGGCTACCGCTCGATGATGAGCGTGCAATCCTCGCTGGTGATGGTGCCCATCCACGAATTCGGTAGCGAGGCGACGAAGCAGAAATACCTGCCCAAGCTGGTCACCGGCGAGTGGATCGGCTGCTTCGGCCTGACCGAGCCGAATCACGGTTCCGACCCGGGCTCGATGGTGACGCGCGCGCGCAAGGTCGAGGGCGGCTATGCGCTGAGCGGCTCGAAGATGTGGATCACGAATTCGCCGGTCGCCGACGTGTTCGTGGTCTGGGCCAAGGACGACGAAGGCGCGATCCGCGGCTTCGTGCTGGAGAAAGGCTGGAAGGGTCTGTCGGCCCCGGCCATCCACGGCAAGTTCGGCCTGCGCACCTCCGTCACCGGCGAGATCGTCATGGACGAGGTGTTCTGCCCCGAGGAGAACGTCTTCCCCGACGTGCGCGGCCTGAAGGGCCCGTTCACCTGCCTGAACTCGGCACGTTACGGCATCGCCTGGGGCGCGCTGGGCGCGGCGGAAGCCTGCTGGCATACCGCGCGCCAGTACACGATGGACCGCAAGCAGTTCGGCAAGCCGCTGGCCGCGAACCAGCTGGTGCAAAAGAAGCTGGCCGACATGCAGACCGAGATCACGCTGGGCCTGCAGGGCGTGCTGCGCCTGGGCCGCATGAAGGACGAAGGCACGGCGGCGGTCGAGATCACCTCGATCATGAAACGCAATTCCTGCGGCAAGGCGCTGGACGTGGCACGCATGGCGCGCGACATGCTGGGCGGGAACGGCATCTCGGACGAGTTCGGCATCATCCGCCACATGGTCAACCTGGAAGTGGTGAACACCTACGAGGGCACGCATGACATCCACGCGCTGATCCTGGGCCGCGCGCAGACCGGCATTCAGGCTTTCCAGTAAGCACTCTTCCATTCGTTTCGCATCGCAGAACACGGTTCCTGCCCGGAACCGTGGAGACCGCACTCCTGTCCCAGCCTTTCCCTGCTTCTAAGCTGTTGTTTTACTGAGTAATTCCGGTTGACAGTATTTACCGGAAAAAATACAGTTTCAATAACTCGGCAATGGTTTTATCAAGCAAAACCGTGCCGCATAAAACATAAAATCAGGAGACATACATGAAAAAGACTCTCATCGCGCTGGCGGTGCTTGGCGCCTGCATGTCGAACGCGTCCGCACAATCCGCCGTGACCCTCTACGGCATCATCGATGCCGGCCTCACCCGGGTCATCAACGACGGCGGCAGCAACGGCAACCGCACGACGCTCGAAGCCGGCCAGATGCAGGTGTCGCGCTGGGGCTTGCGTGGCGAAGAGGATCTCGGCGGCGGCCTGAAGGCCCGCTTCAACCTCGAAGGCACGCTGTCGAACGACACCGGAACGGCGGGCGTGCCGACCGGTACGCCGTCGAGCACTGCCCTGTTCGACCGCGAAGCCACGGTCGGCCTGGCAGGCGACTTCGGCGCCCTTACACTGGGCCGCCAGAATATCCTGGGCATCAATTCGGTCGGCATGGCGGACCCGATGGGCCTGGCCTTCGCGGCCACCAGCCCGAACGTGCTGTTCTCGGCGCTGAACAGTGCCGCGGTCTACGGGGCCTATGGCGCCAACAATGGCGGCTCCGCCCTGCGCCAGAGTAATTCGGTCAAGTACGTGTCCCCGTATTTCAGGAACTTCGGCTTCGCCCTGATGCGCGCCTTCGGCGAGCAGCCCGGGTCAACCGAGAAGAACAAGTACGAAGGCGTCTCGGTCTTCTACCACACCGGTCCGTTCGGCGCGTCCGCCGTGTATGCGCGCCTGAAGAACATCACCGCCAGCGAAGAACTGAAGTCCTGGGCATTCGGCGCGCGCTACACCGGCACGCGCTTCTCGCTGCGCTCGACCTATTCCACCAACGAAGTCGACACCACGGGCCGCAAGATCAGCGTGTTCGGCGTCGGCGTCGACGTCCCGGTCGCGCCGGCCGTCACCCTGACCGGCGCCGTCTACAACACGCGCCACACCGGCGACGCGCGCGACGACTCGCAGCAGTTCATCGCGATCGCCAAGTACGCATTCAGCAAGCGCACCAGCGGCTATGCCGCGATCGGGCACGCGCGCACCGACACCGTCGTCACCGCCACGCAGATCAACCTGGCGCAAGGCTTCGTCGCCGTCGGCAGCGATTCGGCGAACCGCATCACGACGGGTGTGATTCACTATTTCTGAGCGCCGGGCGCGCCTGCAGCGCGCGCCATTGCACCTTGCCGATCGCCGACTTCGGCAGCGCCTCGCAGAATTCCACGATGCGCGGGCTCTTGTAGGCGGCCATGTTCTGGTGCGCCCAGTCGACGATGTCCTGCTCGCGCACGCTGCCGGCAAAGCCATCCTTCAGCGCCACCACGGCCTTGACCGTTTCGCCGCGGCG
Source organism: uncultured Massilia sp. (assembly GCA_913777025.1). Taxonomy (GTDB): domain Bacteria; phylum Pseudomonadota; class Gammaproteobacteria; order Burkholderiales; family Burkholderiaceae_D; genus Telluria. The sequence goes on along the minus strand of CAJYQM010000161.1, from coordinate 4,443 downwards.
CGCGTCGACGCAGGCGACCACGCATACTTCGCGGATCGCCGGATGCCGGTACATGAGCGCTTCGACCTCGGCCGGCCAGACCTTGTAGCCGGACGCGTTGATCATGCGCTTCAGGCGGTCGACCATGAAGAAATAGCCATCCTCGTCGACCCGCGCCAGGTCCCCGGTGCGCAGGAAACGCTTGCCGTCGATCTCGACGAAGGTCTCCAGGTCGGCCTGCGCATTGTTCCAGTAGCCGCGCATCACCTGCGGCCCGTGCACGACCACCTCGCCGACTTCGCCGGGCGCGAGTTCGCGCATCGTGTCCGGGTCGACCACGCGCGCGTCGACGTCGAAAATCGGAATGCCGAGGCACTGCTTCTTCGGCTGCGCACCCGGGTTGATGTGGGTCGGCGCCATGGTTTCCGACATGCCGTACCCCTCCAGGTAAGGAATGCCCAGCAGGTCCTGCAGCTTGTGCGCGATCGCGTCCGGCATGGCGGCACCGCCGCCGCTCATGCGGCTCAGGCTCGACAGGTCGTACTCGCCCACGCGCGGGCTCGAGAGCAGGTCGACCACCATCGTCGAGATCAGCTGCACCGCCGCGACCCGGTAGCGGCGGATGCACTCGGCGGCGGTGTCGCGGTCCCAGCGCGCCATCAGCACGACGGTGGCGCCGGTGAAGATCGGCCCGTTCATCCCGCCCTGCATGCCGGTCACGTGGAACAGCGGCAGCACCGCCAAGGCCACCGTGTCCTGCTGCGAGCCGAACCATTGCATGCCGCCGACCGCGGTACTCATCACGCTGGCGTGCGTGTGCATGCAGCCTTTCGGATTGCCGGTCGTGCCCGAGGTGTAGGGCATCACGCACAGGTCGTCCGGCCCCGCTTCCAGCGGCCCCGGCACGCAGCCTTGGGCCAGGACCGCGTGCCAGGCGACCACGCCGGCGGCAGCCTGGGCCTCGGTGAAGTCGCGGCGCGGCGCCGTGACGAACTCGGGCACCTTGAGATCGGTCGGCCGCTTCAGATAATCGGCATAGGTGGCCACCACGGCGTGGCGCAGGACCTGCCCCAGCAGCGGCTCGACCTGGGCCATCAGGTCCTGCGCCGCGAAGATGGTGGTGGCGCCGGTGTCGCTGACGTAGTGACGCAGTTCCTCGGCCAGGTTCATCGGGTTGACCGGCACCACGACGGCGTTCGCACGCAGGATCGCATAATAAGCCAGCATGAATTGCGGGCTGTTCTGCATGTACAGCAGCACGCGGTCGCCATGCCGGATACCGCAGTGCTGCTGCAGGTAGCCGGCGATGCGTTCGGCCTCGTCCTTGAATCCGGCGTAGGTGAGCGGCGTATCGTAGAACAGCAGCAAGGGCTTGTCCGGATAGCGGGTGCTGGACACGTCGAGGTTGTAGAACAGGTTGGTGCGGGGGACGGACAGGTGGCGCGGCAAGCCCTTGGGCCAGGACGCGTGATGGCGCTGCGACATGCGGGTGTCTCCTCGTTGTTTTGAATACCGCATCGAGAAACGTGGTTTCGCTCGGGACGATCCTAGCAGTGCAAAAAAAGATTGTAAACGTGAACAAAGCGCGTCATTACGCGTGCCCGGCACACCATTGACAGCACCCGACCCATGTTTTACTGTGCAGAACGAACTTGCGAAACGTAAAACAAGGAAGCCGCCTCCCATGACGCACCCAGTCCCACCAGGATTCGAACCGCTGCAGCGTGGCGGCCCGTATGCGGCCGCGCTCGGCCCCTTGTATGTCCGCTACGATGGCAAGGGCAGCGGCGACCGCATCGTGATCGCGCTGCGCGTCGAGCAGCGTCACACCAACATGCGCGGCATCGCCCACGGCGGCATGCTGGCCAGCCTGGCCGATTGCGCGCTGGGCATCGGCCTGGCGATCGCCTGCGACGGCCGCCATTCCTTCGTGACGGTCAACCTCAGCAACGATTTCCTCGATGCCGCGCACCCCGGCGACTGGCTCGAAGGCCACGTCGAAGTGCGGCGCATCGGACGGCGCATGGCCTTTGCCGACGGCTGGCTGCAGGTGGGGGAAAAACGCGTCCTGCGCAGCAGCGGCGTGTTCGCGACGATGGACCCGCTGACGCCGGAACAGCTGGCGGCGGGCTACTGAATCGTCAGGATTCGAGACGCCTGGCGATCTCGATCAGGCGCGGGCGCACCTCGTTCAGCAGGAATTCGGTCGATACGCTGGTCGACGGGCCGCCGCAGTTGATCGCCATGATCTGGTTGCCGCCGATCGGCAGGAAGCCGACCGCGATGCCGTTGACTTCCTTCTGCCACTCGCCGAAGGCGGTGGTGCAGCCGTACTGCGCCTGGTCGCGCAAGGCCTTGTCGAAGCCCTGGCGCAGGTTCTGGTAGGCCATCTCGTCGAGTTCGTGGCAGCGCGCGAAGATGTCCTTGCGCTCCAGCTCCGGCGCCCGCACCAGGTAGGCGCGCCCGATCGCCGACGCCGCCAGCGGCATGCGCGAACCGACTTGCAGCGACAGCGACAGCGCCGCCGTGCTGCGGCAGACTTCCACGTAGATCATCGACAGGCGGTCGCGCACCGCGATCGAGACCGTGGTGCCGGAAAAGTCGGCCAGCTCCTGCATCATCGGACGCGCCAGCTGGCGGATGTCGAGGCGCGCCAGCATCGCGCTGCCCAGGCCGAGGGTGGCGGTGCCGAGGCCGTAGCGGCCGGTCTCGTCGTCCTGCACCAGGTAGCCGAGCTTGGTGAGCGTGTAGGTGAAGCGCGTGACCGTCGATTTCGGCAAGCCGCAGCGCTCGGCGATCTGCTGGTTGGTCAAGCCCTTGTCCGCGGAGCGGAAACACGACAGCACCTCGAGCCCGCGCGCCAGCGCCGTGATGAAATAGCGGTCCTCGGGATTGCGCGACGGTTCGATGGCGTCGTCGGTGGCATCGGCGGGGAGGATGCGGCTTGGCTCGTTGACTTGCATGGAATACCCGGGGCCTCAAAGGTGGCGAATGCGGGACGCATTCTGGACATTCCATTTTACACGGGTTTGTTTCACCAAGAAAAACCCCGATGGGCCGCAGCAAGGCTTTGCGCGCCGTGCGGCCCACGGTGTGGTCCCCGGGCGCTCAGTCGAACTTGCTGAAGTCCGGCTTGCGCTTCTCGAAGAAGGCGGTGAACGCTTCCTTGGCTTCGGCGCCGGTCAGCATCGCGCTGAAACGCTCGTTTTCCACCGCGATGGTCTCCTTGACCAGCGCCGCGCGCGAAAGCTTCATCAGCGCCTTGGTGGTGCGGATCGACACCGGCGGGAGCTTGACCAGCTTGACGGCCTGGCCCTGCGCGAAGGCCAGCAGTTCGGCGGCCGGCAGCACCTTGGTGACGATGCCCATCTCGAAGGCTTCCTGGGCCGGGAAGGCTTCGCCCAGCAGCAGCTTTTCGGCGGCGCGCGCATGGCCGGCGGCTTGCGCGACCAGCAGCGAGGACGCGAATTCCGGGCACAGGCCGAGCTGGGTGAAGGGCATCGAGAATTTCGCGCTGTCGGCGGCGTAGACCAGGTCGCAGTGCATCAGCAGCGTGGTGCCGATGCCGACGGCCAGGCCGCTGACCGCGGCGATGACGGGCTTGCTGCAGCCTTCGAGCGCCTGCATGAACTGGAACACCGGGCGGTCCTCGGTCATGGCGCCGACGCCTACGTTGTTGAGGAAGTCGTCGAGGTCGTTACCGGCGGTGAAGATCTCGGGCTTGCCGGTGATGAGGATGGCGCGCACCGATGGATCCTGTTCGGCATCGCGCAGCGCGCCGGCCAGGATCGTGTACATGGCGCCCGTGATGGCGTTCTTGCGTTCGGGGCGGTTGAATTCGAGGGTGAGGATGCCGTTGGCGGTGGTGCTGAGGATGTCCATTCAGGTCTCCGTTTTCTGAATAAAAAAGGGTGGGGACGGTTTTCCGTGCCCCACCCTTCTCGAGAGCTATGCCGTGATTACACGCGTTCGATGATACCCGCGGCACCCATGCCGGCGCCGACGCACATGGTCACCATGCCGTACTTCAGGTTGTTGCGGCGCAGTGCGTGGACGACGGTGGCGGCGCGGATGGCACCGGTGGCGCCCAGCGGGTGGCCGAGGGCGATGGCGCCGCCCAGCGGGTTCACCTTCGACTGGTCCAGGCCCAGGTCGCGGATCACGGCCAGCGCCTGCGCGGCGAAGGCTTCGTTCAGCTCGATCCAGTCCAGCTGGTCCTGGCTGATGCCGGCCGCGGCCAGCGCTGCGGGAATCGCGACCTTCGGGCCGATGCCCATGATCTCCGGCGGCACGCCGCGCACGGCGAAGGAGGAGAACTTGGCCAGCGGGGTCAGGTTGTGCTCCTTCAGGATCTTTTCGCTGACGACGATCAGCGCGCCGGCGCCGTCGGACATCTGCGACGAGGTCGCGGCGGTGACGGTGCCCTTGGCGGCGAACACCGGCTTGAGCTTGGCCATCGATTCC
>CAJYQM010000160.1 GCA_913777025.1 uncultured Massilia sp. | reverse complement strand
CCTGCAGCCTGGCCGAGGGCGTGGGCGGCGCGGCGCTGAGGTCGGCGGGCGTCTTCTGGGGCGTCCCGGCCGGGGCGGCCAGCGCCCCGGCGCAGAGGACGGTGGCGGCAATCAGGGAGAGGACTTGGCTGCGTGCTTTCATCGAATGTCTTTCGGTCCGCATCAGTAATCGGGATTGAAGCTCAGCAGGTGGTGCCAGGCACCGACCGCCACCAGGATCGCAAAGGCCAGCACCCACAGCAGCGCCAGGCCGCGTGCCGCACGGCCGGTGCCGGGGCCGGGGCGGGAGAACACGGCGCGCGCATGCCACAGCGCCGCCGCCAGTCCGCCGACGAAGGCGAGGATGGTCACGCCCTGGGACAGCAAGAGCAGGCCGCTCGGGTCGCCGCCATCGGTCGCCGCCACCGTCGCCGTCCACAGCGCGAGGCTGGCCGGCACCAGGCAGGCGGCCACGCGCAGCAGCGTCAGCGGGCGGCCGGGGCGCGCCAGGCCATGGCGGCGCCTTACCGTGGCCGCCACCGGCCAGGCCAGCGCCGTCAGCACGGCCACGCCGAGGGCGGCCAGCAGCAGCACCAGCACGGGGGTGGACGCCATGAAGGGCACCGGCTCGAACACGAAGGCGAATACGTAGGGCTCGATGCCCCAGCGCTTGACCTTGCCGTCTTCGACCAGGGCCTGCAGCCGGCGCTTGCCATGTTCTTCCTGCCATAGGAAAGGCTTGATCTCGCGGAACACGTTGCGGCTACCGCCCAGTTCGATCGCGATCCGGCCCTGTTCCACGGCCTGCACGCGCACCGGGCTCAACAACTGGAGCACGGACATGAAGGTCGAATCCTCGCGCCGCGTGTTGCGGTAGGCGCCGGCCAGCATGCGCGCATGCGCTTCGGCCGTGGCCAGGTCGACGCCTGCGCCCGCGGGCAGGCGCGTGTCGGGCAGGTAGCGGTCCATGAAGCCCTGGTACAGGCGCTCGCGCAGCCACTTGCCCTGGTCGTGGCGGCCCGGCGAGTTGACCGAGACGTACAGGCCGATGCCGTCGTCCGGCAGCAGGTAGAGTTCGGAGTGGAACATGTTGGTGTCGCCACCGTGCCCGACCGCGCGGTGGCCGTTCATGTCCTGCTGGTAGAAACCCAGGCCGATGCCGTCGAGGCCCGGCATGCCGCGGGTGATCTTGGTGTGCATCATGCGCACCGTCTCGGGCTTCAGGATTTGCTGGCCGTCCAGGCTGCCCTGCCCCAGGTAGGCCAGCATGAAGCGGCCCATGTCGGTGCCGGGCGAGGCCAGGCTGCCGGCCGGCGCCATGCTGACGATCTCGTAGCCCGTCGCCGGCTCGTCGACGCTGGGATAGCCCTGCGCCATCTGGCCGCGCAGCCCCGCCGGCAGCGGCTGGCGGAAGCTCGAATGGCGCATGCCCAGCGGGGTAAAGATATGGCGTTCCACGTAGTCGTCGAAGGGTTCGCCGCTGACGCGCTGGACGATGTAGCCGGCCAGCGCGGTGGCCCAGTTCGAATAGCCCTGGGTCGTGCCGGGCGCATACAGGTAGGGCGGGATATAGCCCTGCAGGACCTTGGCGTTGTCCGGCGTGTGCGAACCGTAGACGATCAAGGCGCGCCCCGCCTCTTCCAGGCCGGTGGTGTGGGTCAATACGTGGCGCAGCGTCAGCGCCTTGCCCCCGTAGGCAGGGACCTTGAAGTCGAGGTAGCGGTTCAGGTCCGCATCGAGGTCGAGCTTGCCCTGCTCGACCTGCTGCATGACCGCCGTCCAGGTGAACAGCTTGGAGATGGATCCGGGCCGGAACAGCGTCGACGCCGGGTCGACCGGTACCGATTTTTCCCAGTCCGCGTAGCCGTAGCCCTTCTGCACCAGCGGCTTGCCGTCCTTGACCAGCACCACCACGGCGCCGGGCACGCCGGCCACGCGCAGGGCGGTGGGCACCAGGCCGTCGAGCCAGGTCTCGGCATCGGCGGCCGTCAGCGGCACGGCGGACCGCGCCGCACCCGGCGCCGCCGGCTGGACCGGGGCCGGCACGGCCGCGGGCGCGGCCGCCGACGAGGGCGCCGGGGCGGGCTCCTGGGCCATGGCCGGCAACAGCAGGCTGGCGCAGAGCGCGGCCACGGCACCGCGCAGGCAAGCGAGCGAAGCGCGCCGCATCAGAAGTCCCTCGACACGTTCAGGCCGATCGTGCGCGGCGTCACCGGCACGACGCGCAGCGGGGCGCCGAAGGCCGTCAGCGGGGTGTCCGCGCTGCTCAGCGCGCGCTTGTCGCCCAGGTTGCGCACGAAGGCGCCGACCTCCCAGCCGTCGACGTCGACACCCGCCTGCAGGTCGGCCATCGTGTAGCCGCCCATGCGGAAGTTGGGCACCGAGGTCCCGGGCGAATCGAAGCCGGCATTGCGCGCGCCGACCTGGCGCAGGCCCAGGCCCACCCAGGCGGCCCGCCCGGCGACGTCGAAGCCGTAGCGGCCACCCAGGTTGGTCGACAGGCGCGCGCTGTTCGGCAAGCGCGAGCCGGACAGGCCCAGGGCAGGCGCGTCCTGGGTCAGCTTGGCGTCGGTCCAGGCCAGGCTGCCGTCGATGCTGAAATGCTCGTCGACCTTGTAGCGCAGCGCCAGTTCCAGTCCCTTCGACTCGGCCTTGCCGGCATTGCCGGTCAGCGTAGTGGCGCCGACGGCGATCGGCTGCTGCAGCTTGTCCCAGCGGATCTCGAACAGGGCCGCCTCGAACGACAGGCGCTTGTCCAGCAGGTCCGCCTTGTAGCCGACTTCATAGCTCCACAGTGTGTCCGGATCGAAGCTGGCGGGCGCGCCCGGCACCACCTGGCCGTTCTCGTCGATCGCCGGCGGGTTCGGGCCGCCCGGGCGGTAACCGCTGGCGGCGCGGAAGTAGACGCTGCTGACCTTGTCGATCGAGTAGCGCGCCGTCGCCAGGTAGGTCTTCGAGCTGTCCTTGGCGCCGGCTTCGAAATCCTTGACGCCGTTGGTGATGGTGCCGTAGGTCTGGCGGTTGCGCGCGGCGCGCGCCCCCAGTGTGAACGACCATTGCGCCGATGGGTTCCAGGTCACGTCGCCGTACACCGCGTTCTCGACGAAACGCGAGGGCTGGTCTGACGTGACGAGATCGCTTTCCGACAGGTCGGCTGCCTGGCCGTACAGGCGCTGGGCGCGCATGCCGGTCTCCTTGTTGTGGTAGAACCCGGCCAGCCATTCGATCGGGCCGCTGCTCGAGGTCAGGCGCAGTTCGGCCGTGCGCTTGTCCATGCGCGTATTGTTGGCGAGCCCAACGAAGTTCGTGCCTTCGAAGCCGTAGATCTCGGTGGCGTCGAGCATGGTGTTGGCGCGGAAGCGCTGGGCCGAGCCGATCACGTTAAGGCGCGCCCAGCCGAGATCGTATTCGACGTCGCCGGACAGCAGGCCGGTCTTCACCTTGTAAGGCTCGTCGACGTAGAGCTTGTGCACCAGGTCGCCGTACACGGGCCGGCCGGTGACGAGGTCGTACTGCAGCGTACCGCTTCCGTTGCGCTCGATGTTCTGCTGGGTCGCGGTGAGGCGCACGCGCAGTTCGCGGCTCGGGTCGAACAGCAGCGAGACGCGGGCGCCGCGGGTGTTGCCGTCGTTGACGTGGTCGCGCGTCACGCGGCCGATCGCGTCCATGTAGCCGCCGTCGTGCTGGTTGAAGGCCGCCACCCGCATCGCCGCCACGCCCTCGCTCAGCGGCACGTTGATCACCGCGTTCTCGGTATGCCCGAGCCCGCCGTTCTTCGACTGGCGCACGGCCAGGCCGGCCTTGCCCGAAAAGCCGCTCGCATCCGGATCGTTGGTCACGTACTTGAGCAGGCCGCCCATCGCGCCG
>CAJYQM010000159.1 GCA_913777025.1 uncultured Massilia sp. | reverse complement strand
TGATTTCAATAAAGAATGGAAGGTCGGGCCAGGTGCTTCCTCAGCAGTCTTGACCCGGCCAGGCCAGGCCAGGCCAGGCGAGGCCCGGCCCGGTCCGGCGCCGCGCTCCCGCTAACCCTGCCGCTTGCGCCTCTCCGCCAGCCGTTTGATTGCCGCAACCAGCTGCGCATTCTGTGGCGAGTCGGACAAGGACTCGCCGAGTTCCTCGAAGGCCTGCACGGCCGTCGGCGGCAATTGCAGCGAGGATGGCTTCGGCTGCTCGCGCACCGGCACGGCGCCGCCCATCCGGATCTTGATGCGCAGGGTGTCCACCTGCCAGCCTTTCTTTTGCAGCCCGGCCTGCAGCTTCGGCAGCTGCTGCTTGAGCTTGGCCGCCACGGCCGAGGAGGGCACCGACAGGGTCAGCGCGCCGTCCTGGAAGGACAGCACGTCGCAGCCGCCGTACATGGGCGGCAGGACCAGGCGCACGTCGCGCTGCAGCTTGCCGATCCGCATGGCGGACGGCAGCAGGCCGGCGAGCCGGTCGTTCGAGCGCAGGAAATCGGTCGCGTCGAACGCCGTGCGGCGGTCACGCGTGCCGTAGATGGTGTAGGGACGCCCGTTGGAAGAAGACTGCATGCGGCGAACATACCACAGCTGCGGGCGGGCCAGAAAGCGATTTGCGGGAATTGTGCCCGCGGATGCAATTTGATAACTTATTTTGGCGAAATGCACTTGCGATCCGTGGCGTCAACCCCAAGTGTGGCCGGATCGCATGATAAAATCGGTAGCTTTTTGCCATAGGCGGTCTTCGATAGGTATCATTTTGATATCATCCCTGGCTTTTTCGCGGCGTACTAGATTAAGAACACAGCATGTCATTCCTGACCAAGATTTTCGGCAGCCGTAACCAGAGGTTGCTCAAGCAATACCAAAAAACCGTGCGCGAGATTAACGCGCTCGAGCCGCAGATGGAGAAGCTGTCGGACGACGAACTGAAGGCGAAGACCCCTGAATTCAAGCAGCGCATCGCCGGCGGCGCCTCCCTCGACGACATCCTGCCCGAAGCCTTCGCCGTCTGCCGCGAAGCCGCGAAGCGCGTCATGAAGATGCGCCACTTCGACGTGCAGATGATCGGCGGCATGGTGCTGCACTACGGCAAGATCGCCGAGATGGGCACCGGCGAAGGTAAAACCCTGATGGCAACCCTGCCGGTCTACCTGAACGCGCTGTCCGGCAAGGGCGTGCACGTCGTGACCGTCAACGATTACCTGGCCCAGCGTGACGCGGACCAGATGGGCAAGCTGTACGGCTGGCTGGGCCTGACCACCGGCGTCAACCTGTCGCAGATGGACCATGACACCAAGCAGCAGGCCTACGGTTCCGACATCACCTACGGCACCAACAACGAATACGGTTTCGACTACCTGCGCGACAACATGGTCTATGACGCGAAGGAACGCGTCCAGCGCGGCCTGAACTTCGCCGTGGTCGACGAGGTCGACTCGATCCTGATCGACGAGGCGCGTACCCCCCTGATCATCTCCGGCCAGGCCGAGAACCACACCGACCTGTACCACAAGATCAATGAACTCCCGCCGCTGCTGACGCTGCAGATCGGCGAGGAAACCTCGGACGGCAAGGGCCAGGTCGAAGTCCCGGGCGACTACACCAAGGACGACAAGGCGCACACCGTGCTGCTGACCGAGGCCGGCCACGAAAAGGCCGAAGCCATCCTCACCAAGATGGGCCTGCTGCCGGAAGGCGCCTCGCTGTACGACGCCGCGAACATCACGCTGGTGCACCACCTGTACGCCGCCCTGCGCGCCCACGTGCTGTACCACAAGGACCAGCACTACGTCGTGCAGAACGGCGAAGTGGTCATCGTCGACGAATTCACGGGCCGCCTGATGACGGGCCGCCGCTGGTCGGACGGCCTGCACCAGGCCGTCGAAGCCAAGGAAGGCGTGCGCATCCAGAACGAGAACCAGACCCTGGCCTCGATCACCTTCCAGAACTACTTCCGCATGTACACCAAGCTGTCCGGCATGACCGGTACCGCCGATACGGAAGCCTACGAATTCCAGGAAATCTACGGCCTCGAGACCGTGGTCGTGCCGCCGAACCGTCCGTCGCAGCGCAAGGACCGCCAGGACCAGGTGTACAAGTCGGCCGAGGAAAAATACGGCGCGATGGTCAACGACATCCGCGACTGCCACGAGCGCGGCCAGCCGGTGCTGGTCGGCACCACCTCGATCGAGAACTCGGAACTGCTGTCCGGCATCCTGACCAAGGCCAAGCTGCCGCACAACGTGCTGAACGCGAAGCAGCATGCCCGCGAAGCGGAGATCGTGGCCCAGGCCGGCCGTCCGAAGATGATCACCATCGCCACCAACATGGCGGGCCGCGGTACCGACATCGTCCTGGGCGGCAATGTCGAGAAGCAGATCCAGTTCATCGAAGCCGACGAAGCGCTCAGCGCCGCCGACAAGGCCGCGCAGTCGCAGACGCTGCGCGACGAATGGCAGTCGCTGCACGACCACGTGGTCGCGCAGGGCGGCCTGCACATCATCGGCACCGAACGCCACGAATCGCGCCGCGTCGACAACCAGCTGCGCGGCCGTTCGGGCCGCCAGGGCGACCCGGGCTCCTCGCGCTTCTACCTGTCGCTGGACGATCCGCTCCTGCGCATCTTTGCCGGCGACCGCGTGCGTGCGATCATGGACCGCCTCAAGATGCCGGAAGGCGAACCGATCGAGGCCGGCATCGTGACCCGCTCGATCGAGTCGGCGCAGCGCAAGGTCGAGGCCCGCAACTTCGACATCCGCAAGCAGCTGCTCGAATACGACGACGTCGCCAACGACCAGCGCAAGGTGATCTACACCCAGCGTAACGAACTGCTGGAAGCGGCCGACATCTCGGAACTGATCGCTTCGCTGCGCACGGGCGTGTTCACCGACGTGGTGCGCACCCACGTGCCGGCCGAGTCGGTCGAAGAGCAGTGGGACATCCCGGCGCTGCAGCGCGTGCTGGCCGAGGAATGGGCGCTGGACGTGCCGCTGGCCCAGATGCTGGAGGACGAGCCGAACCTGAACGACGACGACATCCTCGAGCGCGTGCTGGCCGCCGCCGACGCCTCGTACAACGCCAAGGTCGCCATCGTCGGCCAGGAAGCCTTCGGCGGCTTCGAGCGCAACGTCATGCTGCAGAACATCGACAGCCAGTGGCGCGAGCACCTGGCGGCGCTCGACCACCTGCGCCAGGGCATCCACCTGCGGGGCTATGCGCAGAAGAACCCGAAGCAGGAATACAAGCGCGAAGCCTTCGAACTGTTCTCGGGCATGCTGGACGCGATCAAGAACGAAGTGATCCGCACCATCATGACCGTGCGCATCCAGACCCGCGAGGAAGTCGAAGCGGCCGAAGCCGCGATGCAGGCCGCCGCCGCGCACCTGGAGAACGTCAACTACCAGCACGCCGACTTCAACCCGGCCGCGGCCGATCCGGAAGAGCTGCTGGCCCCGCAGGCCTCGACCCCGACCGCCACCGCGATGGCGGACGACCCGGCCACCACCTACATGGGCATGAAGGTCGGCCGCAACGACCCGTGCCCTTGCGGCAGCGGCAAGAAGTTCAAGGCTTGCCACGGCAAGCTGGCGTAAGAGAGGTA
>CAJYQM010000158.1 GCA_913777025.1 uncultured Massilia sp. | reverse complement strand
AACGACCTCGATCACGGTATGGCCGATGCGCAGGGCGGTCGGGAATTCCGGAATCTCCTGCAAATGCTCGAGCAACAGACCGTTGACGGTCTTGGGCCCGTCCAGCGGCAGGTCAAGGCCGAGCTTCTTGTTGATGTCGCGCAGGGGTGTGGCGCCTTCGAGCAGGCATTCACCGTGCGCATTCCAGGCGATGCTATCGCCGCGCCCCGGGCCGGGGGCCGGGGTGGTGAAGTCGCCGATCATTTCCTCGATGATGTCTTCGAGCGTGACCAGGCCCTGCACCTCGCCGTATTCGTCGACGATGATGCCCAGCCTTTCCTTGTTTTCCTGGAAATACTGGAGCTGGTCCAGCACGGCCGTGTCCTGGGGAATGAAATAGGGCGCCGACAACAATGCGCGGATGTGCCCGACCCCGAAGCCGTCGTCCTGGTTCAGCAGGCCGATCGCCTTGCGCACGTGCAGGACGCCGACCATCTTGTTGATCTCGCCTTCATACACCGGCAGCTTGTTGTGATAGCAGGTCGTCAATGCCGCCTTGATGGTCTCGAGCGGCAGCGCCAGGTTCAGCGCTTCGATCTGGGTGCGCGGGGTCATGATGTCCTCGACCGACGTCTTTTCCAGGTCGAGCAGGTTGAGCAGGATGCTCTTGTGCTTTTGCGGCATGACGTTGCCGCCTTCCAGCACCACCGAGCGCAGTTCGTCGATCGACAGCCGTCCCTGCAGTTCCTGGCCATCCGCGCCCCGGCGGATGTGCAGCAGCCGCAGCAGGCCGGTGACGAACAGGTTCACGAACCAGATCGCCGGCCTGGCCGCTTTCATGAGCGGCCTGAGCGCGATGCTGGTGCCGAGCGCGATGCGCTCCGGATAGCTGGCGCCGACGATCTTCGGCGAGATCTCGGCAAACACGATCAGCACGAAGGCGATCACGGCGATGGCGGCCGTGATCACGCTTTCCCCGTAGCCGAAGAACATGATGGCGATGGCGGTCAGCAGTGCCGTGGCCATGGCATTGATCAGGGTCCGGGCGATCAGCACCAGCGACAGTAGCTTGTCGGTGCGCTCCAGCAGCGACAGCGTGGTGATGGCGCCGCGGTGATTGCGCCGCGCGAGGTGGCGCAGGCGGTATTTGTTGGCCGCCATCAGGGCGGTCTCCGCCATGGCGAAGAAGGCCGAACAAAGGATCAGGAGGGCGAGTGCGAGAAGGAGCACCCAGAGAGGTACGGTTTCCAAGTCTCACCGTAAGGAATCGTGCATGGGGCGATTCTACGGTATGCCGGGCTGGGCTTGCAAGGAGGGCCGGAACCCTTGACGCGAGCCCGTCGCCCCTGCGCAGGCAAGGGCGACGGTTCAAAGGCGGTTGCTCAGCGCGGCAAGGCCGGCGCGGCGGGGCGTGCCGCCGGGGCGTGACCGTGCCCGTCCAGCTTGAACACCGCCAGCTCCGCCGACAGCTGCCCGGTCTGGTCGGTCAGCGATTCCGCCGCCGCCGAGGCCTGCTCGACCAGCGCCGAGTTCTGCTGCGTCATCTGGTCCATGTCGTCGATCGCGCGGCCGATCTGCTCGATGCCTTCGCTCTGGCGCTGGCCGGCTTCCGTGATCTCGGCCATGATGTCGTGCACCTTGCGCACCGAGGCGACGATCTGCTCCATCGTGGCGCCGGCCTCGTCCACCAGCGTGGTGCCGGCATGCACCTTGGCCACCGAGTCGCCGATCAGTTCCTTGATTTCCTTGGCCGCCGCCGCCGAGCGCTGGGCCAGGGTACGCACTTCGCCGGCCACGACCGCGAAGCCGCGGCCCTGTTCACCGGCGCGCGCCGCTTCCACCGCCGCGTTCAGCGCCAGGATATTGGTCTGGAAGGCAATGCCGTCGATGACGCTGATGATGTCGACGATCTTCTTCGACGATTCGTTGATCGAGCCCATGGTCGAGACCACGTTGCCGACCACTTCGCCGCCGCGGGTGGCGATGTGGCGTGCCGACACCACCAGCTGGTTGGCCTGGTTGGCGTTGGCGGCGTTGGCGCGCACGGTGTCGGTCAGGGCTTCGACGGCGCGCGTGGTGTGTTCCAGGCTGCCCGCCTGGGATTCGGTGCGGCTGGCCAGGTCGGCGTTGCCGCTGGCGATTTCGCCGCTGGCCAGGGCGATGGTCTCGGCCGAGGTCTTGATGCCGGCGACCATCCCGGCCAGGCGGGTTCGCATTTCCTTGAGCGCGGCCAGCAGGCTGGCGTTGTCGCCGGCCTCGGTGCGGATGTCCATGGCCAGGTCGCCGGCCGCGACGGCGCGGGCGATTTCGCGCGCGTATTCCGGTTCGCCGCCCAGCTGTTGCCAGATGGTACGCACCACGAACCAGGACACGGCGGCCAGTGCCAGGATCACCACCAGCGCGGTGACGATGGTGGCGGTCAGGGCGCTGCGCACGCGGCTTTCGCTGCGCTCGATGCCGGCCTTGAACTGCAGTTGCGAGGCTTCGTTGAACCTGGCGACGTCCTTGTTGAGGACCGTCAGCGCGGACTGCATGCGCTGCACGGTGGCGCCGGCGTCGCCCTGCTCGAGTTCGAGCATGATCTTGGCGGACGACAGCGCCGGGGCATAGTAATCGTCGAATTCCTTGCCCAGGCGCTTGCCGGTGGCCTCCATGCCATCGATCTTGCCGATGGCGGCGATGCGCGCGCGGACCTTGTTGGCCTGCTCGCCCAGCTGGGCGACGCGTGCCTTGTCGCCTTCGCTGACGGCGTCGCGCAGGCTGTTGGTGACGGCTTCGATGTCGCCCGTCAGCGCCTTGGACGCATCCAGTGCCGGGTAGTCGATGCTTTCCGTGGTGTGAATGGAATCGAGGGCGCCGGTCGCGATGCTTGCGCTGACCGCGACGCCAAGGCCGAAGATAACGGCCGAAATGACTGGAAGTGCCCAGATCCTGCGCTTGATGCTCATGCTGCCGCTCCTGAAAATGGAATCGTTCGCTACGTTGCCAAATTCAACCGCCCGCCGCCGGTTGACCGGCGCGGGCGGAGGCTGGCAAAAGATTGACTGATCGGATGTCCGGCTGCGCTCAAGGCGCGGTGTAGATCACCTTGACCGAGGCATCGACCGCGCTCTTCTCGATGTAGCCGATGGCCTTCGGGTCGTTCGCCACCGCCTTCTTGACGGCGGCGCTGTCGCCGGCTTCCTTCGGCATCGTGGCCTTGCCGGTGAATACCAGCTTGGACCACAGCGACTTGACCTGCGACGTGTCCTTGTCCGTCACCTTCTTGTAGAACTCGGCACGGATCGGGGCGCTTTCCGGCTGGTCGACCGGGGTCATCGCGCTCGATTTACCCAGGAAGAACTGGGCGACCTGCTCCTTGGTCATCGAGGCTTCGGCAGCCTTCGGATTCACGACCACGACGACTTCGGCCATGGCCGGCACGGCCAGCGACAGACCGGCGGCGGTAATCATTGCAAATAGTTTGTTCATCGCGGGTCTCCTCAGAACACGAAATCGAGGGCGACGGCGCCGACGGTGACCGGGCCCTTGAAGCCTGGCTTGGCATTGAGCAGGAGGCCGCTGCCCGCGTCCGGATGGACACGGTCGACTTGCACCTTCAGGGCCACCGAGCGGTAGAGGTCCCAGCGCACGCCGATGGTGTCGGTGGTTTGTGCAGCCTGGCTGAGACCGCTGTACGGCAGGGTCGAGACGGCGCCGGACAGGGCGCGCAGGGTCGGGGTGCAGGCGGCAGGGTAGCCGGCCGGGCAAGCCGCCGGGACCGTGTTCTGGACCGAGCCGTCGATCTTCAGCTTGGCGTGGCTGTAGTAGGGCAGGATTTTACCGAAGCGGTAGCCGGCCATCACGTACCAGGAGCTGGTGTCGTTCAGGTAGCTGTCGGTCTTGCGCTTGGCGTATTCCGATTGGACCAGGATGTTGTTCCAGTCCAGGGTCGCGCCGACCGAGGTGAACGAAGCCTTCTTGTGATCGACGGCGATGTCGTCAGCCAGGGTGCCGAGGGCGGGGATGCGGTAGCCCGTGCCGGCGGCGCGCAGCGAGCTCAGCAGCGTGTTGATCGATTGCTGGTTGTTCAGCGTGATTTTGGTGTCGGCGCGGCCGAAGCGCAGCGTCAGCGGGCCATGTTCGGCGACCAGGTTCAGGGCGCTCAGGCGGCGCGCATCCAGGTCGCCGAACATGGCCCGCTGACGCTGCGCTTCGGCCGCGCCGACACCAAAATCACGCTGAACAACCAGCAATCGATCAACACGCTGCTGAGCTCGCTGCGCGCCG
>CAJYQM010000157.1 GCA_913777025.1 uncultured Massilia sp. | reverse complement strand
CAGCATCATGCCTTCCATGCCGGCGGCCGGGTCGGTGGTCGGGTTGCCGTCGCGGTCCAGCGCCCAGCCTTCGGGGATGCTGCGGCCTTCCTGCTTGGCCACCATCAGCTTGCCGCGCGCGACCTTGGACAGCGAGAGGTCGATGACCAGGGGCTCAGCAGCGCGGCGCGGGAACACGGCGGCGACCGGATTGGTGCCGAACAGCGGCCGCTTGCCGCCCCAGGCCGGCATCGCGCCCGGCGAATTCGAGAAGGCCAGGCCGACCATGCCGGCTTGCGCCACCGGCGCCAGGAGCAGGGCGGCGGCGCCGGAGTGGTGGCTGTTGGTGACGCCGGCAAAGGCGGCGCCGCATTCTCGCGCCGAGCGGATCGCTTCCACGACGGCCAGTTCGCAGGCCGGGAAGGCGAAACCGTCGGCGGCATCGACCAGCAGGGCGGCCGGGCGGGTCTGCTGGACAGTGGGCCGGGCGGCGCCGTCGACGCGGCCGGTACGCAGGTGGCCGCAGTACTGGGGCACGCGCGACAGGCCGTGCGAGCCGAGACTGCGCGCTTCGGCGGCGACCAGGGCGCGCGCGGTGGAGGCGGCCATGGCCGGGTTGGCGCCGGCGCGTTCCAGGGCGACCCCGGCGAGGGTGGTCAGTTCGGCAATGCTGAGTCGGGGCATGGGGCTTCCTTTGCGGGACAAGCCGGCATTACATCATGAATTCCGCATAGAAACTAATCACCTTGTCCGTGCCAAGGCGTGCCGGCTGCTGTACCTGCAGGTAAAATGCCGGGGTCCGTCATCCGAGAAGCCGCCATGTCCCACATCGAATCCCCAGACAGCATCACCCTCATCCGCCCCGACGATTGGCACCTGCACCTGCGCGACGGCGCAGCCATGGCCAGCGTGCTGCCGCACAGCGCGCGCCAGTTCGCGCGCGCGATCGTGATGCCGAACTTGAAACCTCCGGTCACCACCACCGCCCTGGCCAGCGCCTACCGCGACCGCATCCTGGCGGCGCTCCCGGCGAGCATGCAATTCGAGCCGCTGATGACGCTGTACCTGACCGACAACACGGACCCGGACGAGATCCGCCGCGCCAAGGACACCGGTTTCATCCACGCCGTCAAGCTGTATCCTGCCGGCGCCACCACCAATTCGGCGGCCGGCGTGACCGACCTGCGCAAGTGCTACAAGACGCTGGAAGTGATGCAGGAAGTCGACATGCCGCTGCTGGTGCATGGCGAAGTCACCGACCACGACATCGACTTGTTCGACCGCGAAGCCGTGTTCATCGAGCGCGTGATGCGCCCGCTGCGCCGCGACTTCCCGGAGCTGAAGATCGTGTTCGAGCACATCACCACGCGCGACGCCGCCCAGTACGTGGCCGAAGCCGAAGGCCCGATCGCGGCCACCATCACGGCCCACCACCTGCTGCACAACCGCAACGCCATCTTCAAGGGCGGCATCAATCCGCACTATTACTGCCTGCCCGTGCTGAAGCGCGAGGAACACCGCCTGGCGCTGGTGACTGCGGCGACCAGCGGCGACGAGCGCTTCTTCCTCGGCACCGATTCGGCCCCGCACGCCGTGCACACCAAGGAAGCCAGCTGCGGCTGCGCCGGCTGCTACACCGCGCTGCACGCGATGGAACTGTACGCCGCCGCCTTCGACGAAGCGGGCGCGCTGGACAAGCTGGAAGCCTTCGCCAGCCTGAACGGCCCGAATTTCTACGACCTGCCGGTGAACACGGGCACCATCACCCTCAAGCGCGAGACCTGGACCGTGCCGCCGACCGTCCCGATGGGCGAGCAAGAACTGGTGCCGCTGCATGGCGGCGAGCAGATCGGCTGGAAGATGCTCTAAATAGATGGTCGCGGAGATCGACGCTATCGATTGGGCGCAGCCGTGGTACGCCGCGGTGCGCCCGGCCTTCGACAGCCTGGAGCCCGGCACCGCGTCGGGCTTCATCGACGCGTTCAATGGGAACGCCACCCGCCTCGGCCTGCAGAACCACCGCGGCCAGCCGATCCGCTTCGTGCCCCAGGCCGAGCTGCCGGCCGGGATGGCGTATGAAGCCTTCATCGGCGCCACCGGCGGCGTGCCGACGCGCGACAACCTGCACGATTTCTTCAATGGCCTCGTGTGGCAGACCTTCCCGCTCATCAAGCGGGAGTTGAACGCGCTGCAGGCGGCGCAGATTCTGGCTGCCGGCGTCGGCAAGTCGCGCGGTCCCGCGCGCGACGCCGCCACCCTGTTCGACGAGAACGCCGCCTTGCTGGTCGTGCGCGACAATGAAGAGGGTCGCGCCCTGGTCGAGGACTTGCGCACGCATCGCTGGCTCGATGCGCTGTGGACCCGGCGCGCCATGTTCGGGCGCGATGCCGAGGTCTGGCTGTTCGGCCACGCGCTGATGGAAAAGCTGGTCGCGCCGCGCAAGGCGATCACCGCGCACACGCGCGTGCTGTTCGCCTGCGACGCCTTCTTCACCCTGCCGTGGCAGGCGCGGCGCGACTGGATCGACATGACGCTGGCCGGCACGCTGGCGCAAGAGGGCCTGGCGACTTCCGCCTTCACGCCGCTGCAGGTGCTGGGCGTGCCCGGCTGGTGGCCGGGCCAGGATGAAGCGTTCTATCTCGACCAGACCGTATTCCGGCCCAAGCGGCCAACCCAACCCAAGGAGACGACATGAGCGACACCGTACGATGGGGCATCCTCGGCACCGGCCGCATCGCCAAGGCCTTTGCCAATGCCCTGAAGGACACGCCGGGCGCCGTGCTGGCCGGCGTCGGCTCGCGCACGCAGGACAGCGCGCAGGCATTTGCGGACGAATTTGGTAAGGAGGGAACAATTCGAGCCTACGGCACGTATGAAGCCCTGGTCCATGCCGGCGACATCGACCTGGTCTACGTCGGCACCCCGCACCCGATGCACTACGAGAACGTGCGCATGGCGCTGGAAGCGGGCAAGGGCGTCCTGTGCGAAAAGGCCTTCACCGTCAACCGCGCCGAAGCCGAACAGCTGGTGGCGCTGGCGCGCGAAAAGAAGCTGTTCCTGATGGAGGCGATGTGGACGCGCTACCTGCCGGGCCTGGCCGAGGTGCGCCGCGTGGTGGACTCCGGCGAGATCGGCAAGGTCAGCCAGGTCATCGCCGACCTCGGCTTCACCTCGCCGGCAGGTCCCGAGCACCGCCTGTTCAACCCGGAACTGGGCGGCGGCGCGCTGCTCGACATCGGCATCTATCCGTTGTCGATCGCGGTGGCGCTGCTCGGCCCCGTCGACATGGTGGTGGCGCAGGCGGATATCGGCGCTACCGGCGTCGACGAGCAGACCAGCTTCGTGCTGAAGCACCGCGGCGGCGGCATGTCCAGCTGCAGCTGCTCGCTGCGCGCCCACCTGCCGAACGAACTGACCATCGCCGGCGAACGCGGCCACGTGCGCATGAACACCAAGTTCCACCACGCCCGGACTGTCACCGTGACGCGTGCCGACGGCGTCGCCCGCACCGTGCCCACACCCTACCTCGGCAACGGCTACGTGCACGAAGCGATCGAAGCCCAGCGCTGCTGGCAGGCCGGGCTGATCGAAAGCTCGGGCATGACGCACGAGGACACGCTGGCCCTGATGGGCGTGATGGATGAAATCCGGCGCCAGATCGGCGTCCGCTATGCAGCCGACCAATAAAGGAACATGATGAAGAAGAACCCCTGCGCCAACTGCCGCGTACGCCGCCTGAGCCCGCGCCAGCGCAAGAAACAGCGCGTCGCCGAATTCCGGGAACTGAGCTTCGAGGTCGATCTTGTGTTCGCCAGCCCGATGACGGGCGAGCCCTACGACGACTTCCTCGGCGCGCTCTCGAGCTTCCTGGACGCGCGCGGCCTCCTGGCCGGCGGCTTCGGCGGCAGGCTGCCGCTGCTGGAAACCGGCGGCATCGTGGCGAAAGCCGACCGCGGCTCGGCCAGCGAGGAGGACGTCGCCGCCGTGGTGGACTGGCTGCGCGCGCGGCCGGAAGTCAAGGATGCCAAGGCCAGCCACCTGTTCGACGCCTGGTACGGCTACGAGCCGAAGGCGGCCTGACGCCGGTCAACAAAAGCATGGCGTGCGGCGTTGTTGGAGCAAGTGACACATGATGTGCACTGCTCCCCAACCGACCGAGGATTCACCATGAAAAAGACCATCGCCACCCTGATCGCCGGCTTGTTCGCCTCCGCTGCCTTCGCCCAGACCACGCCGGCCCCGGCCACCCCGTCGAGCACGACGCCGCAGTCGGCGGTCTCGCCGGAAGTCGCCAAGGCGCAGTCGGCGCACGAGAAGCGGGAAGCGAAACCGGATGCCAAGTCCGGGCAGAAACCCAAAGCGACAAAGAAGAAGTCCGGCAGCAAGGCCAAGCCGTCGACCAGGGACACCGACAAGGTGCCGGCGGAAGGGCAGAATACGACTGCGCCCAACTAACTAGCGAGCTTGAAAGCGTCGTTCCCGCGAAAGCGGGAACCCATGCCGAGTCACTTCGATCGGCTCAGTATGGATTCCCGCTTTCGCGGGAATGACCTTGTTTGAAGCCGCGTTTCAGCCCACGCTGTGCATCTCGCTGAACAAGCCAGGGCTGCCCCCTAGGCGCCGGATGAAGGCCTTCGAGAACTGCCCCTGGCTCGCATACCCGGTGCGCGCCGCGATCTCCTTCAGCGAGGTCTTCGCCTCCAGCAGATGGCGCGCAGTGCCCGGGTCGCGGCCAGGATGCCTGTGGAAGTTTGACCACGCATGCATACGCATTCTTGTTTGACGGAGAAGGTCGTCGGTACGATACTTTTCCGATCATTCTTGCTCACCGAGGAAATGCCATGATCCTGCGCGCCACCATGTTCGCCGCCTGCCTGCTCGCCGCTGCCCCCAGCTTTGCCGACCCGGTCCCGGTCCCCGCCGACAAGGCGGCCTACGTCGGCGACTGGCGCGGCAAGGATATGCGCATCCATCTCAAGCAGGACGGCCACGTCGAATACGCGCGCAAGCAGCCGGGCAAGAACCTCAACCTGAACGTCGACCTGCAAGGCTTCAACGGCGATAACTTCGACGTCGGCTTCAGCCTGATGCGCTCGACCTTCGTCGTCAGCAAGCCGCCGCACCGCGAGGACGGCAAGTGGAAGATGACGGTGGACGGCGTGGAACTGACGAAGGTCGAATGAGGCGAAGAATGAGGCGAATACCGCTGAGTTGTAAGCATCTGTCAGCGCGGTAAGCGTTTGTAAAGCCGGTCAACAGGACGATGGGATGGCTCGTTTTATGGACAAGCGACACGATGAACGTGCGCTGCAACCGAAACGATACCAAGGACCATTCATCATGAAAAAGACCATCGCTACCCTGATCGCCGGCCTGTTCGCCACCGCAGCTTTCGCCCAGGCCCCGGCACCGGCCACCACCACCCCGGCGGCGGCCAAGGCCGAAGCCAAGCAGGAAAAACAGGCAGCGAAGGCGGAAGTGAAAGAGACCAAGGCTGCGGCCAAGGCCGACGTGAAGGAAGCCAAGGCCGAACACAAGGCGGCCAAGGCCGAGCACAAGGCCGAGGCGCACAAGGACACCAAGGTGGCGGTTGTGACGCCGGCTAAGTAATTCGAAGTGACGGAAAGTTGAACCGTCATCCCCGCGCAGGCGCAAATGATGCCATCGGCATCATTTGCTCCAAGTTTGCCAGCGTTTCGTTAGCTCACGCAGAACCTGGATCCCCGCCTTCGCGGGGATGACGTTTACGCGCTAACGATATTCGAGGCCCTGCCTCAAACCTTCAAGAACTCCTCTCGCCCGCCCAGCCACCGCAGCAGGTGCGCATCCACGATCGCCTCCGCCTCCGGCGTCCCCGCATCCAGCAGCCATTGCGCCACATCGCGCGCCTGTTCCACGATCCACTGGTCCGTCTCCAGGTTGGCAAAGCGCAGCATCGCTTCGCCCGACTGGCGCGCGCCCAAAAATTCGCCGGGGCCGCGGATTTCCAGGTCGCGCCGCGCGATCTCGAAGCCGTCGGTGGTCTCGCGCATCGTCATCAGGCGCTGCTTGGCCACGTGGCCAAGCGGGCTCTGATACAGCAGCAGGCAGACGCTGGCCGCCGAGCCGCGGCCCACGCGCCCGCGCAGCTGGTGCAGCTGCGACAGGCCGAAGCGCTCGGCGTGCTCGATCACCATCAACGAGGCATTCGGCACGTCGACGCCGACCTCGATCACGGTCGTCGCCACCAGCACGTGCACCTCGCCGGCGGAGAACGCATCCATGATCACCTGTTTTTCAAGAGGTTTCATGCGCCCGTGCACCAGGCCGACCACCAGGTCGGGCAGGGAAGCGGCCAGGGTCTCGAAGGTGTCGGTGGCGGTCTGCAGCTGCAGCGCCTCCGATTCCTCGATCAGCGGGCACACCCAGTACACTTGCCGGCCTTCGAGCGCCGCCGCGTGCACGCGCTCGATCACTTCATCGCGCCGGTTCTGGTCGATCGCGCGCGTGACGATCGGCGTGCGGCCCGGCGGCAGCTCGTCGATGACGGACACTTCCAGGTCGGCGTAGTAGGTCATCGCCAGCGTGCGCGGGATCGGCGTGGCCGACATCATCAGCTGGTGCGGCACCAGGCCGTCGCTGCCCTTGTTCCGCAGCGTGAGGCGCTGGCCGACGCCGAAGCGGTGCTGTTCGTCGACCAGCACCAGGCCCAGTTTCGCGAACTGCACCGAATCCTGGATCAGGGCATGCGTGCCGATCACGAGGTTGGCCTCGCCCGTTTCCGCCATCTCGCTGGCGGCCTGCTTTTCCTTCTTTTTCAGGCTGCCGGTGAGCCAGGCGACTTTTACGCCCAGGGGCTCCATCCAGGCCGCGATCTTGCGGAAGTGCTGCTCGGCCAGGATCTCGGTCGGCGCCATCAAGGCGGCCTGGTAGCCGCTGTCGATGGCCTGGGCCGCCGCCAGCGCGGCGACCACGGTCTTGCCGCTGCCGACGTCGCCCTGCAGCAGGCGCTGCATCGGGTAACCCTCGTGCAGGTCGGCGCTGATTTCCTTGACCACGCGCGCCTGGGCAGCCGTCAGCTTGAAGGGCAGCGTTTCCAGGAAGGCCTTCGAGAGCGTGCCCACGGTGCGCAGGTGCGGCGCGCCTTTTTCGCGGCGCGCCTGCTGCGCGCGTTTCAGCGACAGCTGCTGGGCCAGCAGCTCGTCGAACTTCACGCGCGTCCAGGCCGGATGGCTGCGCTCGATCAGCGCGTGGGTGTCGACTTCCGCCGGCGGATAGTGCAGCAGGCGCACCGCCGGCTGGAATTCGGCCAGGTTCAGGCGCGTGCGCACCGATTGCGGCACCGTGTCCTGCCAGTCGACGCGCTTCATCGCGTCCGCGATCGCGCGCCGCAAGATGGTCTGCGACAGCCCTTCGCCGGCCGGATACACCGGCGTCAGGGAAGTCGGCAGCGGCGCGCCTTCGTTGACGACCTTATACGCCGGGTGCACCATCTCGGCGCCGAAGAAGCCGTGGCGTACCTCGGCGCGGGCGCGCACGCGCGTGCCTTCCGCCAGCTGCTTGACCTGGCTGCCGTAGAAATTCATGAAGCGCAGCTGGATGTCCGAGGTCTCGTCGGCGATCGACACCAGTAACTGCTTGCGTGGCTTGTAGCTGATTTCGTTCTTGATCACGACGCCCTCGACCTGCGACACATGGCCGCCGCGCAGGCAGGCGTCGCGGATAGGGACCACTTCGGTCTCGTCCTCGTAGCGCATGGGCAGGTGCAGCACCAGGTCCATGTCGGTGCGCAGGCCGAGCTTGGCGAGCTTGGCTTCGATGTTTTTCGATGCCGGGACGGGTGCGGCTTTGGCTTTGGTGGCGGGCATAAGGGCTTGATTGGCGTGAAAAGCGGGTAAAATAGAAGGTTCGCCATACACGCTTGAGCCCCTATTGTAAGGCTGCGGGCCACGATTCCCAAGATGAGCAGAATGTATTCCCTTTCCGATTTCGATTTTGACCTGCCGCCCGAGCGCATCGCCCAAGTGCCGCTGCCGGACCGCAGCGCCTCGCGCCTGCTGCAACTGGACGGCGAGCGCATCAGCGACCGTAAATTTTCAGACATCGTCGACCAGCTGCAGGCGGGCGACGTGCTGGTGATGAACAATACCCGCGTGCTGAAGGCGCGCTTCTTCGGCCAGAAGGACACCGGCGGCCAGGTCGAGGTGCTGGTCGAGCGCGTGCTCGACCCGCGCACCGTGCTGGCCCAGGTGCGGGCGTCGAAGTCGCCCAAGCCGGGCTCGCGCATCCGCCTGGCGGACGCCTTCGAGGTCGGCGTCGGCGAGCGCGCCGGCGAATTCTTCACGCTCCATTTCGATGGCGACGTGTTCGACCTGATCGAGGCCCACGGCCGCCTGCCGCTGCCGCCCTACATCGAGCACGACGCCGACGATTTCGACGAGCAGCGCTACCAGACGGTCTATTCCAAGGAGCCCGGCGCCGTCGCCGCGCCGACGGCCGGCCTGCACTTCGACCAGGCGCTGCTGGACCGCGTCGCCGCCAAAGGCGTCGCCATCGCCTACGTCACCCTGCACGTGGGCGCCGGCACCTTCCAGCCGGTGCGCGTGGAAAACCTGAGCGAGCACAAGATGCACAGCGAGTGGTACACGATCCCGCAAGAGACCGTCGATGCGGTACGCGCCGCCCAGGCCGGCGGCCACGATGTGGTCGCGGTCGGCACCACTTCGCTGCGCGCGTTGGAATCTGCCTCGCAGTCGGGCAGCCTGCAGGCGGGCAGCGGCGATACCAAGCTGTTCATCACCCCGGGCTATCTGTTCAAGACGGTGACGCGCCTGATCACGAATTTCCACCTGCCGAAGTCGACGCTGATGATGCTGGTGTCGGCCTTTGCCGGCTACGAGCCCATCCGCAAGGCTTACGCGCATGCGATCGCCAGCGAATACCGCTTCTTCAGCTATGGCGACGCGATGTTACTCACCACCGATTCACGCCAAGCGGCACACACTAATTAATAGACATGCTGGAATTTACCCTTCTCAAGAAAGACACCAGCGGCCTGTCGCACGCACGGCGCGGCCGCCTGAAGTTGAACCACGGCACCATCGAAACCCCGATCTTCATGCCGGTCGGCACGTATGGCTCGGTCAAGGCGATGGATCCGAACGAACTCAAGGAAGTCGGTTCGCAGATCATCCTCGGCAACACTTTTCACTTGTGGCTGCGTCCGGGTACCCAGGTGCTGGACAAATTCGGCGGCCTGCATGGCTTCATGGGCTGGGACAAGCCGATCCTGACCGACTCCGGCGGCTTCCAGGTGTTTTCGCTGGGCGCCATGCGCAAGATCACGGAAGAGGGCGTCAAATTCGCCTCGCCGATCGACGGCTCGCGCCAGTTCCTGTCGCCGGAAATCTCGATGCAGATCCAGCGTTCGCTGAATTCCGACATCGTGATGCAGTTCGACGAGTGCACCCCGTATGAAATCGACGGCCGTCCGGCGACCAGCGAAGAGGCGGCAAAGTCGATGCGCATGTCGCTGCGCTGGGCCCAGCGTTCGATGAACGAGTTCAACAAGGGCGAGAACCCGAACGCGCTGTTCGGCATCGTGCAGGGCGGTATGTACGAGCGCCTGCGCGACGAATCGCTGGCCGGCCTGGAAGAGATCGATTTCCCGGGCCTGGCGATCGGGGGTCTCTCCGTCGGCGAGCCGAAGGAAGACATGATGCGCATCCTCGAGCACGTCGGGCCGCGCCTGCCTGAAAACAAGCCGCACTACCTGATGGGCGTCGGCACCCCGGAAGACCTGGTGGCCGGCGTGGCCAATGGCGTCGACATGTTCGACTGCGTGATGCCGACCCGGAATGCCCGCAACGGCTGGCTGTTCACCCGTTTCGGCGACCTCAAGATCAAGAACGCGCGTTACAAGGATGACCAGGCGCCGCTGGACGCGTCCTGCACTTGCTATTGCTGCAAGAATTTCTCGCGCGCCTACCTGCATCACCTGCACCGCTCCAAGGAGATCCTGGGCGCGCGCCTGAACACGATCCACAACCTGCACTACTACCTGAACCTGATGCAGGAAATCCGCGACGCGATTGATGCGGATCGCTTCCATGAATTCCGCCTGCAGTTCAATGCGGATCGCGCCCGCGGGGTTTGAGCGGGCTAGGAAGTACTTACCTCACCAATTATTTTTTCGCTAACGTCTTGCAATCAGGCATCTTGCTGCCACATGCCCGAAAATGGCCTGTGGCCATAGGCCGGTGCTAGAATACAGCGCTTGATTTTCACCTTATATATTTAGAATCGGAGTCCTTGTGTTCATTTCCAACGCTTACGCGCAAACCGCCGGTGCCGCCGCCGACCCGGGCATCATGGGCAGCCTCACCACCTTCGCCCCGCTGATCCTGATGTTCGTGGTCATGTATTTCCTCATGATCCGTCCGCAGCAGAAGCGCCAGAAGGAACTGCGCTCGATGATGGATGCGCTGGCCAAGGGCGACGAAGTGATCACCGTCGGTGGGGTGCTGGGTCGCGTGACCAAGGTCGGCGATGCCTACGTCACCATCGAGGTGGCTGCCAACACCGAAATGGTGGTGCAGAAGAATGCCGTCACCGGACTGCTGCCGAAGGGCACCCTGAAGTCCCTGTAAGAAGGAGGCGGGCCACGTGCCCGCCTTGCCCATTCTTAAACGCTGGAACATCATGAATCGTTATCCCCTCTGGAAATACATCCTGATCCTGGTGGCCGTGCTGCTGGGCTTGTTGTACACCTCGCCCAACTACTTCGTCGACTCGCCGGCGCTGCAGATCACCACCGACAAGGCCACCGTCAGGGTCAACAGCGATACCGTCACCCAGGTCGCCGAAGCCCTCAAACGCAATGGCGTGCCCCCTGAACAGGTCAGCCTGGAAGGCTCCGGCGACACGACCTCGGTCCTCGCGCGCTTCAACAGCACCGACGCCCAGTTCAAGGCCAAGCAGGCGCTCGAGCGCGACATGAACCGCGACCAGTCCGACCCGGACTACACGGTCACCGTCAACCTGGTCAAGAACACCCCGCTCTGGATGCAGAAATTGAACGCCAAGGCGATGAACCTCGGCCTCGACTTGCGCGGCGGCGTGCACTTCCTGATGCAGATCAATGCCAAGGAGGTCCAGGACACCAGCATCAAGGGTATCCAGTCGTCTGCCCGTGCGCTGCTGCGCGACCAGAACGTGCGCCACGCCGGTATCGAGCGCGTCGGCAACAACATCGAGATCCGCTTCCGCGACGCCGACACCCGCGCCAAGGCGCGCAGCGTGCTGGCCAACCAGAACAACGACCTGACCTTCACCGAAGCCGCCGACGGCACCGACCTGAAACTGGTCGTGGGCCTGAAGCAGGCCGCGCTGGACCGCGCGGTCGAAGAGGGCGTCAAGCAGAACATCTCGACCCTGAGCAAGCGTATCAATGCGCTGGGCGTGTCGGAGCCGGTGATCCAGCAGCAGGGCCGTGACCGTATCATCGTTCAATTGCCGGGCGTGCAAGATGTCGCCCATGCGAAAGACATCATCGGCCGTACCGCCACCCTGGAATACCGCGTGACCGACGACACGATCACCCCGGGCACCGAACTGAACGCGGCGATCCCGCTGAACTCGGAATTGTTTACCCAGGGCCGCGACGTGCCGGTCGTGGTGTCGAAAGACGTAGTCGTGACGGGTAAGTCGATCGTCAGCGCCACCGCCGGTTTCGACCAGAACCAGCGTCCGTCGGTGAACATCGAGCTGAACGAGGAAGGCGGCCGCAAGATGCGCGCCATGACGCGCGAGCGCGTCGGCAAGCGCATGGCTGCGCTGCTGAAGGAAAAGGGCAAGTACACGGTGCTGCAGGTCGCGACCATCCAGGGCGAATTCGGCAAGAACTTCCAGACCACCGGCATGCGCTCGCCGCAGGAAGCCGCCGAACTGGCCCTGTTGCTGCGCTCCGGCGCGCTGTCGGCGCCGATGGACTTCGTCGAGGAACGCGTGGTCGGCCCGCAACTGGGCGCAGAAAACATCTCGCGCGGCCTGCATTCGACCGTGTGGGGCTTCGTGGCGATCGCGATCTTCATGATCATCTACTATCAGCTGTTCGGCTTCTTCAGCGTGGTGGCGCTGGCCTGCAACCTGCTGTTCCTGCTGGCCCTGCTGTCCATGCTGCAGGCGACCCTGACCCTGCCGGGTATCGCGGCAATCGCACTGGCGCTGGGTATGGCGATCGATGCGAACGTGCTGATCAACGAGCGCATCCGTGAGGAATTGCGTGCGGGTAATACACCACAGGCATCGATCTCGGCCGGCTTCGAGCACGCCTGGGCCACCATCCTGGACTCGAACGTCACCACCCTGATCGTCGGCCTGGCGCTGCTGGTGTTCGGTTCGGGTGCGGTGCGCGGCTTTGCCGTCGTGCACTGCCTGGGCATCCTGACCTCGATGTTCTCGGCCGTGGTCGTCTCGCGCGGCGTGGTGAACCTGTGGTACGGCCGCCGCGGCAAGAAGATCAAGAAGCTGGCCATCGGCACCGTCTGGAACGCCGGCATGGATGCCACTGGCGCCAAGCAGGCCGTGAAGAAATAAGGTAATCGAGGAAAGACATGGAATTTTTCAAGATCAAACGGGACATCCCGTTCATGCGCCACGCGTTGATTTTCAACGTGATCTCGG
>CAJYQM010000156.1 GCA_913777025.1 uncultured Massilia sp. | reverse complement strand
GCCCAGCAGCTTCAGCACGCCGTCCAGTTCCGCTTCCGCCAGCTTGTCCTCGACCGCGCGCGGATCCACGTCCTGCGGGGTTTCGCCCATCAGGCCGAGGATGACCGCCTTGTCGGTCGCGTGGCCGACACCGGTCAGGGCCAGCGAGCCATACAGGTGGGCTTCGATGCCGACCGCCTCGTCGAGGTGGCCGGACTCCAGCAGGAAGCGGCGCGCGGCGACCATCGGGCCGACCGTGTGCGAACTCGAAGGGCCGATGCCAATCTTGAAAAGGTCAAATACGCTCATGTCCATGCGCTGTCTCCTGAGATTCTTTTGTGATGCAAAAACAAACGTCGCTCCTGCTCGGCAGGAACGACGGTATCGCGCTTCGTGATTGAGATGGATGCTTACGCAGCCTTGCTCAAGCCCACATCCACGTTCTCGAGCATGTCGGCCACCATCTCCTCCACGCCGATGCGCGCCTTCCAGCCCCAGTCCGCGGTGGCGCGGCTGTCGTCCAGGCTCTTCGGCCAGGAATCGGCGATCTGCTGGCGGCTGTCCGGCTTGTAGGCGATGCGGAATTCCGGCAGCGCCGCCTGGATGCTGGCCGCCAGTTCGCGCGGGTTGAACGAGACGCCGGCGACGTTGTACGAGGAGCGGATCGCGACCTTGTCGCTTGGCGCATCCATCAGCTCGATCGTGGCGCGGATCGCGTCCGGCATGTAGATCATCGGCAGCGTGGTTTCCGGGCCCAGGAAGCATTCGTAGGTCTCGCCGCGCAGGGCCGCATGGAAGATCGCGATCGCGTAGTCCGTGGTGCCGCCGCCCGGGGGCGACTTGAAGCTGATGATGCCCGGGTAGCGGATGCTGCGCACGTCGACGCCGTACTTGGCGTGATAGTACTCGCACAGGCGCTCGCCGGCCAGCTTGCTGATGCCGTAGATCGAGGTCGGGTCCATCACCGTGTATTGCGGGGTGTTTTCCGCCGGCGTGTTGGGGCCGAAGGCGGCGATCGACGAGGGCCAGAAGACCTTCAGCGGCTTGCCGGCTTCACCGCGCTCGCGCGCGATTTCCAGGATGTTCAGCAGGCCATCCATGTTCAGCGTCCAGGCCTTGAGCGGCGCTTTCTCGCCGGTGGCCGACAACAGCGCGGCCAGCTGGTAGACCTGGGTGATGCCTTCATCGGCGACCAGTTTCGCCACCGCGTCGCGGTCCATCACGTCCAGGCGGGTGTAGCGCGCCGCGCCGTAGACGTTCTCGAGCCCGATGTCCGAGGCGATGACGTTGGCGGCGCCGTGCTGCTGCGCGAGTGCGGTGACGAGTTCACTGCCGATCTGGCCGTTGGCGCCGATGATGAGGATGCGTTCCATGAAATTCCTGACTATTCTATGAGCTTGATGAGCCGGCCGGCCCGGGTCTCGTGGACGCCGGGGCGGGTGAGTCGACTGCCGATTATTGCTTGATGATGCCGAGTTCGCGCCCCGCCTGTTCGAAGGCCTTGAGCACCGTGTCCAGCTGCTCGCGGGTGTGCGCCGCCGACAGTTGCACGCGCACGCGCGCCTGGCCCATCGGCACCACCGGATAGAAGAAGCCCGACAGCAGCACGCCCAATTCGAACATGCGCGCCGCGAATTTCTGCGCGACCGGCGCGTCGAACAGCATGACCGGTACCACCGGGTGGGTGCCCGGCTTGATGGTGAAGCCGATGCGCTCGATCTCCTTCCGGAAGTAAGCGGTGTTCTCGTGCAGGCGGTCGCGCAGTTCGGTGGACTTGCTGATACGCTCCAGCACGGCCAGCGAGGCACCGGCGATCATCGGCGCCAGCGTGTTCGAGAACAGATAAGGACGCGACTTCTGGCGCAGGGTCTCGATGACTTCGCGGCGTCCGGACGTGAAACCGCCCATCGCGCCGCCCAGCGCCTTGCCCAGGGTGCCGGTGATGATGTCGATCTTGCCGACCACGCCGCAGTGCTCGTGGGTGCCGCGGCCGGTCACGCCCATGAAGCCCGAGGCGTGCGATTCGTCGACCAGGGTCAGGGCGCCATACCTTTCGGCCAGCTCGACGATCTTGTCCAGCTGGGCTATGGTGCCGTCCATCGAGAACACGCCGTCGGTGACGATGACTTTATGGCGCTTGCCGGCATCCGTTGCGGCCTGCAGCTGCTTTTCCAGGTCGGCCATGTCGTTGTTGGCGTAACGATAACGGGCCGCCTTGCACAGGCGGATGCCGTCGATCAGCGAGGCGTGGTTCAGGGCGTCCGAAATGATGGCGTCGTTCTCGTCGAACAGCGGCTCGAACACGCCGCCGTTGGCGTCGAAGGCCGCGGCGTACAGGATGGTGTCCTCGGTGCCCAGGAAGCGCGACAGGGCCTGCTCCAGCTCCTTGTGCACGGTCTGGGTACCGCAGATGAAACGCACCGACGACAGGCCGTAGCCGTATTTTTCCAGTGCCGCACCGGCCGCCTGCACGGTCTGCTCGTCGCCGGACAGGCCGAGATAGTTGTTGGCGCACATATTGATCAGGGTGCGGCCATCCTGGGCGACCACCTCCGAACCCTGGCGCGAGGCGATCACGCGCTCGGGCTTGAACAGGCCTTCGGTCTTGAGCGTGTCGAGTTTCTGCTGGAGGGTGGTGTAGAAGGTGGTATCGCTCATGGAATCTCTTCCTATCATGGTCCGGCTTGACCGGGGGTTGGCGGATGTTGTACCGTT
>CAJYQM010000155.1 GCA_913777025.1 uncultured Massilia sp. | reverse complement strand
GAAAATAAAAAAGGCACCCCGCGGGGTGCCTTTTTTATCTTCGGGTAGGGTGGAATCTTCGGGTAGGGTGGACGGCACAGCCGTCCACCCAACCTCTGGATTCCCTTCCTCAACCACGCCACGGCCTCGTCATCGACCCCCGCCCCCTTGCGCAGCATCGGCTGCTCCTGGATCGCCCGGCGAAAGCCCGCGACCGCCTCCGGATCGGTCCCGATCATGTCGTGGAACAGCTCCATCCACTGCCGCCCCAGCGCCTGCGACGCCGGCTGGGTGGCGCCAGGATCGGCGCGCATCTGTTCGCGCACCTTGCCGATCAGGATGGTCCATTCCTGGCCGCGGGTGATGTAGTGATTGCGCATGCGCGCGATCACGTCCGGCGCCAGGTAGCGTGCCCAGATCGCCTGTTTCAGCTCGCCGATGATCGCCACCACGTAGTGCATCACCTCCTGCGGGATGCCGACCGCCTCCTTTTCGCGCTCGGCCATCAGGTTCATGCGGGCGGCGAGGTCGGCGTCGCCGCCCGTGCCGTGGCCAAAGGCTTCCAGCCAGCGCCGGCCGAAAGCGGCGGCGACTGCCGAATCCGGCGCCACCTGCGTGCGGATCAATTCCCGGGCTTCTTCCACCAGCCCTTGCCATTGCGCCTTGACGGCATCGTCGTGGTACATCGGGAGGCGCGCCAGTTCGTCCTGCGTGAAGTATTTTTCGTACATGCTCATCCGCTCCAGTGAGTCCAGCCAGGTCGGCAGGTCCGGCTCGCGGCCATCCGCCAGTTCCGTGCGCAGGCGCAGCAAATGCCTGCGCATCTGCGCCGCTTCCTGCATTTTCCGGTCGAGCGCGGCCAGCTGGCGTTCGACCACGGCCAGGGCGCTGCCTTCCGGGCTGTCCAGGTAAAGGCCGATGTCGGCCAGGCCCATGCCGAATGCGCGCAGGGCCTGGATACGGTGCAGGCGCGCCACGTCATCGCGGTCATAGAGCCGGTAGCCGGCATCGGAACGCGCCGAAGGGCGGAGCAGCCCGATGCTGTCGTAATGGTGCAGCGTGCGCACCGTCAGGTTGGCGGCAAGCGCCAGTTCACCCACTTTCAGCATTCGAACTCCTCCTGTTTCGGCGTAAACCCAGCTTCAAGCCTCACGTGGCGTCAGGGTCAAGCCTTATTCGTCGCCGGGCGCGCCCCGCGGAAACGCCGTTCCTCGTGCCACAGCGTGACGAACAGGGTCATGACCACCGGGCCGACGAACAGGCCGATCAACCCCAGCGTCTCGACCCCGCCCAGGATGCCCAGCAGGACCGCCAGGAAGGGCAGCTGGGTGGCGCTGCCGATCATCTGCGGGCGCACGAAGTGGTCGGCGATGAACAGCACGACGGCGCCCCAGACGGCAATGGCGATCGCGGCGGCCGGATTGCCCTGGTACAGCAGGAAGGCGGCCACGGCGCCAAATGCGAGCGGCGCGCCGAACGGGATGATGGCCAGCACGCCGGTGGCGGCGGCCCACAGCACGGCAGAGGGGACGCCCGCGATCTCGTAGCCGATGCCGAGCAGGACGCCTTCCGCCAGCCCTACCAGCACAAGGCCGTTGACGGTGGCGCGCACCGCCACCGGCACCTTCAGCGAATACAGGGTCCAGCGCTGGGCGCCGATCAGGTGCGACCCGATCGCGTCCGTCTGGCGCTGCAGCGCGGCGCCATCCTTGTAGAAGAAGAACAGGCAGACGAAGGCGAACACCACGTCGACCAGGCGGTGCATGACGTTGCTGCCGACGCGCTTGAGCACTTCGCTGGCCGACTGCATGTGCCCGACCGAGCTGTCCTGCAGCAGGTGGGCCAGGCCGTGAGGCTGGCCCAGCGTCGCGTTCCACCACTCGAGGATTTCATGGCCTGCGAAGGGGATGCGCGCCAGCCATGCCGGCGCCGCCAGGCCCTCGGTGTTGGCGTTGGCGACCAGCTGGGCCAGGGCCGGTGCCTGGTGCGCGGCCTGGGTCACGCCAAACACGAGCGGGGTCATGAAGACGATCGCGCCGAGCACGGTGACCAGGGCCGCGGCCAGGATCTCGCGCTGGCCGCCGAGCGCCGCCAGCACGCGCCGGTACAGCGGCCAGGTGGCAATGCACAGGATCGCCGCCCACAGCAGGGGCAGCAGGAAGCGCTGCGTCACGAACAGGGCGAACAGGATGATCGCCAGCGAAAAGCAGGCGCTCAATACGTCGCGTTGGTTATCGGTCATCTGGGGCTCCGGCTTGTAAAGACTTTCTAATATACAACTAGCCATCTTAAGAAAGCGTTAACCAGGGCGCGCCACTCCACGGCAGGGCGCCCCTTTCATCCTCTGGCGTACAATACCGGATTCGACAATCTTTCCTTTTTCCCTACCGAGAACGCCATGGCCGTCAATTCCCCCCTGCCCGTCGCCGCTGAACTGAAACCCGTTAACGGCATCGAACTGGGCTTCGCCGAAGCCGGCATCAAGAAGCCGAACCGCAAGGACCTGCTGGTGATGAAGCTCGCCGAGGGCGCGACGGTCGCCGGCGTCTTCACCAAGAACCGCTTCTGCGCCGCGCCGGTCCAGGTCTCCAAGGCCAACCTGGCCGCCGTCAAGGATGGCGGCAAGCCGATCCGCGCGCTGGTGGTCAACACCGGCAACGCCAACGCCGCCACCGGCGAGCCGGGCCTGGCCAATGCGCGCGCCACCTGCGACGAGGCCGCGCGCCTGCTCGGCATCGACGCGCAGCAGGTGCTGCCGTTCTCCACCGGCGTGATCCTGGAGCCGCTGCCGGTCCAGAAGATCGTCGCCGGCCTGCCCGCCGCCATCGCCAACCTGAAGCAGGACAACTGGTTCAACGCGGCGGAGTCGATCATGACCACCGACACCCAGCCGAAGGCGGCCTCGCTCACGACCACCATCGGCGGCCACAGCGTCACCATGACCGGCATCAGCAAGGGCGCCGGCATGATCAAGCCGAACATGGCGACCATGCTCGGCTACCTGGCCTTCGACGCCAAGGTCGCGCAGCCGGTGCTGGACGAGCTGGTGAAGTATGCCGCCGACCGCTCGTTCAATTCGATCACCATCGACGGCGACACCTCGACCAACGATTCCTTCATCATCGTGGCGACCGGTGCGGGCGCGCTGAATGTCGATTCGCTCGAGCACCCGGACTACCCGGCGCTGCGCGACGCCGTCACCGGCATCTCGCGCCACCTGGCGCAGCAGATCATCCGCGACGGCGAAGGCGCGACCAAGTTCATCACCATCAGCGTGGAGCAGGGCCGCGACATGGAAGAGTGCCGCAAGATCGCCTACGCCATCGCCCACTCGCCGCTGGTGAAGACCGCCTTCTTCGCATCCGACCCGAACCTGGGCCGCATCCTGGCCGCGATCGGCTACGCCGGCGTCGACGACCTCGACACCAGCAAGCTGGATCTCTACCTGGACGACGTCTGGGTCGCCAAGGCCGGCGGGCGCAACCCGGATTACAAGGAAGAGGATGGCCAGCGCGTGATGAAGCAGGCCGAGATCGTGGTGCGCGTGGAGCTCGGTCGCGGCGATGCCAGCGCCACCGTGTGGACCTGCGACCTGTCGCACGACTACGTCTCGATCAACGCCGACTACCGTTCCTGAGGCGGTAGCGATGAATCAGCTGGAACAGTTCCTGCACCGCGCGGAAGCGCTGCTGGCGCGGGTGGAAGGCCTGTTGCCGCCCGCGGCGCCGCGCGAGCCGGATTTCAAGCACTGCTTCGCCTTCCGCTGGCGCCGCCGCTCGGGGCCGGGCGGCGGGCACGTCTTGCAG
Organism: uncultured Massilia sp.; assembly: GCA_913777025.1. GTDB lineage: Bacteria > Pseudomonadota > Gammaproteobacteria > Burkholderiales > Burkholderiaceae_D > Telluria. The sequence continues at coordinate 10,570 of CAJYQM010000155.1, read as the reverse complement.
GCGGTGGCGCACGCGTCGAACATCCGCCTGGAAGACCTGCAGCACGTCGAGCGCCAGAAGGCGCAGATCGAGCAGAACACGCGCCAGTTCGTGAATCGCCGCCCGGCCAACAACGTGCTCCTGACCGGCGCGCGCGGCACCGGCAAGTCCTCGCTCATCAAGGCCTGCCTGAACGGTTTTGCCGGCCAGGGCCTGCGCCTGATCGAAGTCGACAAGGCCGACCTGGCCGATCTGCCGGACATCGTCGACCTGGTCGCAGGCCGGCCGGAGCGCTTCGTGATCTTTTGCGACGACCTCAGTTTCGAGGAGGGCGAGGCCGGCTACAAGGCGCTGAAGGTGGCGCTGGACGGCAGCGTGGCCGCGCAGTCGGACAACGTGCTCATTTACGCGACCTCGAACCGGCGGCACCTGCTGCCGGAAAAAATGTCGGACAACGCCGGCTACCGGCATGGCGAGGACGGCGACCTGCATCCGGGCGAGACGGTCGAGGAAAAGATCTCGCTGTCCGAGCGCTTCGGCCTGTGGCTGTCGTTCTACCCGTTCCGCCAGGACGATTACCTCGACATCGTCGGGCATTGGCTGGCGAGCTTCGGCTGCACCCCGGCGCAGATCGAGTCGGCGCGCGGCGAGGCGCTGCAGTGGGCGCTGGGCCGCGGCTCGCGCTCGGGCCGCGTGGCCTGGCAGTTCGCCAAGGATTACGCCGGCAAGCTGCAGGAAGGTTCGGCAGGGGAGCAGCGGGATGCCTGAAGCGAAGAAACCGGTCGACGTCGCGGTCGGCATCCTGATGCGCCCCAACGGCGACGTCCTGCTGGGCCAGCGGCCCGAGGGCAAGCCCTACGCCGGCTACTGGGAATTCCCGGGCGGGAAAGTGGAAGCGGGCGAGGACATCTTCCATGCGCTGCAGCGCGAGTTCGTCGAGGAACTGGGCGTGAAGGTGGTGAGCGCCGCGCCCTGGTGCTGCGTCGAGCACGTGTACGAGCATGCGCACGTAAGGCTGTACTTCTACATCAGCCGCGAATGGGAAGGGGAGCCGCAGAGCCTGGAAGGGCAGGCATTCGCCTGGCAGGGGGCGTATTCGGTGAGTCCGCTGCTGCCGGCGACCATTCCCTTGCTGGCGTGGCTGGACAGGGTGCGTTATCCGGAACCTGGCGTCAGCTAGGCCGTCCTTCCTCGTCGCTCTGCCTGCGCTGGCGCTGTTCACGCACCCGCCGCGCAATCGCATCCATCTGCGCGGTATTCCTGCGCGCCGCTTCATCGCGGCGCGAGCGCCCGCAATCGCGCGCATCGCTGGCGCAATCGAGTATGTCCAACGCGTCGGAACCGCAATCGCATGCCTTCCCGAGGCCGTGTCCATGGCAGCCGGGCCCGTCGCAGCCCGGCGAATCGCAAGGCACGTCGCAATGCCCGTGCTGCCTGTAGCGCATCATCGGCGCTGGCGCAGGAGGGGCGGCCGGCCGCGCGCGCCGGTGCACGTGCCCGCACAAGGCCAGCCGCCGGTCGAGCAAGCCGAGCCCGCGACCCAGGCCGAAACGTTCGATCACGCGGTAGCCGTAGCTCGAGCAGCTCTCGCCGCCGGTAGCGGCACGAAACGCACAGCAGAACCCCTTACGCGGCGACAGCCAGCGCTGGTAGCCGCGGATCGCGGCCAGGGCGAGGAAGCGGCCCGCGCCGCTCATGGGGGCAGGCAGGGCTTACTCGGGAATGGAGTCGTCCTTCGATTCACCGGGCGCCGAGCCCGGAATGGTGTACTTCTCTTCGGCCCAGGCGCCCAGGTCGATTTGCTTGCAGCGTTCGGAACAGAAGGGACGGAACTTGTTCTCCGGCTTCCATTCGACCTTGGCGCCGCAGGTGGGGCAGGATACAACGGTCATGACAGTGAATCTTCAAAAATTACAGAGGGTGAGCTCGAATGGTACATCTTCTTCCAGCGGCTTGGGTTTGCAGTCCCCGCCCTGGGTGGTAAAGCGCACCCACAGCATGTATTTGTTCGCCGAGATCTCCGGGATCGCGCCGAGGGCCTCGTCCAGCGACAGCCGCAGCATCTGGTAGACCTTGCCCTGCAACATCTGCTGGTAGCTGCCGGAGACGGCGATCATCTTGACCGGGCCGCCGGAATCGCGCAGCAGGCGCAGCACCAGCGACAGCGCGTCGAACAGCGGCGCCAGCGGCGCGAACCAGCCCATGATGTCGGCATGGCGCTGCTCGGCCGGGCGGCGCTGCCAGGCATAGTAGGAGGGCAGGTCGAATTCGCAGGCGCCGCCGGGGATGATGGTGCGGCCGCGGATGCTCATCAGCCATTCGTTCTCGCGCACGTTCTGGCCGGTCTTGCCCTGGGCGCCGACCAGCGCGGTGCTGACGGCGTCCAGTTCCCCGAGCACGGCGTCCAGCATCTCGGGCGCGACGTTCGGGTTGCTGCGGTAGCCCAGCAGGCTCTGCTTCTGCCGCTCGAGTTCCTGCAGCAGGTCGGACTTCAAGTCCGCGCGGCCCGCCACTTCCAGCATGTCGAAGATCGTCGAGAGCGCGACGTGATGCTGCAGAGGATGTTCCTGTCTGACAAAGAACTTGAACTTCTCATACAGGTCTTCCAGCCGCAACAACGTGCGAATCCGCTCGTTGAACGGGTATTCGTAGACGATCAAAATGACATTCCTCTCGGCGTAGACAGGCGAGCAACCCCATGATTCTGAACCATGATGGGCAAAATTACAAACGTCCGTTCGGAATCGCCGCTAATCTTGCCGCTTCGTCAAGATATCCAAGGTGCAGGCGTTCCACCTGCGGCAGCAGTTCGTCCAGGCCGGCATCGTTGACGATGACGTCGTCGGCGGCCGCCAGGCGCTGCGCGCGCGTGACCTGGGCCGCCATGATGGCGCGCACCTGCGCTTCGTCCAGGCCGTTCCTGGCCATCACCCGCGCCACCTGCACTTGCTCCGGGCAGTCGATCGCCAGCACCCGGTGCACGCGCTCGCGCCAGGTGCCGGATTCGATCAGGAGCGGCACCACGTAGATGATGTAGGGGCCGTTCGCCAGCAGGGCGGCGGCGGCGGTCGCGTCGCGGATGCGTGGATGCAGGATGGCTTCCAGTCGTGTCCTGGCGCCCGGGTCGGTAAATACCAGCGCGCGCATCCGGGCGCGGTCGAGGGCGCCCTCCGGCGTCGCACAGCCGGGACCGAATTCTTCGAGCAGCGCCGGCATGGCGGCGCCGTGCGGGGCGGTGAGGGCGTGGGCGATCTGGTCGGTGTCGATGACCGAGGCGCCGCGCGCGGCGAACAGGTCGGCGACCGTGGTTTTGCCGCAGCCGATGCCGCCGGTCAGGCCGATCGCGAATTTGGGAGGTGTGTCAGCTGGGTCGTGGGTCATGGTGTCTCCGGCCCAGCCGAAAAGGCTCAGGCCTGCAGCAGTAGCCCCTGCGTGTAGCGCGTGAGCGGGATGCCGTACAAGAGTGCGATCATACCAGCCGCCGCCAGGTAGGGGCCGAACGGGATCGGATTGTCGCGCGCGCGGCCGGCGAACAGGATCAGGCCGAGGCCCACCACGGCGCCCACGAAGGAGGACAGGACCACGATGGTCGGCAGCAGCACCCAGCCCATCCAGGCGCCCAGCCCCGCCAGCAGCTTGAAGTCGCCGTTGCCCATGCCGGGGATGCCGCGCACCATCTCGAACAGGAAGCTCACGGTCCACAGCACCATGTACCCGGCCACCGCGCCGATCACGGCGTCGCGCAGGGGCACGATGGCGCCGTCCAGGTTGACCAGCAGGCCCAGCCACAGCAGCGGGTAGGTGAGGACGTCCGGCAGGGTCTTGGTGTCGTAGTCGATCAGGGTCATGGCAATCAGCAGGAAGCCGAAGCCCAGCACCGCCAGCCCCATCCAGTCCAGGCCGAAATGCCAGGCCAGGCCGGCGGACACCAGGCCGGTGACCAGTTCGACGATGGGATAGCGCGCCGAGATCGGCGCCTTGCACGCGCTGCACTTGCCGCGCAGGACCAGCCAGCTGATCAAGGGGATGTTTTCCAGCGCCGTGATCTGGTGGCCGCAGTGCGGGCAGCGCGAGCGCGGCATGGTCAGGTCGAAGCGGTCCTGGTGCGGCAGCGGCTGACCGGCTTCGTGGGCAATGTAGTTGTCGAAATCGCGCTGGTCCATGATGGGCAGGCGATGCACGACCACGTTCAGGAAGCTGCCGACCAGCAGGCCGAACACGCCAGCGATGAGCGCCGCGGCAAGCGTCGCGGCCGGGGCGAAGAAATACAGCGCCGGCAAGTCCCAGCTCAGCGGCACGAACAGTCCGAACCAGGCGCCGATGGCGGCCAGCAGCTTGAAGTAGCTCTGGCCGATGACATCGATGTGCTTGACGAGCTTGAACAGGCGGTTGATGGCCCACGGGACCAGGTAGCCGGCCGCGGCGCCGGTCACGGCATTGCGCAGCGGGGCGATGCCACCGTCCAGGTTCGCCAGCAGGCCCAGCCACATCAGCGGTAAGACCAGTTCGTCCGGGACGATCCTGGTATCGTAGTTGATCAGCACGATCGGAATCAGCAGGTAGATGAACACCAGGCTCGCCAGTCCCATGAAGCCGCTGCCGAAGTGCCAGACCAGGGCGGCCGACAGCAGACCGGTCAGTGCCTCGACGATCGGATAGCGCACGGACACCGCGCCCTTGCAGGCACTGCACTTGCCGCGCAACAGCAGCCAGCCGAGCACCGGCATCGTCTCGGCCAGCGACAGCCGGTGGCCGCAGTGCGGGCAGCGCGAACGCGGCGTGAAGAAGTTGAAACGGTCCTGGTGCGGCAAGTCCTTGCCGGCCTCGTCGGCAACGTAGTTGTCGAAATCGCGCTGGCGCATGATCGGCAACCGGTGCGCGACCACGTTCAGGAAGCTGCCGATGAACAGGCCGAGCAGGCCGGCGGCGAGGGCGGCGGCAAGCGTGGCCGGTGCGGCAAAGAGGATAGTTTCCAAAGGCATAAGGTTCCGAGGCGGCAGTTGATTCCGTGAATCAACTATTCTAGGCGTTTTCGGGGGCTTTGGGCAGCATACTGAGGCGGCGTTGCGACACAGTTATACTCTGGTCATCCTACAATGGGATGTCCGCGGGAAGACAACCGGAGTATGCAACCATGAGCCGCTATACCCACGTCATAGGCAGCCGCAGCTACCGCTTCGCCGACCTGCGCGAGCTCCTCGCCAAGGCCACGCCCCTGCGCGCCGGCGACTGCCTGGCCGGCATCGCCGCCGCCAGCAGCGAGGAACGCGTCGCCGCGCAGATGGCGCTGGCCGACCTGCCGCTCACGACCTTCCTGAACGAGGCGCTGATCCCCTACGAAGAGGACGAAGTCACGCGCCTGATCGTCGACAGCCACGACGGCGCCGCGTTCCATGCCATCCGCCACCTCACCGTCGGCGGCTTCCGGGACTGGCTGCTGGCCGACGCCACTGACGACGCCGCGCTGGCAAGACTGGCCCCCGGCGTCACGCCCGAGATGGCGGCGGCGGTCTCGAAGATCATGCGCATCCAGGACCTGGTGCTGGTCGCGCGCAAGTGCCGCGTCGTCACGCGCTTTCGCGGCACGGTCGGCTTGCCCGGCACGCTGTCGACCCGGCTGCAGCCGAACCACCCGCTGGACGACCCGTCCGGCATCGCCGCCAGCCTGCTGGACGGGCTCCTGTACGGCAGCGGCGACGCCGTCATCGGCATCAATCCGGCCACCGACAACGTGCCGCAGGTGATGCGCATCCTGGTCATGCTCGACGAGGTCATCGCGCGCCATGCGATCCCGACCCAGAGCTGCGTGCTGACCCACGTCACCAATACGCTCGCGGCCATCGAGCGCGGCGCGCCGGTCGACCTGGTGTTCCAGTCGATCGCGGGCACCCAGGCGGCGAACGCCAGCTTTGGCATCGACCTGAAGCTGCTGGCGGAGGCGCGCCAGGCCGCGCTGGCGCTGGGACGTGGCACGGTCGGCAACAACGTGATGTATTTCGAGACCGGGCAGGGCAGCGCCTTGTCGAGCGGCGCCCACCACGGCGTCGACCAGCAGACCTGCGAGGCGCGCGCCTACGCGGTGGCGCGGGCGTATGAACCGCTGCTGGTGAACACCGTGGTCGGCTTCATCGGCCCGGAATACCTGTACGACGGCAAGCAGATCACGCGCGCCGGCCTGGAAGACCACTTCTGCGGCAAGCTGCTCGGCCTGCCGATGGGGTGCGACGTCTGCTACACGAATCACGCCGAAGCCGACCAGGACGACATGGACGTGCTGCTCACGATGCTGGGCGTGGCCGGCTGCACCTACATCATGGGCGTGCCGGGCGCGGACGACATCATGCTGAATTACCAGACCACGTCCTTCCACGACGCCCTGTATGCGCGCCGCGTGCTCGGCTTGAACCCGGCACCGGAATTCGAGGCCTGGCTGCGCGCGATGCGGATCGCAGAACACGAGGACGGCAGTCCGCTGCGCCTGGGCCCGGGCATTCCGCCCGCCTTCCAGGGCGCGCTGCTGCGCCTGGACTGAAGGAGCCGGCATGGCGACTGAACCGGTCATCCCGGATCCCTGGCAGGCGCTGCGCCGCTTCACCGATGCCCGCATCGCCCTGGGACGCACCGGCGTCAGCCAGCCGACCGCGTCCCAGCTGGCCTTCCAGCTCGCGCACGCGCAGGCGCGCGACGCCGTGCACCATCCGCTCGACGTGGCGCGGCTGGCGGACGAACTGGAAGCGGGACTGGGCCTGGCGCCCGGCAGCTGCCTGCGGCTGCACAGCGCGGCCGCAAGCCGCCAGGCCTACCTGCAGCGCCCCGACCTGGGCCGGCGCCTGGACGGGGTCTCGCGCGCCATGCTGCAGTCGCGCGACGGGGCGGCATGCGACCTGGCGCTGGTGCTGGCCGACGGCCTGTCGGCGCAGGCCATCGAGCAGAATGCGCTGCCCTTTTTAAAAGCCCTGTGGCCGCGCATCGCGCTCGAAGGCTGGAGGCTGGCACCCCTGAGCATCGTCGAGCAGGGCCGCGTGGCGGTCGGCGACGAGGTCGGGGCGCTGCTCGGCGCGCGCATCGTGCTGCTGCTGGTCGGCGAGCGCCCGGGACTGAGTTCGCCCGACAGCATGGGCCTGTATTTCACCTGGGCGCCGCGCGTCGGCCTGACCGACGAGAGCCGCAACTGCATCTCCAACGTGCGTCCGGCCGGGCTGGCCTACGATGCCGCGGCGCTGAAACTCCACGCCCTGCTGGCCGAGGCTTACCGCCGCGGTCTCACCGGTGTGCGCCTCAAGGACGAGTCGATGACCGAGTCCACGGCCGTAGCGGGCGGTGGGCCAGCCTTCCGGTTGTAGAAATTTAATTGCGACTATGTGCGTTCGGTACTTGTAAATTGATAAATTGATTGCAACTATTCCACAACTGGATGCAAGAACCGCGAAAGCGAGGTGCATTTCTATTAATTTTGCATAAAAGGCAAACATGGCAATGGATCTGAAACGTACCGTCACAGGCATCCCGGAACTGGATGCCGTGCTGCGCGGCGGCCTCCTGTGCCACCGCGTGCACCTGATCGAAGGCCGGCCGGGTACCGGCAAGACGACGCTTGGCCTGCGTTACCTGACCAAGGGCGCCGAGATGGGCGAGACCTGCCTCTACCTCACCTTGTCCGAAAGCGAAGAGGAATTGCGGGCAACTGCCGACAGCCATGGCTGGCCGCTCGACGGGATCAGGATCGAGGAAATCATGCCCGTGCCGCCGGACGGGATGCCGCCCCAGACCATCCTGCTGCCGACCGATTCGGAACTGTCGGCCCTGGTCAATCGCATCGCGGACCGGGTCGCCGAAGTCGACGCCCAGCGCGTCGTGATCGATTCCATGGTCGAGGTGCGCCTGCTGGCGCGCGACAGCGCCAACTACCGGCGCCAGATCATCGAATTGCGGCGCCGGTTGGCGGAGTTGCAGGCAACCGTGCTCCTGCTCGACGACCTGACCTCGGATGGCCGTGAATTCGAATTGCAGAGCGCGGTGCATGCCGTGATCACGCTCGAGCAACGCGAGCACAGCTTCGGGGCCGCGCGCAGGCGCCTGCGTGTGGTCAAATTGCGCGGAGGCGATTTCCAGAGCGGTTGGCACGACTATGCCATCAAGACCGGGGAAATCCTGGTCTTCCCCAGCCTGATCGCGCAAGAGCACCACCGCGACAGCCAGGCCTATGAGATCTTCAGCGGCGTGGACAGCCTCGACGGCCTGTTCGGCGGCGCGCTGGGGGGCGGCAGTTCGACCATGGTGATCGGCCCGTCCGGGGTCGGCAAATCCACGCTGGCGCTGCGGTATGCCCTGTCGGCCGTGCAGGCCGGCCACCAGGTCGGTTATTTCACCTTCGACGAGTCGGAGATCACGCTGCGTTCGCGCCTGGTGCAGCACATGCACGAGGACGAAGGGGCGGGCCGCCCGCGCCGTTTCCACCTGCACCGGATCAATCCCTCACGCATCTCGCCCGGCGAGTTCATCTGGAACGTGAGGCGCCTGGTGGAAGACCAGGGCGTGTGCCTGATCATCATCGACAGCATCAATTCCTATCTCGACGTGATACGCGAGGAAAAGTCCCTGCTGTTGCAGATGAACGAGTTGTTCTCTTACCTGAGCAACATGAACGTCACCGCGATCATCGTCGGTGCGCACTCGGCGGACCTGGACACGTCCAAGGAGCCGGACGCGCTCAGCATCATCACCGACAACATCATTTCGCTGCGTTACTATGAGCAGGACAATACGGTGCGCAAGGCGATCTCCATCCTCAAGAAACGCCAGGGACCGCACTCGCACGATATCCGGGCGCTGCACCTGACCGACGCCGGCATCGAGATCGGCGGCCGGATCGGCACGCCCGACGCCCCACCTGGAGAACATCCTCTTGATTCCTGACATCCTGGCCGGCGCCGGCATGGCCGCGGGTACGGTCATCGTGTTCGCACCCGTGGCGGGCGATGCCGCCGCCCTGGGCGCCTTGCTGGAAAGCGACGGCGTCCATGTCTTGCAGTGTGCGGACGCGGATGCGTTCTATGCGGCGCTGGACGAGCGTGCCGCGTGCGCGATCGTCACCGAGGAAGGCCTGGCGCGCTGTTCGCTGGATGGATTCGACATGACCTTGCGGCGCCAGCCGCCCTGGTCCGACCTGCCGCTGCTGGTGCTGGCCGGCCAGGACGGCGTGCAGGTCGACCGCGAACGTTTCTCGCGTCTGGCGCGGCTCGGCAACGTCACGCTGGTCGAGCGGCCGACTTCGCGCGACGTGCTCCTGATGTCGCTGCGCTCGGCGATCCGCGCGCGCCGGCTGCAATTCGCGCGGCGCGACCAGTGGCAGGCACTGGAACGCCACGCCGCCGAGCTGGAAGCCGCGGTCGAGGAGCGCACCCGCTCGCTGCAGCGCGAAACCGGGGAGCGGCGCCGCGCGGAACAGGCGCTGTCCGAGGCGCGCCAGCTCGAAACGCTGGGCCGCCTGACCGGCGGCGTGGCGCATGACTTCAACAATATCCTGCAAGTGATTTCGGGCGCCGAGACGCTGATGCGCCGGCTGCTCGACGATGAAGCACAGGCCCGTACCGGGCGCCTGCTGGACAGCATCCGGCGCGCGTCCGACCATGGCGCGGCCCTGACCCAGCAATTGCTGGCCTATGCGCGCAAGCAGCCGCTGAACAACACGGCCCTGGACCTGCGCGCGCACCTGGCCGCCAGCGCCGAGATGCTGCTGGCGGCCCTGGGTGCCGAAGTGCGCCTGGTCCTGCGCATCCCGCCCACGCTGTGGCCGGTCTTCGTCGATCCGGCCCAGCTCGACGCGGCCATCCTGAACATCGTCGGCAACGCGCGCGACGCCATGCCTGGCGGCGGTACCGTCATCCTGGCCGCGCGCAACGTGGTGCTGCCCGATGCCACGCTGCCGGAACTGGCGCAACTCGCGGGCGAACACGTCTGCATCTGCGTCACCGACGATGGTGAAGGCATGTCGGACCATACCGTCAGCCATGCCTTCGAGCCCTTCTTCACCACCAAGGACACGGGTAAGGGCACCGGCCTGGGGCTGTCCCAGGTCTACGGCTTCGCCATCCAGAGCGAGGGGCGGGCCTTCATCCGGCGCGAGGCCGTCGGCACGACGATCGGCATGGCCCTGCCGCGCAGCAGGGACGATGCGGGCCTGGCGCAGCCGGCCCGGACGGGGGATCACGCATGCAGCCTGCGCGGCCTGCACGTCCTGTGCGTCGAGGACGATCCGACCGTGGCCGAGACCACCTCGGCGCTTCTGGCCAGCCTCGGCGCATCCGTAACGCTGGCCGGCAGCGCCGACGCCGCCCTCGGCGCCGACTTCGCGCGCATCGACCTGGTCCTGTCCGACGTGATGATGCCCGGTACGCTGGACGGCATCGGCCTGGCGCAGTGGCTGGCCGTCCATCATCCGGACATGCCGGTGGTGCTGGTCAGCGGCTACATGCTCGATCCCGAGCGCTTGCAGACCCTGGGTGCCGAGTTCCTGCGCAAGCCCTTCGCCCTGCCCATGCTGGCCGAGGCGATCCAGCGGGCACGGGAGAAGGCCCCCGGCAAGCAGGGC
>CAJYQM010000154.1 GCA_913777025.1 uncultured Massilia sp. | reverse complement strand
CCGCCACCCTGGTCGACTTGAGCGACCGCGACATGGCCGAAGCGCTGAAGGGCGCCACGGTGCAGGTGTCGCGTGCCGATTTTCCGGCGCTGCCGGAAGACGAGTATTACTGGTCCGACCTGATCGGCCTGGATGCGGTGAACCTGCAGGGCGAAGCCCTCGGCAAGGTCATCGACATGATGAGCAACGGTCCGCAATCGATCCTGCGCATCCAGCCCGCCGCCGATCCCAATGCGCCCGACGCGAAAGCGGAGGAGCGCCTGGTGCCGTTCGTGGACCAGTACGTCAAGAACGTCGACCTGAAGACAAAACTGATTACCCTGGATTGGGGTCTGGATTATTGATCCCATCCGCCTGAAGCGAGGTCCCGATGCAGTTTGACGTCGTGAGCTTGTTTCCCGAAATGTTCGCCGCATTGACGCAGTCCGGGGTGACCCGGCGCGCGCACGAGCAGGGGCTGTGGAACCTGTCGATCTGGAATCCGCGCGATTTCACGCAGGACCGCCACCGCACCGTGGACGATCGCCCTTATGGCGGCGGTCCCGGCATGGTGATGCTGGCCAGGCCGCTCGAAGCGACCATCGCCGCGGCGAAGCAGCGCCAGGTCGATCTCGGCTTGCCGGCGCCGCGCGTGGTGTTCATGTCGCCGCAGGGCAAGCCGTTGACGCATGCGCGCGTGATGCAGTTGAAGGACGAGCCCGGCCTGGTCGTGTTGTGCGGCCGCTACGAAGCGGTCGACCAGCGCCTGCTGGACCGGGTGGTCGACGAGGAAATCTCCCTCGGCGACTTCGTGCTTTCCGGCGGCGAATTGCCGGCGATGGCATTGATGGATGCGGTGGTGCGGCACATCCCCGGCGTGCTGGGCGACGATGCCTCGGCGGTCGAAGACAGTTTCGTCAATGGCTTGCTGGATTCGCCGCATTACACGCGTCCGGAAGTCTACGAAGGCGTGGCCGTGCCCCCCGTGCTGATGGGCGGGAACCATGCCGAAATCATGAAGTGGCGCCGCCATCGCATGCTCGAGGCGACCGCCAGGAAACGGCCCGACCTGCTGGACAAGGCGCGCAGCGCCGGTCAGCTGACGAAGGCCGATGAAAAGTTTCTGGCAGCGTTGAATAAACCTGCCGAGTAGGATTTGCACGGGCCGCAAGGCCGGTGCGAAAACTGCGGACATGTGTCCGTGTGTTCAACCCCATCCTCTACCGGGCGACCAGTACAGCGCCGGCAAGATGGTTACAGGAGTCATCAAATGGATCTGATCCAGCAACTCGAGCAAGAAGAAATTGCGCGCCTCGGCCGCAACATCCCTGATTTCGCACCGGGCGACACCGTTGTCGTCAGCGTCAACGTCGTCGAAGGCAACCGCAAGCGCGCCCAGGCATACGAAGGCGTCGTCATCTCGCGTCGTAACCGCGGCCTGAACTCGAACTTCATCGTTCGCAAGATCTCGTCGGGCGAAGGCGTCGAGCGTACGTTCCAGCTGTATTCGCCGCTGATCGCTTCGATCGAAGTGAAGCGTCGTGGTGACGTGCGTCGTGCGAAGCTGTACTACCTGCGCGAGCGTTCGGGCAAGTCGGCACGTATCAAAGAAAAGCTGCCGCAACGCAAAGCTGCTGTTGCTGCCGCCCAGTAATTGGAAATGTGGTAAGAAAAGGCATCCCCCGGGATGCCTTTTTTGTTTTTCAAGTCATAGTTGAGTTTGCAAGGAACGTCGTTGGCAAAACTGCATATCGATCCCCAGCGCCTGCCGGTCGACGCGATCGCCGGCGAGGCCGCGCTGGCGCCCGAGCGCCTGGACGCCGCCTGGCTGCGCCAGCGCCTGGCCCATCCGCTCGCCTGGGAACCGGAATTGCCCGAAGACTTGCTGTTCCGCCTGGGCAAGCTGCGGCATGCCGCCGTGCTGGTGCCCATCGTCCAGCGTCCCGAGGGCCTGACCGTGCTGCTGACCCAGCGCACCGCCCACCTGACCCACCACGGCGGCCAGGTCAGCTTTCCGGGCGGCCGCGCTGAAACCACGGATTCCTCGTCGATCGAAACCGCGCTGCGCGAAAGCGAAGAGGAAATCGGCCTGCTGCGCCGCCACGTCGAGATCATCGGCGTGCTGCCGGACCATGCCACCGCGTCCGCCTACCTGGTCACGCCCGTGATCGGCCTGGTCACGCCGCCTTTCGAGCTGCGCGCCGACCCGGGCGAGGTGGCCGAGATCTTCGAGGTGCCGCTGGCCTTCCTGATGGATGGCATGAATCACCAGCGCATGTCCTTCGACCTGCCGGATGGAGGCGGGCGGCGCAGCTTCTATGCGATGCCCTACGAGCGCTTCTTCATCTGGGGCGCGACGGCGGGGATGTTGCGCAATCTGTTCCACCTGCTGCGCGCCTGAGAAAAAACTTGGCCCTCCGCCAAGGGGGGCGCCCAGCCCGGGGGCGACTGCGGGCCGGAATGGACCGGCCCGCAGTCGATTGCTTCCCGCGCCCCTCTGCGCTATCGTAGCGGTCAATGAAGTCTGGCAACAAATAACAAGGACCGTGCATGACATTCTTTTCCATCCTGTGCGCGCTGCTGATCGAGCAGTTGAAGCCGCTGCGCGCGGATAACCAGATCTACGCCGAGATCAAGCGCCTCGCCATGCGCATCGAGGGCTGGTTCAATGCCGGCCAGGTGAGCCACGGCCGGCTGGGCTGGTTCCTGATGATGGGCAGCCTGATGGTGCCGACCGCGGTCGTGTACTTTGTCCTGCAGCACTACAACTGGGTGTTCGCGGCCTTTGCCTGGAACGTCCTGATCGTCTACCTGACCCTCGGTTTCCGTCACTACAGCCATTATTTCACCTCGATCCAGTTCGCCCTGAATGCCGGCGACGAAGCCACCGCACGCACGCTGCTGGCAGAGTGGACCAGGATCGACACGGTCGGGATGGATGCCACCGAGATTGCCCGCCTGGCCGTCGAGAAATCCCTGGTCACGACCCACCGCAACGTGTTCGGCGTGTTTTTCTGGTTCCTGATGCCGCTGGGCCCGGCCTGCGCCGTCATGTACCGCGTGTCCGAGTACCTGGCGCGCGCGTGGAACGAACCGGACCACATGCGCAACGAAGCCTTCGGCGAATTCGCCGCGCGCGCCTTCTACTGGATCGACTGGATCCCGGTGCGCCTGACCGCGATCGCCTTTGCCGTCGTCGGCAATTTCGAGGACGCGATCTATGCCTGGCGCAACTTCGCGAGCCGCTGGGCCGACGAGTCGCGCGGCATCATCCTGGCCGCCGGCGGCGGCGCCATGGGCGTGCGCCTGGGCACGCCCTACGAGAACGCGGCGCGCGTCCTGACGCCGGACGCGGCGACGGTCGACCTGTCCGACAGCGAAGCCGACGTGCTGCCGGGCGAGGAGCCGAACGTGCGTTCGCTCCAGAGCACGGTCGGCCTGGTCTGGCGTGCCCTGTTATTATGGATGCTGCTCCTGCTGCTATTGTCCGGCGCCGTGCTGCTGGGCTGAAACCTGCGTGCATGGGGGCTGTTTGCAGGGGGCTGGAAGACGGACGTGCCAGAGGGGCTCGTCCGGAGGTCTTCTATAAGATATAATAGTGGAGTTGTTCTCATCCACGCCTCTTGTATCGCACTATGGCCGAGTTACCGCAAACCGGGAAAGCACACGCCGACGAGTTCATCATCCTCGGCGTTACAAGTAAGGGCAGGCAGTTCCGCCCGAGTGACTGGGCCGAACGTCTGTGCGGCGTCATGTCGTGCTTCAGGCCGCCCGGCAGCGGCGGTCCCAATGCCCACCTGAAGTTTTCGCCCTATGTCTACCCGACCGTCGTGAACGGCGTCAAGGCCGTGGTGGTCAACAATGCCCTCAAGAGCGTCGAACCCCTGGCTTACCACTTTGTGTGCAATTTCGCCAAGGACAATGACCTGCAAGTTGTCGAGGCCTGTGCCGTCCCGCCGCACGAAGAAAAGAAGTCCTGAATCTGTTCCCACCGGAGCTTTGACATAACTCAAAGCCGTGTCTCCCTCCAGCGTTAGCTTGGCTGCTTGCAGGAGGAAGACGTCATGGAAATCAGCACCCTGTGCACCGTCGATACGGTTTGCTGCAGCCGCCATGAAAGCGTGCAGTCGGCCGCCATGCTCATGCGCAAGTACCACGTCGGCGACATCGTCGTGGTCGACGAGCCGGATGGCGAGCGCATTCCGGTCGGCATCATCACCGACCGCGACATCGTGGTCTCCGTCATCGCCCTCGGGCTCGATCCGCTCGGCCTCGAAGTCGGCGACGTCATGAGCGACGACCTGCTCACCGCAGGCGAGCACGACGATCCCTACGCCACCATCGAACGCATGCGCCTGCGCGGCATCCGCCGCGTACCGGTGGTGAACGACGACGGCAGCCTGGCCGGCATCGTCAGCGCGGACGACCTGCTCGTGTTCCTGGCCGAGGAAATGGAAGAGCTGTCGCGCATCAGTCCGTATCAACAGCAGCAGGAACGCCGCTCCCGGCATTGAGGGGGCCTGGGTTTGCCCTGTAAGTTCCCTTTAAGTCACCGTCTGTTACCATCCTGCACGATCTGCCGTGATTGCGGCGGTGCAGGACAACTTACAGATGGAGTGACATGCGCTTTCCGTTTTCCCCACGCGGCCTGGCCGCGTCCCTGGCCCTTGCCGGCCTTTCCTTCGTCGCAACAAGCCCGGCCTGGGCGCTCGACCTGCCCAAGGGCGTGACCCAGGGACCGTCGGTCGAAGGCATCACCGAATATCGCCTGCCGAACGGCCTGAAAGTCCTGCTGTTCCCGGATTCCTCGCGCCCGACCGTCACCGTCAACGTGACTTACCTGGTCGGCTCGCGCCACGAGAACTACGGCGAGACCGGCATGGCCCACCTGCTCGAGCACCTGATGTTCAAGGGCAGCCCCAAGCATCCGGACATCACGCGCCAGTTCTCCGACCGCGGCATGCAGTTCAACGGCACCACCTCGCTCGACCGCACCAATTACTACGAGGTGTTCCAGGCGTCCAACGATAATCTAGAGTGGGCGCTGCAGATGGAAGCCGACCGCATGACCCACTCGAACATCGCGCGCAAGGACCTCGATTCCGAGATGACGGTGGTGCGCAACGAATACGAAAACGGGGAGAACTCGCCGTTCTCCGTCGTGATGAAGCGCATGCAGAGCGTCGCCTACGACTGGCATGCCTATGGCCGCTCGACCATCGGCAACAAGAGCGACATCGAGAACGTCGACATCCCCCACCTGCAGAATTTTTATCACACCTATTACCAGCCGGATAACGCCGTGCTGCTGGTGGCCGGCAAGTTCGACCCGGCCTCGACGCTCTTGTCGATCAGCCGCCTCTTTGGCGCGATCCCGAAGCCGAAGCGCGAGCTGCCCAAGTTCTGGACCGTCGAACCGACCCAGGACGGCGAGCGCAGCTTTGCCGTGCGGCGCCAGGGCGACGTCCAGATCGTCGCGCTCGGCTACAAGATCCCGTCCGGGCTGCACGACGACAGCGACGTGCTGAACTTCGCCAACACCATCCTCGGCGACGTGCCGACCGGCCGCCTGCACAAGCTGCTGGTCGAGACCGGCAAGGCGAGCCAGGTGTTCGCCTTCCCGCAGACGGGCTTCGCGCCCGGCCTGCAGTACTTCGGCGCCGTCGTGAAGAAGGGCGAGCCGCTCGAGCCTGTGCGCGCCGCGCTGACCCAGGCGGTCGAGGACTTCGCGAAGAATCCGCCGACGCCGGAAGAAATGGAGCGCACCCGCCGCACTTACCTGAACGACATCGAACGCAGCCTGAACGATCCGCAGCAAGTCGGCGTCGCCCTGTCCGAAGTCATTGCGCTGGGCGACTGGCGCCTGTTCTTCGTCGGCCGCGACCGCGTGCCGACCATCACCGCCGAACAGGTGGCCAGCGCGGCCGGACGTTATTTCAGGCGCGACAACCGGGTCACCGGGAGTTTTCTTCCGGACGACAGCCCGCAGCGCGCCGCGATCCCGCCCGCGCCCACGGTCGAGAGCCTGCTGAAGGACTTCAAGCCGAAGGCATCGAAGCTCAGCGCCGAAGATTTCGAGCCGACCCAGGCCAACATCATGAAGCGCACCACGCTCACCACCGCCGGTGGCGTGAAGCTGGCCTTGCTGCCGAAAAAGAACCGCGGCGAAACTGTCACCGTCGACCTGAGCCAGCACTTCGGCGACGAGCAAAACCTGTTCGGGAAGGGCGCGATTCCGGGTTTGACCGCCGCGATGCTGACCCGCGGCACGGCAAAGTATGACCGCGTGCAACTGGCCGACGCTTTTGAAAAGCTCAAGATTGCCGGCAGCCCGACCCACTTCCAGACCACGCGCGAGAACCTGCCGGAAGCCCTGAAGCTGGTGGCTCACGTGCTGCGCGAGCCGGGCTTCCCGGCCGGCGAGTTCGAGCAGCTGCGCAAGCAGATGCTGGTCTCGCTCGACGCCAGCCGGGGCGAACCGCCGAACGTGGCGTCGCGCGCCCTGAACGAGCATTTCGACATCTATCCGAAGGGCGATATCCGCCATGAAACCACGCTGGCCGAGGACATCGCCGACGTGCAGGCGGCCACGCTCGATCAAGTAAAAGCCTTCCACCGCGACTTCTACGGCACGGTGCCGGCCGAGATGGCCATCGTCGGCGACTTCGACGCGAAAACCGTGGTGCCGCTGGTCGACCAGTTGTTCGGCGCATGGAAGGCGCCGATGCACGTGGCGCCGGTGCTGCGCAAGCATGCCGACATCAAGCCCATCCACGAAATGTTGAACACGCCCGACAAGGAGAACGGCTTCTACACGGCGCGCATGAATCTCGACCTGAACGTCGAGGATCCCGATTATCCGGCCCTGATGCTGGCCGATTACATCTTCGGTGGCGGCGGCGGGCTGAAATCGCGCCTGCTGGACCGCATCCGCCAGAAAGAAGGCCTGTCCTACGGTGGCGGTTCGCAGCTGGTGGCGGGCGACCTCGACCGTGCCGGCATGTTCGCGATCAGCGCCATTGCCGCGCCGCAGAACCTGGCCAAGGTCGACACGGCCGTGCGCGAGGAACTGGCGCGGGCCGTCAAGGAAGGCTTCACCGCAGCGGAACTGGCCGGGGCCAAATCGGGTCTGATGCAACAGCGCATCCAGACCCGTGCCGACGACGGTGCGCTGGCGGCGGGCTGGACCTCGTACCTGTACCGTGGACGCACCTTCGAATGGTCGGCCGAGTTCGAAAAACGCCTGATGGCGGTCACGTTGCCGCAGTTGAACGCGGCGTTCCGCAAGACGGTGGACCCGGCCAGGCTGTCGGTGGTGATGGCAGGGGATCGAACCAAGGCTGGATTGAAACCCCCGGTTGCACCCTGATTGCAACACTCAGCCGTTCAAAATCTCAGGAAACGGCCGAGAAGCTTGGTCTATGCCCGTTCCGGCGCTATGATGTTGCCTTGAGGCAGTATTGCCCATAAGCAGCAAACTCTGCGCAAGGACATTGTAAAGGAAGCATGATGAAGGGCATGACCAAGCAACCGCCGAGCGGTATTTCCTACGCCGGCAAGGTTGTGCTGGTAACGGGCGCCGCCAGCGGTATCGGCCGCGCCATGGCGCTGGCATTCGGACGGGCAGGGGCCTGCGTAGTGATCGCCGACACTGCGGTCGACGGCGGCCACATGACCGCGGCACTGATCGTCGAGGCCGGCGGCAAGGCCTTGTTTGTGAAAACAAATGTAACGATAGCGAGTGAAGTCGAAGCGCTGCTCGACAAGGCGGTGTCGCACTATGGCCGCATCGATGTCGCGGTCAACGGCGCCGCCGTCGAAGAGGAATGCCTGCCGCTGGCCGAGGGCGAGGATGCGCAATTCGACCGTATCATGAACGTCAACGTCAAGGGCGTCTGGCTGTGCATGCGCGCCCAGTTGCGCCAGATGGAGAAGCAGGAAGGCGGCGGCGTGATCCTCAACGTGGCCGACGCCGGCGGCCTGGTCGCGGTGCCGAACCGCGCGATCTATTCGGCTTCCAAGCACGCCGTGATCGGTTTGACCAGGACCGCGGCGGTGGAATATGCCAAGGCCGGCATCCGC
>CAJYQM010000153.1 GCA_913777025.1 uncultured Massilia sp. | reverse complement strand
GGACCGTGAAACGACTTTGCGCCGATGATAGTGCTGCAACCAGTGTGAAAGTAGGTTATCGTCAGGCTAATTAATGAGTAGTAGAGCAAAACCCCGTCAGGTGATCCTGGCGGGGTTTTTTGCTTTTAACGTCGCATTTCCAAACGACGATTTAACAACAACCCATAAATTACAATAAAAACACCACCTCATCTCATCTAAGATGGTGTCTCCTGGCTTCAATATGAGAAAAAGAGGAGACACATGAGACACCCCGGCCGCAGCGTCGCCCCCGTCCTCACCCTCACGGCGCTCGCCCTCCTGAGCGCCTGTCACAACAACGATCCCGACCCGGCCCCACCCGCGCCACCGCCGGCCGCCAAATACCTCGCCGAACTGACGCGGACCTCCCACGGCATCGCCCACGTACGTGCCGACGACTTCCGCGGTCTCGGCTACGGGCTTGCCTACGCCTACGCCCAGGACAACGTCTGCATGTTCGCCGACTCCCTGCTGACGGCACGCGGCGAACGCTCGCAGTTCTTCGGCCCCGACGCCCGTGCCACCCAGCGCAAGGGCGACGAATACGGCGCCGCCAGCGGCTTCATGGACCTGAGCAACCAGGACAGCGATTTCTTCTTCAAGGGCTACCTCGACATCGACCAGCTGCGCGCCGGTTATGCCGCCGGCGCCCAGGAACCGCGTGATCTGCTCGACGGCTACGTCGCCGGCTACAACCGCTACCTGAAGGATTACGCCGGCAAGTATCCGGCCGCCTGCAACGGCGCCAAGTGGGTGCGTCCGATCACCGTCGACGACATGGTCCTGGTTATCGCCGAGAAGGCGCTGCATGCCTCCGGCGAAGTGTTCGCCAAGGAGATCGTGGCCGGGGCGCGCGAACCCGGCACCACCCAGCGCACGGCAGCGCGCATGCCGCGCAAGCTCGACACCACCTTCCTGGCCGCCAAGCTCGAAAAGCTGCAATACCAGGGCTTCGGCAGCAATGCCCTCGCCGTCGGCAAGGACATGTCGGCCAGCGGTGCCGGCCTCCTGCTCGGCAATCCGCACTTCCCCTGGACCAGCACGGACCGCTTCTACCAGGCCCACCTGACCGTCCCCGGCCGCTACGATGCGATGGGTGCCGTGCTGGGCGGCATGCCCGTGATCGTGATCGGTTTCAACCGTGACGTCAGCTGGAGCCACACCGTCACCGCTGCCAACCACTTCACGACCTTCCGCCTCGCGCTCGACCCGGGCGACGCCACCGGCACGACTTACCTGTCGGATGGTGAACGCATCAAGATGACGTCGAAAACGGTGACGATCGATGCGCTGCTCGCCGACGGTACGACGTCGAAACGCAGCAAGACCTTCTATTTCAGCCGGCAGGGCGCGGTGCTGGTGCGCCCCGAGGCCGGCCTGACCTGGAGCGCCAGCGCCGCCTACGTACTGGCCGACCCGAACCGCAACAACACCCGTATGCTCGAGCAATGGCTCGGCATCGGTACCGCAACCAGCGTACAGACCCTGAAGGCTTCGCTCGACAAGAGCGTCGGCCTGCCCTGGGTGAACACGCTGGCGGCAGACCGCGGCGGCAATGTCCTGTACGCCGATGCCAGCGTGGTCCCACGCGTGGGCGCCGACAAGTTTGCCGGCGATTGCCTGCTGCAGCCGGCGCTGCTGCTGTTCGACGGGGCGCGCAGCAGCTGCGCCTGGGGCCAGGACGCGAATGCGCCCGCCGGCATCTATTCGCCTGCGAACGCTCCCTGGACCATCCGCAGCGATTACGTCGGCAACTCGAACGACAGCTATTGGCTGAACAACACGCGCGCCCTCCTGACCGGTCCCGCGCCCCTGGGCTACTCGCCGCTGTACGGGCGTGCCGGCGTCGAACAGCGGCTGCGCACCAGGATCGGCTTCATCCAGTTCGAGGAGATGATCGCCCAGCGTAAGCGTTTGCAACTAACCGATCTGCAGGAGCTGATGTTTGCAAACCGCGTCCACGCGGCCGAACTGGTGCTGCCGGACCTGCTGCCGGCTTGCACGAACAACAGCGATGCGGTCGTGGCGCGCGCCTGCGCGGTGCTGCAGGCCTGGGACAAGCGCGCGAACATCGAGAGCCGCGGCGCGCTGCTGTTCCGCGAGTTCTGGAATATCGCGACCAACGTGCCGAACAAATGGGGGGTGCCCTTCAATCCGGCCGATCCGGTGCATACGCCGGCCGGCGTGGCACCCGCCGCGTTGCCCGCCATGGTAGCCGCACTGAAGACCGCTGCGACGAAGCTGCAGGCACTGAACATCCCGCTGGACGGCAGGCTGGGCGACTACCAGGCCGATACCCGCAACGGCGTGCGCGTGCCGCTGCACGGGGGACTGGGCGACGTCGACGGCGTCTACAACTCGATCCGCTGGAACACGGACATCGGCGCGACCGGCTACAACAATCCGTACTGGGGCAGCAGTTACATCCAGACCGTCACCTTCGACGCGAACGGCCCGGTCGCCCAGGGGATGCTGGTGTACGGGCAGTCGACCGATCCGAAGTCGCCGTATTACGCCGACCAGGTCGGCGTCTACTCGCGCAAGGAGTGGCCGGTGCTGCCGTTCACCCAGGAGCGGATCAAGGCCGATCCGGCTTACCGGACGATGACGCTGTCGGAATAAACGTCACGCCCGGCAGGGTCACGCCTGGGACAGTGGCGCGGGATCCTGCGCCACTGCCGTCGCGGTCTTGCCCTTGCTGATGCTCTCGCCGTCGGTGCGGCGCAGGCGCCAGAACACCAGCGAGGACAGCATGGTGGTGACGGCCAGCGCCAGGAAGGCGTGGTGCAGGGCCTGCGTCACCATCACCTGGTTGGTCTGCGGCACGCGGCCCAGGAACCAGCCCGTCACCAGCGAGCCGGCCGCCAGGCCGAAGCTCATCGACAGCTGCTGGAACGAGCTGGCGATGGTGCTGGCCATGCTCGAATCCTTTTGCTCGACGTCGGAATAGGCGAGCGTGTTCATGCTCGAGAACTGCAGCGAGTTGAAGAAGCCCTGCAGCAGGCCAATGCCGGCGATCGCATACCAGGGGGTGTTCACGCCCACCAGCGAGAACAAGCCGATCGTCAGGCCCATGCAGATCGTGTTCACGACCAGCACCTGGCGGTAGCCGAAGCGCGCCAGGATCTTCGGCGCCACCAGCTTCATGCACATGGCCGCGGCCGCGGTCGGCATCATCAACAGGCCCGATTGCCAGGGCGGCAGCTTCAGGCCGAGCTGGTACAGCAGCGGCAGCAGGAAGGGCAGGCCGCCCACGCCCAGGCGCGTGATGAAGCCGCCCATCACCGAGGTGCGGAAGGTACGGACCTTGAACAGCGACAGGCGCAGCAGCGGGAACTGCGCCTCCCTGGCATGCCAGACATAGGCCAGCAGCAGCGCCACAGACAGGGCCAGCATCAGGCCGGCCGTGATGCCGTCCAGCGTGTGCTCGCCGAACACTTCCAGCAGCCAGGACAGGATGGCGGTGCCGGAACTGAACAGGATCAGGCCGATGACATCGAGCGGCCGCGTCTCGGATCCGCGGTAGTCGGGCATGTGGCGCAGCACCAGGTACAGGGCCAGCAGGCCGACCGGCACGTTGACGAAGAAGATCGCGCGCCACGAGAACCAGTGCACCATCAGGCCGCCCACCGTGGGCCCGAGCAGGGGACCGATCAGGGCCGGCAGGATCACGAAGTTCATCGCGCCCAGCAGCTCGTTCTTGGGAAAGGTGCGGATGATGGCCAGGCGCCCGACCGGCATCATCATTGCGCCGCCCAGACCCTGCAGCAGGCGCGCCGCGACCATCATCGGCGCATTCAGCGACAGGCCGCACAGCACCGAGGCCAGCGTGAAGACGGAGATGGCGGTGGCGAACACGCGCCGCGTGCCGAAGCGGTCGGCCATCCAGCCGCTCACCGGAATGCCCACGGCAAGGCTCAGGATATAGCTGGTGGCGACGGATTTCAGGCTGAGCGGCGTGACCTCGAGGCTGGCCGCGATGCTCGGAATGGCGGTATTGACGATGGTGGCGTCGAGCTGCTCCATGAACAGGGCAGTCGCGACGAGCCAGGGAAGGTAGCGCTTGATGGTGCTGGTATCGGTCATCGGATCTCGTTCTGTCGCGACGCTCGGGGCAGGCGCCGCCTGCTTCGATTGTCACATAAATCACGAGATGCCGATGCACGCTGCTGCCGCCTGCGGGGGCAGCAGCGTGCTGATCCACCTCGCGGATCAGTAGTGGTAGCTCGCCTTCAGCAGCAGAAGGTTCACGCCGCCGTTCGGGTGCTTGATGCCGCCGTTCGAGTAATGCTGCGCGCGCAGGCCCAGTTCCCACTTGTTCGCGAACACATAGCCCACGCCGACGTGGTCGGCGAATTCGAACGAGGTCGACAGCTGGCGGTGGGTATTGCGGTACACGTTCGAGAACAGGCTCAGGCCGATGCCGGCGTCGGCATAAAAGCCGAGCTTGTCATCGGCTTCCCAGCGGAACACCGGGGTAAAACCGACCACCGCCAGGTCGCGGCGGTGGTCCGGCTGGTCCAGCCAGCGGTTGGCGCGCCAGTAGGCGATGTTGCCGTCCCAGTAGCCGCCCAGGTGGTAGCCGCGGGTGGCGAACCAGTTCTTGTTCCAGTCCTTCTGGCCGGACAGGCGCAGCACCTGCACGTGTTCGCCGCCGCCGGCTTCCAGCGAATAGGCGCTGACCAGACCATTGCTATTGGTCTGGGCAAAGGCCGCTTGACCGGCGAACAGGGCCGCGGCGGCGGCCAGGGAGGAGATGATTTTTTTAGTGGAGAGCATCGTGTGCCTTCAGGAAGTCAGGCCGTCAAACCGGCCAATACCGTTATTCTAGCGGGGCTTGGGATTTTACGTGGTCGACCTAACAATGCAGGAAAATCGTATTGATAGAATCAAATGATTTTCGAATAACACTCAAATGAGCAATCCATGACACTGCCAACCCTCGCATTCCTCGGCATCGGCCTGATGGGCAAGCCGATGGCCACCCGCCTGGCCCAGGCCGGCTATCCCGTGCGCGCCTGGAATCGCACGCCGGCCAAGGCCGAGGCACTGCGCAGTACCGGCGTCCAGCCCTGCGCCACGCCGGAAGAGGCCGTACAGGGCGCCACCATCGTGATCTCGATGCTGGAAGCAGGGCCCGTGGTCGGCCAGCTCATCGAGGCCGCCTTGCCGCACCTGGCGCCCGGCACCTTGTGGATCGACATGAGCTCGACCCGCCAGGACGAAGCGCTGGCGTTTCATGTCCTCCTGCGCGATGCCGGCTGCCGCTTCATCGACGCGCCGGTGTCGGGTGGCGTGCAGGGCGCGGAAGCCGGTCAATTGGCCATCATGGCCGGCGGCGACGAACACGACTACGCCGGGGCGGCACCGGTGCTGCGCGCGCTGGGCACGCCAAAGCGCGTCGGACCGGCCGGCAGCGGCCAGGTGGCCAAGCTGTGCAACCAGCTGATCGTCGGCGCCACGATCAATATCGTGGCGGAAGCGCTGCTGCTGGCCGAAGCGGCGGGGGCCGATCCGGCCGCCGTGCGCGAGGCGATCCGTGGCGGCTTTGCCGGCAGCCGCGTGCTCGAGGTGCATGGCCAGCGCATGCTGGACCGTAACTTCGTGCCGGGCGGGCAGGTCAAGACGCAATTGAAGGACCAGAGAAATATCCTGGCGGCGGCTGCCAGCGCCGGGGTGACGCTGCCGGTCACGGCATTGGTGACGCGGCAGTACGAGACGATCGAAGGGGATCTGCCGGCCGCCGATCATGCAGCGGCCCTGATTGCGCTGGAGCGACTCAACCCGGGCAAGCGCCTGGGCAGCGGCGAGGATCAGTTCAGGCTCATCTCCACCAGCCGCACCCAGTAACTGGCCCCGATCGGCAGCAACTGGTCATTGAAGTCATAGCTGCCATTGTGCAGCTGGCAAGGCCCCAGGCCATGTCCGCCGGCGCGGTGCTCGCCGTCGCCATTGCCGATGAAGACATAACAGCCCGGCTTGGCCTGCAGCATGAAGGCGAAATCCTCGGCGCCCATGGTCGGTTCGACATTCACGTCCACGTTGTCCGGGCCGACCACGGCGCGCATGGCCTCGATCGCGAACGCGGTCTTTTCCACGTCGTTCACCAGCGGCGGGTAATTGCGCTTGAAGGTGAAATCGACGCCGGCGCCGAAGCCCGCGGCGATGCCGTTCGCGACCTCGTTCATGCGGCGCTCGACCAGGTCCAGTACCTCGGTCGAGAAGGTGCGTACGGTGCCGATCATGACCGCTTCGTCCGGGATCACATTGGTGGCGCTGCCGGCGTGAATTTGCGTGATCGACAGCACGGCGGTGTCCAGCGGGTTCTTTTCGCGCGAGATGATGGTCTGCCAGCCCTGCGCCACCTGCACCGCCACCATCACCGGGTCGATGCCGCGGTGAGGCTGGGCGGCATGCGCCCCCTTGCCCTTGATCGTCACGCGGAACTCGTTACTGGACGCCATCATCGGCCCGGGGATGACGCCGAAGGTGCCGGCCTTGATGCCCGGCCAGTTGTGCATGCCGTACACGGCATCCATCGGGAATTGCTCGAACAGGCCGTCCTCGATCATGCGGCGGGCGCCGGCGCCGCCTTCCTCGGCCGGCTGGAAAATCAGGTAGACGGTGCCGTCGAAGTTGCGGTTCTGCGACAGATAGTGGGCTGCACCCAACAGCATGGTTGTATGCCCGTCATGACCGCATGCATGCATCTTGCCCGCATGGCGCGACGCGTGATCAAATGTGTTGAGTTCCTGCATCGGCAGCGCATCCATGTCGGCGCGCAAGCCGATCGCGCGGTTCGACGTGCCGTTCTTGATGATGCCGACCACGCCGGTCACGCCCAGGCCCCGCACCACGGGGATGCCCCATTCGGCCAGGCGGGCGGCGACGACGTCGGCGGTGCGCTGTTCTTCGTAGCAGAGTTCGGGGTGGGCGTGGATGTCGCGGCGGATGGTTTCGAGCTCGGCCTGGTAGGCGAGGATGGGTTCGACGAGTCGCATTCTTTCTCTCCCTGGGTTCGTATAGGCTTGAGCATGCCTCTTTTGAACTATTTTAGCCCGTCCCGTGCGCCAATGGCCAGCGCCTGTACGGTCGCCCTCGGAATCGTATAAAGTATTGGATTCTCGACGTTTTTTCCGGATCTGATTGCATGACCAAGACCCTTGTCAGGGCCACCTGCCCGCACGACTGCCCCGATACCTGCGCCATCCACGTGACCGTGGAGGACGGCGTCGCGACGGAGATCAAGGGCGATCCGGATCACCCGACCACGGCCGGCGTGCTGTGCACGAAGGTGTCGCGCTACATCGAGCGCACCTACCACCCGGACCGCATCCTGACTCCGCTCAAACGCGTGGGCAAAAAAGGCGAGGGCAAGTTCGAGCCGATCAGCTGGGAACAGGCGCTCGACGAGATCGCGCGCCGCCTGGCCCCGATCGCCGCGCGCGATCCGCAGGGCATCCTGCCGTACAGCTATTGCGGCACCATGGGCCTGGTGCAGGGCGAGGCGATGGCCATGCGCTTCTTCAACAAGCTGGGTGCCTCCTTGTTGGACCGCACCGTGTGCGCGACCGCCGGCTTTACGGGCTACAAATACACCATCGGTGCTTCGATCGGCACCGACATGGAACAGTTCCAGGACGCGAAACTGATCCTGATCTGGGGCGGCAACCCGATCGCCTCGAACCTGCATTTCTGGATGCGCGTGCAGGAAGCCAAGCGCCGCGGCGCGAAGCTGATCGCGATCGATCCCTACCGCTCGCTGACGGCGGAAAAATGTCACCAGCACATCGCCGTGATGCCGGGCACCGATGCCGCGCTGGCGCTGGGCATGATGCACGTGCTGGTCAAGGAAAACCTGGTCGACCACGATTACATCGACCGCCACACCATCGGCTTCGCGCAACTGAAGGACCGCATCGCCGAATGGACGCCGGAACGCACGGCCGAGACCTGCGGCATCAGCGTCGACGAAGTGGTGAACCTCGCGCGCGAATACGGCCGCAGCGCCCGGCAGGGCGACCCGGTCGCGATCCGCATCAACTACGGCCTGCAGCGCGTGCGCGGCGGCGGCATGGCGGTGCGCAATATCGCCTGCCTGCCGGCGCTGGTCGGCGCCTGGCGCCACGCGGCGGGCGGCATCCAGCTGTCGACCTCGGGCTCGTTCCCGGCCAACAAGCTGGCGCTGCAGCGGCCGGACCTGCTGCGCGGCCCGCTGCCGCGCACCATCAACATGAACACCATCGGCGACGACCTGCTGCGCGACGCCTCGCCGGCGTTCGGGCCGAAGATCGAGGCCGTCGTCGTCTACAACGCGAACCCGGTCGCCATCGCGCCGGATTCCTCCAAGGTGCAGCGCGGCTTCGAGCGCGAAGATTTATTTACGGTGGTGCTGGAACACTTCCTGACCGACACCGCGGATTATGCGGACATCGTGCTGCCGGCCACCACCCAGCTCGAACACGTCGACGCCCACCTGGCCTACGGCCACCTGTACATGATGGCCAACAATGCGGCGATTGCGCCGCTGGGCGAATCGAAGCCGAACACCGAGATCTTCCGCCTGCTGGCCAGGGCCATGGGTTTCAACGACCCGGCCTTCGATGAAACCGATGACGAGCTGGCGGCGAAAGCCTTCAACAAGCAGGACGCGCGCGCCGTGCACTTCGACTGGGAGTCCTTGAAGCGCACCGGCTGGAGCAAGCTGAACATGCCGGCGGCACCCTTCGCCGAAGGCGGTTTCCCGACCCCGTCCGGCAAGTGCGAACTGTATTCCGCATCGATGCTGGCCGATGGCCTCGACCCGCTGCCGTCCTATATCCCGAATTACGAATCCGTGGCATCCAACCCCGAACTGGCGGAGAAATACCCGTTGGCGATGATTTCGCCGCCGGCACGGAACTTCCTCAACTCAACCTTTGTCAATGTTCAGAGCCTCCGTGCCACGGAAGGCGAACCTCATCTGGACATTCACCCGCAGGATGCCGCAAGCCGCGGCATCGTGGACAAGGACATGGTGCGCATCTTCAATGACCGGGGCTCGTTCGTCGCGCGGGCCCGCGTCACCCCCCGGGCGCGGGCCGGCCTCGTCGTCGGCCTGTCGATCTGGTGGAAAAAGCTCGCCAGCGACGGCAAGAACGCCAATGAAGTCACCAGCCAGCGCCTGACCGACATGGGCCGGGCGCCCACCTTCTACGACACCCTGGTGCAGGTGGAGAAGGTCGCATCTTGAACCCGTGCACCATGAACCTACGACATGAAATTTCCGCGAATCACCCCGTGGTTCCGCTCCGTGTTGCTTGCCGGCACGGCGGCGGGGCTGCTGGCCAGCTGTTCGACGCTGGGCTATTACACACAGGCGGCGCAAGGCCAGCTTGAACTTCTCTCGGACTCGCGTCCGATCGACGACTGGATCGCCGACCCCGGCACCAGTACCAAACTGCGCCATCGCCTCGAGACGGCGCGCCAGATCCGCCGCTTCGCTGTTAGCGAAATGGCTTTACCCGACAACAACAGCTACAAGAACTACGCGTCGCTCAAGCGCAAGTACGTCTTGTGGAACGTGGTCGCCACGCCCGAACTGTCGCTGAAGCCCCTGCAATGGTGCTTCCCGGTGGCCGGCTGCGTGAACTACCGCGGCTACTACGACAAGGGTGCGGCCGAGTCCTATGCGAGGGAGTTGCAGGCCGACGGCAACGACGTCGAAGTCGGCGGCGTGGCCGCGTATTCGACGCTGGGCTGGTTCAGCGATCCCCTGATCTCGACCTTCATCAATTACCCGGATGCGGAACTGGCACGCATGATCTTCCATGAGCTGGCGCACCAGATCGTCTACGTGGCCGGGGATTCGCAGTTCAACGAATCCTTCGCCAGCGCGGTGGAAGAGGTCGGCGTGGAGCGCTGGATCGACCGTTTCGGCAACGACGCCATGCGCGAGAGCTATGCGCGCTACAAAAGCCGCAAGCACGACTTCCTCGGCTTGCTGCTGAAGTACCGCAAGGCGCTGGAGCAGAACTACGCCTACGTGGACCGCAGCGACGCCGAGAAGCGCGTGGTCAAGGCACGCCTGTTCAGCGACCTGAAGGGCGAATACCAGGTCTTGAAGGGCAATTGGGGCGGCTATGCCGGTTACGACCGTTTCTTCGAACAACCGCTGTCGAATGCCCACCTGGCCTCGATCGCGACCTACGAGGATTTCGTGCCGGCCTTCCGCGCCATGCTGCGCCGCGACGGCAGCTTCCCGCGCTTTTACAAGTCGGTGAAGCGCCTGGCCGAACTGGACCGCAAGGACCGCCACCGCATCCTGAAGGCACTGGTACCGCCCTTGCCCGCGTCGACGCTGATGGTCCAGCGCAGCGAGGGCCGCCCTGGCGCCACCGCCCCCTTCCTGGCGGCACCCTCCGCGGCCCCATCGACAGGTGCCGGCGCGCTGGGAACCCACTAGAATTCGTGTTCGAAATGCTATAAAAATGCTTGCTATCGGGTGCAGTGCCCGATAGCATCATGCATAGGGACTCAGCACGACCGTTCTTTTTTTCGGTCGGGCAGCCGATACAACGGATAAATACGGAGACAGGCACCCGATGGACAAGATTTGGCTCAAGTCATACCCGCCAGGGGTTCCGGCGGACATCGATCCCGACCAGTACGGCTCGCTGGTGCAACTGCTGGAAGAATCGTTCCAGCAGTACGCCGCGAACAAGGCCTTCGTCTGCATGGACAAGTTCCTCACCTATGGGGAACTGGACAGCATGTCGAAGCGGCTGGCGGCCTGGCTGCAAAGCCGCGGACTGCAGCCCGGCGCGCGCGTCGCGGTGATGATGCCGAACGTGCTGCAGTACCCGGTGGCGCTGGCCGCGATCCTGCGTGCCGGCTACACGGTGGTCAACGTCAATCCGCTGTACACGCCGCGCGAGCTCGAGCACCAGCTGAAGGACTCGGGCAGCGAAGCCATCATCGTGCTGGAGAACTTCGCGCACACGGTGCAGCAGGTGCTGGGCAGGACGCCGGTGCGCCACGTGGTCGTGGCCAGCATGGGCGAGCTGCTGGGTGGCGCCAAGGGCATGCTGGTGAACTTCGTGGTCCGCAGCGTGAAGAAGCTGGTGCCGGAGTTCTCGATCCCGCAGATGGTGCGTTTCAAGGACGCGCTGGCGCAGGGCGCGCGCATGCGGTTCATGGCGGCGCAGTTGACGTCGTCGGACGTCGCCTTTTTGCAGTACACCGGCGGTACCACGGGCGTCTCGAAGGGCGCGACGCTCACGCACCGCAACGTGATCGCCAACGTGCTGCAAAGCGAGGCCTGGTCGAAGCCGGCGATGAGCCAGCCGCCGCTGGTCGAGTTCCCGACCATCGTGTGCGCTCTGCCGCTGTACCACATCTTCGCGCTGACGGCATGCGCGCTGTGGGGCATGCGGGTGGGGGCGCTGAACATCCTGATCCCGAACCCGCGCGACATCCCGGGATTCGTGAAGGAGCTGCAGAAGTACAAGATCAACATGCTGCCGGCCGTGAACACGCTGTACAACGCGCTGGTGAACAACCCGGGCTTCCGGCACGTCGATTTCTCGGGCCTGAAGGTGAGCAACGGCGGCGGCATGGCGGTGCAGCAGGCGGTCGACGACAAGTGGCATGCGATCACCGGCACCCATATCATCGAGGGCTACGGCCTGTCGGAGACGGCGCCGGTGGCCACCTGCAACCGCTGCGACGTGCCCGGCTTTACCGGCACCATCGGGCTGCCGGTGCCCTCGACCGAGATCGCGATCGTCGACGACGACGGCCGGGCGCTCCCGGTCGGCAGCATCGGCGAGATCGCGATCCGCGGCCCGCAGGTGATGGCCGGCTACTGGAACCGGCCGGACGAAACGGCCAAGGTAATGACGCCCGACGGCTATTTCCGGTCGGGCGACGTCGGCATCATGGACGACAACGGGTACGTCAAGATTGTCGACCGCAAGAAGGACATGATCCTGGTGTCGGGCTTCAACGTCTACCCGAACGAGCTGGAAGGCGTCATCATGGCGCACCCCGGCGTGCTGGAGTGCGCGGTGATCGGCGTGCCGGACGAGCATTCCGGCGAAGCGGTCAAGGTGTTCGTGGTACGCAAGGACCCGGGCCTCACGGCCGAACAGCTGATGGACTACTGCAAGCAGGAGTTCACCGGCTACAAGAAACCGAAGTACATCGAGTTCCGCGACGAGCTGCCGAAGACCAACGTCGGCAAGATCCTGCGGCGCGCGCTGCGTGAGGAAAAGCAGGCGGCGTAAAGGTGGCGTAAAAACCATCGCTAGCATTAGCACCGTCGTCCCCGCGCAGGCGGGGACCCAAGTTTGCAAGCGTATCGACAACGCAAAAAGAACTTGGGTCCCCGCTTGCGCGGGGAGTCGTTTTTGGCAGTGCCAGGAACGACAGCTGTTGGAATTATTTGAATTAACAAGAAACGAGGCAATCAATGGACAAATTCTGGCTCAAGTCGTACGAGGACGGCGTGCCGCAGGAGATCGACTGGACGCAGTACCGTTCCCTCACGCACCTGCTGGAAGAAGCCTTCCACAAGTACGCCGACCGTCCCGCCTACGCCTGCATGGGCAAGTCCATGAGCTTTGCCGAACTCGATCGCCTGTCGGCGCGCATGGCGGCCTGGCTGCAAAGCCGCGGCCTGCAGCCGGGCGCGCGCGTGGCGATCATGCTGCCGAACGTGCTGCAGTACCCGGTGGCGATGGCCGCCGTGCTGCGCGCCGGCTACACCATCGTCAACGTCAACCCGCTGTACACCGCGCGCGAGCTGCAGCACCAGCTGGCCGATTCCGGCGCCGAGGTATTGGTGGTGCTGGAAAACTTCGCCCACACCGCGGCCGACGTGGTCGCGAAGACCAAGGTGAAACACGTGATCGTCGCCACCATGGGTGACCTGCTGGGCTTCAAGGGCGTGCTGGTCAACTTCGTGGTCCGCAAGGTCAAGAAGCTGGTGCCGGCGTGGTCGCTGCCGGGCGCGGTGCAGTTCAACCGCATGCTCGACGAAGGCGCGCGCCTGACCTTGAAACCCGTGAACGTCGGCCACGACGACATCGCCTTCCTGCAGTACACCGGCGGCACCACCGGCATCTCGAAGGGCGCGGTACTGCTGCACAAGCACGTGATCGCCAACGTGCTGCAGAACGAAGCCTGGTTCGGCCCGACCCTGGCCAAGCTGCCGGCGGGCCAGCAGGCGCAGTTCGTGTGTGCACTGCCGCTCTACCACATCTACGCGCTGACCGTATGCGCGCTGCTGGGCCTGCGCGTGGGCGGCATGAACCTCCTGATCCCGAACCCGCGCGACATCGCCGGCTTCATCAAGGAACTGCGCAACTACCGCATCAACATCTTCCCGGCCGTGAACACGCTGTACAACGGCCTGCTGAACAACCCGGACTTCGCCAGCGTCGACTTCTCGGGCTTGCTGGTCTGCCCGGCCGGCGGCATGGCGGCGCAAAAGCCCGTCGCGGACAAGTGGCTGGCGCTGACCAGGATCCCGATCGTCGAAGGCTACGGCCTGTCCGAGACTTCGCCGGTGGTCACCGCCAACCGCTGCGACATCTCGGCCTTCACCGGCACCATCGGCCTGCCGCTGCCGTCGACCGAGGTGCGTATCCTGGACGAAGCCGGCAACCCGGTCCCGTTCGGCACCGCCGGAGAAATTGCCGTGCGCGGCCCGCAGGTGATGGCCGGCTACTGGCAGCGCCCGGACGAAACCGCGAAAGTCATGACCCCGGACGGCTTCTTCAAGACCGGCGACATCGGCATCATGGACGACAAGGGCTACACCCGCATCGTCGACCGCAAGAAGGACATGATCATCGTCTCGGGCTTCAACGTGTACCCGAACGAAGTCGAGGAAGTCGTGATGTCCCACCCGGGCGTGCTGGAAGTGGCCTGCGTGGGCGTACCGGACCAGCATTCGGGGGAGGCCGTTAAACTGTACGTGGTCAGGAAGAACGCGGCGCTGAGCAAGGACGAGCTGCTGGGGTATTGCAAGGAGCAGTTGACCGGCTATAAGCGGCCAAAGTACATCGAGTTCCGCGATGCGCTGCCGAAGACGAATGTGGGCAAGATTTTGCGGCGTGAGCTGCGGGATGAGAAGCAGCCGGCCTGACGACTGACTTAGTCCCTTTTGACGCGCCATTTGCGAAAGCAAATGGCGCGTTTTTATTTGCTTTGTGCCGTTAAAAATGCACAGCTGGGTCTTCGCCAGAACCAGTAGATCATCTTTTGAACTGATGTTATGCCACGGTTGGATGAAAAAATATTTTTAATGGCATTGCCTCTCTATGCGTGCAGACAACGAATTTCTGCTGTCAAGATAGAAAAAAATCCGCTTATGCATGTGGGATCGAAGAAAAATATGTATTCTGCATATCTACATGCAAACAGCATGGAAAATATGCATACTGGATTAATGAATCTGTCCTTAGAAATTCTGTATTTATAGAAGTTGTTTTTTGGAAAAAATAGGTATGATCGTTGGTGAATCAGCGTGCCGCATATCAAGCCCTAGCTGGTTTTGAAGCCGGACATGGGACCAAATCGCCAATTGGAGTACTGATGATAAAGATCTTCCTGTGCAGTACTGTCGCTTTACTGTTTATAGTGGCAGGGAGTGCAATCGCAGACGTAGAAGTAGAAAATACTGTTACGGTTCATGGTAAAAGAGTCTACGATACGTTTAATCTTGAAGATCTTGAACGTATGCGTGAGGACTATGGATCGGCTCTTTCCAATCATTTTCTTAACGAAGTCGGTGGGACTGGGATCAGCAAACCGATTCCAAAGGAAAGCGGCAAACCTGAATCCTGCGAGAAAACGGGGAACCCAGTCATTATTGCCACTGGCGAAAAATACAAAGATGAGACCGACTTCGTTTCATTGAATCCCTATGGCGTATCACTACTGCGGACCTATCGCAGTATGAAGCAATCCGGGAAGTTGTTTGGCCCACACTGGCTATCGAGTTTTGACCTTCCGCGTCTTACAATTCCAAACTATAGTTGTCCTGTCGTTGAAGACAGTGGTACCTGCATGCCAGCTAGTGTAAGGCTCTCAGAATCGGACGGGGCGGTATATTTGTATTATCTGTATGTGGAGGGCGACAGAGGAGCGCCGGGTCCTGGCGGCGGAGTTTTCGCTGATTCTGGTATTTACTCCGTTGACGGCGCAGTGGCAACGGGGCAAATGGAGTTCGATGCATGGAGCAGTTCATGGCGCTTAACACGCGGGGATGTGACGTACACGTTTCGAGGAGACGGGTTACTAGATGTTTAGTTTCGTGCGATCATATTCCTCGCCGTAGCTGGCCTTTGTTTCGTGCAAAGGCTATGCTGGGCGACATGATTGCTGGATTCAGCAGTCCCGGCATTCAATCGCACCAGGAGCAGTTGGCAG
>CAJYQM010000152.1 GCA_913777025.1 uncultured Massilia sp. | reverse complement strand
CTGGTGCAGGCTCTCATGGTCGCCGGCAACCACGCCGCGCTCGTTGGCCTGCATCTGCTGCAGGCAGTTGGCCAGGATCGCGCCCAGCGCCTGGCCCATGCTGGCCTTGCGCTTGATCGTCACCGGCGTCGCCTTGACCGCCTGCGGCGCGACGGCCCCGGCCAGCGCGTAGCCGCGCTCGGCCTTGCTGATGTTTTCCAGGCGCACCGGCAGCGCCGCATGCACCTGCTGCGCCAGCTCGTACAGGCGCGCGGGCTCGCCCTGCTTCATTTCCAGTTCCAGCTCGCGCACCGGCACCGTCTTTTCGCCATGCCGCAGTTCGCCGACGTCGAGCGCGCATTCGACCAGGGCGCCATCCGGCAGGTCCAGCATCCAGCTGCTGCGGCGGCTGCGATTGACGAACACCGGCTCGAGCGCCGGCAGATGGCCCTTGGCCAGCTCGGGCACGGCCTCGCGCAGCTGGCGCGCGAACAGTTCGAGGTCGGGCTGCTCGCCGTCGACTTCCGCTTCCAGCTCGGTGCGCCGGTGCAAACCGGCCAGCGCGCTGCCGCCACCCTTGAGCGTCTGCACGTGATGCGTGCCGTTGCTGCGCACGCGCAGCGCGAACCCATGGCGCCAGAGGTCGAAATCGGCGCTGTCGAAATAGCGGTCGACGTGTTCGGCGTCCTGCGGTTCGGCGGCCGCGTGGTCGCGCAGCACGGACAGTTTCTTGATCTGGGCGGCACTGGCCGCATCGATGGCCAGTTTGATTTCGGCTTCCATGTCTTCTCCTTGGTCTTGTTGCTCACTTTATCGCTTTGCGGGAAGGCGGGGCACACAACCCGGCCATTGCGGCGCGTGAGCGGGGGCTATTCATGGTAACTACCTTTTATGTCAAGCCGATGTAAGCAGCGTGCTACACTGACAATATGTCGAATCCATTCTTCCACTTTGGGGTGTGTCAGCGCGGGCCATAGCAGCCTGCCGATTGCGTTCGCACATCCCGACTTGCTGTCCATGGCCACACGAGAACCTTCTCCTGTGGCCTTTTTGCTTTCTGGAGTTACCGATGACCCTGATGCTGTACGACACCTACGAACGCCGCCTGCGTCCCTTCGTACCCCTGGTGCCCGGCCATGCCGGCCTGTACGCCTGCGGTCCGACGGTCTACGACTACGCCCACATCGGCAACCTGCGCACCTACCTGTTCGGCGACACCCTGCGCCGCGTGCTGGCACTGAACGGTTTCGCGGTCGAGCACGTCGTCAACATCACCGACGTCGGCCACCTGAGCTCGGACGCCGACCTGGGCGAAGACAAGATGGAAAAAGGCAGCCGCCGCACCGGGCGCTCGGCCTGGGACATCGCCGCCTACTACACGGCAGCCTTCCAGCGCGACCTGGCACGGCTCGGCATCCTGGCGCCCGCCGTGTGGGCGCGCGCCACCGACCACATCCCCGAGCAGATCGCCTTCATCGCCGACATCGAGCGCAAGGGTTTCACCTACCGTACCGAAGACGGCATCTACTTCGACACCACGCGCCTGGAACGCTACGGCCACCTGGCCCGGCTCGACATCGCCGGCCTGCGCGCCGGGCACCGCGTCGACCTCGGCGGCAAGCGCGCGCCGACCGATTTCGCGCTGTGGAAATTCAGCGGCGACGCCCGGCGCCAGATGGAGTGGGACAGTCCATGGGGCCGCGGCTTCCCCGGCTGGCACATCGAGTGCTCGGCGATGTCCACGCGCTACCTGGGCGCGCTGTTCGACATCCACATCGGCGGCGAAGACCACGTGCCGGTGCACCATGCGAACGAGATCGCCCAGCACGAGGCTTGCCACGGCCATCCGCCGGCGCGCTACTGGCTGCACGGCGCCTTCCTGCGCCTGGCGGACAGCGACAAGATGTCGAAGTCCGACGGCAGCTTCCTGCGCCTGGACAGCCTGGTCGAGCGCGGCTTCGATCCGCTCGCCTACCGCTACCTGGCCCTGGGCGCGCATTACCGCTCGAAGCTGGTGTTCTCCTGGGAGGCGCTGGAGGCCGCGCAGACGGCGCTCGGGCGCCTGCGCCGCGCCTACTTTGCCTTGCCGGCAGGCGGCACGCCGGACGCCGCGTACCGGCAGCGCATGCTGGATGAACTGAACGAAGACCTGAATACGCCGCGCGCGCTGGCGCTGGCCTGGGAGGTGTTGAAGTCCGGCCTGCCGGGCGCCGTGCAGAAGGCGACGCTGCGCTGGCTGGACGAGGCGCTCGGCCTGGGGCTGGATGCGTGGGTGCCCGGGGTGCATGCGCTGCCCGCCGCCGTGCAGGCGCTGGTGGACGCGCGCCAGCGCGCCCGTGTAGAGAAGCGCTGGCAGGACGCGGATGCCTTGCGCGCCGGGATCGAGGCGGCCGGCTTCAGCGTGCGCGACACGCCCGGCGGCCCGGTGGCCGAGCCGCTGGCCCGCTGAGCCCTTGGTCCAATGCGCCCTAGCCTGCCGACCCGTGCGGCTGCCCGCTCACGTGATGGTGCTCCGGATACCAGCCCGTGAACCAGGCGGCCGCCGCCAGCGCCACGACCGTCGCCCCGATGCCGACCGCATGCGGCAGCGCCGGCACGAAGGCCAGCAGCACATCGGCCAGCACCAGCACGCCGAAGGCGATGGCCCAGGCCGCGCTGATCACGTAGTTGACGCGCATGAACCCTGGGCTGTCCCAGTGCCCCCGCTCCACGCGCTCGCGCGCGTACTGCAGCGAGAACGGCCGGCGCAGCACCATCGACAGCAGCACGATCAGGAGCAGGCCGGCGTCGACGCGCAGGCGCACGTCGGCGATCGACCATTGCTCGCCGATCGCCAGCTGCAGCAGCGTGAGGCCGCCGAACAGGCAGAAGGTGCCGATCTCGAGGATCTTGGGCGTGCGGCCCGGCGCCAGCAGGTCATGCATCAGCAGGCCGGCGGACACGAGGGCGCCGGCGGCAAGGCCGGCCGGGATGCCGGCCAGGCGTTCGATGACCACGAAGACGATGAAGGGAGAAAATGCCAGCAGCAGGTTCATCATGCCTCCGGATGAAGTGCCAGGTGCTGGCTGGTTTGATCCGGGATATGGCGAATCGTTCCGGCGCGTTTCGGTTGCGGGGCAGCGGCTGCGCTTTCTCGCGAAATGTCACATTTTCGCAGTCATCCCGCATACCCGGGCGAGGGCGAAAGCAGGGTCCACACTAGTGAGAATAGCCACCCTTGGCTGACTCGGCAAGCCGTATAGTTGTTTATACAACACACTCAAGTTAACAATTGTGCATACCTGAGCCGTGTCATTAGACTGTTTCCATGCTGAACTTGCACCATGCCGGTGCAAGACGGCCTCCAACAACAACGACGAGAGAAACAGGATGACAAACCACACCGCCTTGCCCGTTTTTGCCCGTACCCTCCTCGCTTCTTCCCTGCTGCTGGCCTTTGCCTCCGCGTCCGCGCAGGAAAGCACCGGCGCCACGCCCGCCGACGACCCGGCCGCGGGTCCGGCCCCCGCCTCGGTCGTGGTGCTCGGCTCGCGCGGCGCCGCACGGACGGCGCTGGACGCCGCTGCGCCGGTCGGCCTGATCAGCGGCAAGGACATGCAGATGGCGGGACCGCTGGAACTCGGCAAGCTGCTGCAGACGCTCGACCCGTCCTTCAACTTCTCGTCGACCTTCATCAGCGACGGCACCGACATCATCCGCCCGGCCACCCTGCGCTCGCTGGGACCGGACCAGCTGCTGGTGCTGGTCAACGGCAAGCGCCGCCACCAGCAAGCCCTCGTCAACGTCCAGCAGACCATCGGCCGCGGCTCGGCCGGCACCGACATCAACGCGATCCCGATGTCGGCCATCCAGCGCATCGAAGTCCTGCGCGACGGCGCCGCCGCCCAGTACGGCTCGGACGCCATCGCCGGCGTGATCAACATCGTGCTCAAGCAGCAGACCGACAGCACCCAACTGTCCGGCAGCATCGGCGGCACCAGCGAAGGCGGCGGCGCACTGCGCTCGGCCAGCGCCAACACCGGCTGGGCGATCGGCGACGGCGGCTACGTCAACCTGACCGTCGAGGGCCGCCGCCGCGGCGAAACCAACCGCGCCGGCCCCGACACCCTGCGCGTCGACCCGCCGCGCGTGACCCAGCGCATCGGCGACAGCCTGGCCAAGGACAAGTATTTCTGGTGGAACGCGGCGGTCCCGGCCGGCCAGGGCGAGTTCTACAGCTTCGGCGGCGTCTCGCACCGCAGCGGCGACTCGGCCGGCTTCTTCCGCACGTCGGACGACGGCCGCAACGTGCCCTCCGTGTACCCGAACGGCTTCCTGCCGAACATCCGCACCACGGTCAAGGACGGCTCGGCGGCCTTCGGTTACCGGCGCGACCTGGCGGCGGGCTGGAAGGCCGACTTCTCGGTCAACCACGGCCGCAGCGAACTCGATTTCCACGAAAAGGAAACCATCAACATCAGCTACTGGTACGAGCCGAAGCCGGGCGGCGGCATCTACGCCGAGTCGCCGCTGGAAGCGGATACCGGCGTCCTCAAGTTCAAGCAGACCACGGTCAATGCCGACCTGCGCGGGCCGATCCGGATCGGCGGGCGCGACATCTCGTTCGCCACCGGCTTCGAATACCGCCGCGACGGCTATGCGATCGAGGCCGGCGACCCGGTCTCCTACCAGTACGGCCGCAGCAACAACCCGGCCATCGTGATCCGCGACCAGAACGGCGGCATCGCCGCTTCCGGCACCCAGGGCTTCCCCGGCTACACGCCCGCCACCGCAGTCGACGACAGCCGCCACAACATCGCGCTGTACCTGGACGCCGAACACAAGCTGACCAACCAGCTGCTGCTGGGCGCCGCCGTGCGTTGGGAAAAATACTCGGACTTCGGCAGCACCACCACCGGCAAATTGAGCCTGCGCTACGACCCGTCGAAGACCGTCGGCCTGCGTTCCACCCTGTCGACAGGTTTCCGCGCACCCGGCGTGCAGCAGAAGTTCTACAGCTCGGTCTCGACCAACCTGAACGGCGCCGGCGTGCTGACCGAGACGCTGACCGCACGCGAAGGCAGCGCCGTCACCCGCGCCTTCGGCATCCCCAACCTGAAGCAGGAAACCTCGAAGAACGCCAGCGTCGGCATCGTGCTGCGCCCGGTGTCGAACTTCTCGCTGACGGCCGACCTGTGGGGCATCGACATCGACGACCGCATCGTGTTCTCGTCCAATATCGCGCCCGAATCCGGCCCCTGCCCGAGCGCGGCCGCCTGCCCGATCAAGGCCATCCTCGACCCACTGAAGGTTGGCCAGGCCCAGTTCTTCACCAACGCGATCGACACGCAGACGCGCGGCCTCGACATCGTTGCCGAGCACACCACGCGCTGGACGGGGTCGACGCTGGTGCTGTCCGGCCAGTTCGATTTCAACCGCACCAGGGTCGTGGGCCGCCATTCCGACTCGCCGGTGTTGACCGGCACCCAGCTGTTCGACGATGCCCAGGTGACCCTGATCGAGCGCGGCCAGCCGCGCCAGCACCACGTGCTGTCGGCCGATTACACGCGCGGCGCCTGGAACGGCAACCTGCGCGCCAATTACTACGGCGAAGTGCAGGGCCAGGGCTTCACGGCGCCCTTCGTGCAGACCTGGGACGCGAAGTGGATCGTCGATGCGACGCTGCGCTACAACCTGAGCAAAACGGCCAGCCTGACGGTCGGGTCGAACAACATCTTCAATACCTTCCCGACCAAGTGGGATCCGGTGCGCGCGGCGCCCTTCCCGCAGATGGGCTTCACGTATTGCTGGGAGACCTGCCCGTTCGGCATCAACGGGCGCTCGTGGTATGCGCGGGTCGACGTGACGCTGTAAACAGCCAGCGTCGACTGCATGCGCATGCGGGACCCGGGCCATGCCGGCCGGGTCCCGCGGCTTTTCCGGCAGGCCGCGACGATTGGTTGGCCTGGCAGCTGATATTGACAGTATTTATTGAAAAAAATACAGTTGCGCTTATAAGAACAGGGTCCCAAGCAAACTTCAAATCACGAGCGGCAAGCGTCAGCGCACGCTCATCAATCCGGAAACACAATGAAGAAGACTCTCACCGCACTCGCGGTGCTTGGCGCCTGCGCGTCGAACGCATTCGCGCAATCGAATGTCACCATGTACGGGATCATCGACGCCGGCATCAGCCGGGTCATCAACGACGGCGCCAACGGCACCCTCACGTCGGTCGCCCCAGGTCAAATGCTGCCCTCGCGCTGGGGCTTCCGCGGCGAGGAAAACCTCGGCGGCGGCCTGAAGGCGCGTTTCGGCCTCGAAGGCTTGCTGCAGAACGATGTCGGCGGGGCGGGCATCCCGACCGGGACCCCGTCCACGACCAGCCTGTTCGACCGCGAAGCGACGGTCGGCCTGACGGGCGGGTTCGGCGCGGTCAACCTGGGCCGGCAGAATTCCCTCGGCATGCTGGCGATCGCCATGGCCGACCCGCAGGGCATGTCGTTTACGGTGACCAACCCGAACGTGCTGTTTTCGGTGATGAACAGCGCCCCCGCCTTCGGGGCCTACGGCGCCAACAATGGCGGCTCCGCCCTGCGCCAGAGTAACTCGATCAAGTACACCTCCCCGTATTACAAGAACTTCGGCGTCGCCCTGATGCGCGCCTTCGGCGAACAGCCCGGCTCGACCGAGAAAAGCAAGTATGAAAGCGTGGCGGGCTTCTATCATACCGGTCCGCTCAACGTGGCCGCCGTGCATACGCGCATGAAGAACATCACCGCCCGCGAGGAACTCAAGTCCCAGGCCTTTGGCGTGCGCTACACCAGGAAGCGCGTCACGCTGCGCTCGACCTACGCCGCCAGCCGCGTCGACACCACGCGCCGCAAGATCCGCGTATTCGGCGTCGGCGCCGACTACCTGGTGGCGCCGGCCCTGACACTGACCGCGGCCGCCTACGACACCCGCCGCAGCGGCGACATCAGCGACGACTCGCAGCAGGTCAACCTGATCGCCAAGTACGCGCTCAGCAAGCGCACCATGGCCTATGCCTCGATCGGGGCCGCGCGCACCGACAGCGTCGTCACCGCCAGCCAGATCGACCTGGCGCAGGGCTACGTCGCGGTCGGCAGCGATTCGGCGCAACGCTACACGACGGGCATGCAGTACGTGTTCTGAGCCAACGCGCTGAGCTAGCGCGGCGGCGCGCGCCAGTTGCCGCCGACGCTGTAGTTCGGATCGGGGTCGACATAGACCGGCAGCGGCCGGCGCAGCACGCCGGGCGGCGCCACCCGGTTCAGGTCGAACACCTGCACCAGCGGGGACACGTGGAAGTCCCAGCCGAATTCGCGGCCGCCGGCCACGAAGCGGACGGTGTCGCCGCCGGTGACGTTGACCCAGCGGGTGGCGGGGGTGATGACGACGCTGTGGGCGGCGGCGGATGCCGGGATCGCCGTGCCCAGCAGGTCGGCGCGCTGCTGGACCGGCGCGCAGGCGCCCAGCAGCGCAAGGAAGGGATAGGCGAACAGTCTCATGGCATCCTCCGCGCAGGCCGGGTCGCCGTTGGAGGCCCCACGGCCGCCGCGAGTTCCCGTGCGCGTCAGACCACGCCGCGCGCCTTCAGCCCCGCCAGCCTGTCCTCGTCCAGCCCCAGCAGCTCGCGCAAGACTTCCTGCGTTCCCTCCCCCAGCTGCGGCGGCGCGCGCCGCACCGGCAGGCGCTCGCCGTCGAAGCGGTAGGGCGAGGCCATCACGTGCACGCTGCCCACTTCCGGGTGATCCATGGTGGTCACCAGCCCGCCCTCGACCGCCCGGCGCGAGGTCAAGGCTTCGTGCAGGCCGGCGACTTCGCCGCACGGGATCCCGGCCCGGCTCATGCGATCGAGCAGCTCGGCGCGCTGGCGCGAGGCCAGTTCGCGCCGGATTTCCGGCATCAGCGCGTCGCGGTGCACGGTGCGCGTGATGTTGGTCTTGAAACGCTCGTCGGTGGCGAGGTCGGGACGCTCGATCACATCGGTGCAGAAGCGCAGGTACTGGCCGTTGTTGCCGACCGCGACCACCAGCGGGCCATCCGCCGCCTCGTACACGCCGTAGGGCATGATCGACGGGTGGCCGTTGCCGAAGCGCGGCGGATCGTTCCCGCGCAGCAGGGCTTCCAGGCCGTAGTAGGCGCTGATCATCATGCCGCAATCGAACAGCGCCATGCCGACGTGGCGTCCCTTCCCCGTCTTTTCGCGCTGGAACAGCGCCGCCAGCACGGCCTGGGCCGCATACATCCCGGTCATCATGTCGACCGCGGCGACGCCGAACTTCAGCGGCGGCTGGGTCGGCTCGCCGTTCAGCGCCATCAGGCCGGCCTCGCCCTGGATCACCAGGTCGTAGCCGGGGCGCGCCGCTTCCGGCCCGGTGCGGTCGTAGCCGGTGATCGAGCAGTAGACCAGGCCGGGCTGCGCCTTGCTCATTTCGTCGTAGCCGAGGCCCAGCCGTTCGATGTCGCCGAACTTGAAGTTCTGGATCACGACGTCGCTCTTGCGGATCAGCGCGCGCGCCAGTTCCTGGCCTTCCGGCGTCTTGAGGTCCAGGCACACCGAGCGCTTGTTGCGGTTGACGCTGTTGAAGTAGGCGGTCTCGGTGGAACCGATGCGCATGCCCCAGTCGCGCGTGTCGTCGCCGCGCTGCGGATGCTCGACCTTGATCACTTCGGCGCCGAGGTCGCCCAGCGCCATCGCGCACCATGGGCCGGCCAGCACGCGCGACAGGTCGAGCACGCGCACGCCGGCCAGCGGCAGGTTGCCCAGTTTGCTATCGGTGGTCACGATCGTCCCCTCAAGCCGCCAGCCGGCGGCCGAGCGCGATGTAGCGCGCCAGGTGGTGATCCTCGTCGCCGAGCTGGTGGTCGATCATCACCAGGCGTTTGGCATAGTGGGCCAGCGGCAGTTCCCAGGTCATGCCGATGCCGCCGTGCAGCTGGATGCACTCCTCGGCCACCAGCGTGCCGATGCGGCCGATGCTGGCCTTGGCGGCCGACAGCGCGCGCTCGCGCACGAGGCGTTCACTCTCCAACGCGGCGGCGGCATTGATCACCGCCGAACGCGCCTGCTCGATTTCCAGCAGCAGGTCGGCCATGCGGTGCTGCAGCGCCTGGAAGCTGCCGATCGGCACGCCGAACTGCTTGCGGGTGCGCAGGTAATCCAGGGTCGCGGCCTTGGCCGCTTCCATCGCGCCCAGGCTCTCGGCGCACAGCGCCAGCACGCCGCGCCCGGTTGCGCGCTCCAGCACCGCGTAGCCCTGCCCCTCTTCGCCCAGCAGCGCGCCGGCGTCCAGCTGGACGTTTTCAAGGGTCAGTTCGGCCACGCGGCCGCCGTCGATGGTCGGCGTGCCCACGATCCGCACGCCGGCGCCATCCTTCGGCACCAGGAACAGCGAGATGCCGGCTTCGTCGTCGACCGCGCCGCCGGTGCGCGCGGACACCACGAACCAGTCCGCGGCCTCGCCCTGCGCCACCACGGCCTTGGCGCCGTTCAGCACCCAGCCCGCGCCGCCGCGTTCGGCGCGCGTTTGCACCCGCGCCAGCTCGTAATGCGTCTGCGGCTCGTCGTGGGCGAAGCCGGCGATGACGCTGCCGTCGGCGATGGCTTCGAGTCGGGCTTTCTGCTCCGCGCTTCCGGCGGCGGCGATCGCTTCGGCGGCCAGCACGGCGCTGCCGAGGAAGGGTTCGAGCACCAGGCCGCGGCCCAGCGCCTCGAACACCACGGCGATGTCG
>CAJYQM010000151.1 GCA_913777025.1 uncultured Massilia sp. | reverse complement strand
CTGAAGATGAAGAATGTCGACGCGGCCGAGCGCTACCTGCTCGATGCGCTGCGTTACGAACCCGACCTGCCGGCCACCAACGCCGGCCTGGCAAGGGTCTATTTCGAGCGGCGCGATTACACCCGCGCCGGGTTTTTCATCAACCGCCTGACGGAGACAGCGAAGCTCGACACGCTGTCGGCCGACGTGCTGTGGCTGGCCATCCGGACCAGGCGCATGCTCGGCGACCGGGTGTCGGAAGCGTCGATGGCGGCCCAGCTGCGCAAACGCTTCCCCGGGTCGGCCGAATACGCGGCGTACGAGCGCGGTGCATTTAATGAGTGAGACAACGACAATGAGTTCCGAGCGTGCAGAACAGCCGGCGACGCCCGCCAATCCACACGGGATCCCGGGCAAGACCCTCGCCGCCCAGCGTGAAGCGATGGGTTGGTCGGTGGAGCAGGTGGCCGACCAGCTGAAGCTGGCGGTGCGCCAGGTGGTGGCGCTGGAAGCGGGCGACTATGCCAACCTGCCCAGCCCCGCGGTGACGCGCGGCTTCGTGCGTGCCTACGCCAAGCTGATGAAGCTGGATCCGGTCCCGCTGGTGGCCCAGATCGAGATGGACGTCCCGCCGGCCCCCGATGTCAGCGCCAACACGGCCGCGACGCGCCGCCCGAGCCCGGCCTCGTTCTCGGAATCGAAATTCCCCTCGCACGGCAAGCGCTCGTCGCTGCCGCTGGCCTGGATCGGCGGCGCCGTCGTTGTCGTGGCGGCCGCGGCTGCGGCCTGGCATTTCGGCATCGTCCCGATGCAGCGCGGCGATGCCGCCACGGTGGCGACCCCGGCCGCGGCCGGCGCGGTGCCGGAAGCGCCCCATGGCGAAGCCGTCGAAACCCTGCAGAATCCATCGGTGCCGCTGATCTCGGTGCCGTCGCCGAACGCGGCCCCGGCCGCCGGCGCGTCCGGCAATGCCGCCACCACACCGGCCGCCGGCCCGGTCGTGAACGTCCCGGGGGCCAGCGCCACCGGCGCTCCGCCGACCGCGATCCCGGCGCCGCCGGCGACCCCGGCCACGACCCAGCTTGCCCCGGCCGCCAACGGCACGGCCCCGGCCGCGGTACAGCGGGCTGCGCAG
This sequence comes from uncultured Massilia sp., assembly GCA_913777025.1. Taxonomy (GTDB): domain Bacteria; phylum Pseudomonadota; class Gammaproteobacteria; order Burkholderiales; family Burkholderiaceae_D; genus Telluria. The sequence continues at coordinate 12,769 of CAJYQM010000151.1, read as the reverse complement.
CCGGCCGCGCAGCCCGCTGCCGCCGGTGCCAACGCGCTGGTATTGAACGTCCGCGAGGATTCGTGGATCGAAGTACGGCCGGCCAGGGGCGGCGCGCCGCTGATCTCGCGCCTGGTCAAGGGCGGCAGCACCGAGACGGTCAATGTCGACCAGCCCGTGCGCGTGGTGGTGGGCAACCCGACCGCCGTGACGGCCACGCTGCGCGGCACCGCCGTGTCGCTGCCGCCGGTGCCGGGCAAGACGCTGTCGCGAATCAACTTACAGTAAAACGCAAATGACTTTTTCGAACATGTCTGCCGATCCGATCCCGTCAGGTCCGCTCGCGCGCCGCGACAGCCGCGGCGTGCTGGTCCAGCACGGCGAGCGCAAGGTCTGGGTGGGCGGCAACGCCCCGGTCGTCGTGCAATCGATGACCAATACCGATACTTCCGACGCGATCGGCACCGCGATCCAGGTCAAGGAACTGGCGCGCGCCGGTTCCGAGATCGTGCGCATCACGGTCGATACGCCGGCCGCCGCGGCCGCCGTGCCGCACATCCGCGAACAGCTCGACCGGATGGGCGTGGACGTGCCGCTGGTCGGCGACTTCCACTACAACGGCCACCTGCTGCTGCGCGACTATCCGGACTGCGCACAGGCGCTGTCGAAGTACCGCATCAACCCGGGCAACGTGGGGCAGGGCGCCAAACGGGATACGCAGTTCGCTCAAATGATCGAAACGGCGATCCGCTACGACAAACCGGTGCGCATCGGCGTGAACTGGGGCAGCCTCGACCAGTCGCTGCTGGCGCGCATCATGGACGAGAACGCCGCGCGCGCCCAGCCCTGGAGCGCCCAGGCCGTGATGTACGAAGCCCTCATCACCTCGGCCATCGAGAACGCCCAGCGCGCCGAGGAAATCGGCCTGGGCCGCGACAAGATCGTGCTGTCGTGCAAGGTGTCCGGCGTGCAGGACCTGATCGCCGTCTACCGCGAACTGGCCAAGCGCTGCGATTACGCGCTGCACCTGGGCCTGACCGAGGCCGGCATGGGCAGCAAGGGCATCGTGGCATCGACCGCCGCGCTGTCCGTGCTGCTGCAGGAAGGCATCGGCGACACCATCCGCATCTCGCTGACCCCGGAACCGGGCGGCGACCGCACCCGGGAAGTGGTGGTCGGCCAGGAAATCCTGCAGACCATGGGCTTGCGCAAGTTCACGCCGATGGTGATCGCCTGCCCGGGCTGCGGCCGCACCACGTCGACCGTGTTCCAGGAACTGGCCGACAACATCCAGACCTTCCTGCGCGAGCAGATGCCGGAATGGAAGAAGACCTACCCGGGCGTGGAAGCGATGAACGTGGCCGTGATGGGCTGCATCGTCAACGGTCCGGGCGAGTCAAAGCATGCCAATATCGGCATCTCGCTGCCGGGTACCGGCGAATCGCCGGCGGCGCCGGTCTTTGTCGATGGGCAAAAGGTCGCTACACTGCGCGGGGAGCGGATCGTGGATGAGTTCAAGACGATCGTGCTGGATTATGTAAAGAAGAATTACGGGAAGCAGCCCGAAACCGTTTAACGGTTACGTGCGCCAATACGTCGTTCCCGCGAAGGCGGGAACCCAAGTTGCCGGCATTGCGGTAACGCACGCAGAACTTGGGTCCCCGCCTTCGCGGGGACGACGGCTCAAGGGGCGCGGGTGAAAGCACCAGCGGCCAGAAGGAAGAAATAGAAATGTCCGACAAAAAAGAAAAAATCAGCGCCATCAAAGGCATGAACGACATCCTGCCGGCCGACGCGCCGCTGTGGGAACTGTTCGAAAACACCGCCGAATCGGTCCTCAAGAGCTACGGCTACCAGAAGATCGTCACGCCGATCGTCGAGGAAACCGGCCTGTTCGCGCGCGCCATCGGCGCCGTCACCGACATCGTCGAGAAGGAAATGTATTCCTTCGAAGACTCGATGAACGGCGACAAGCTGACCCTGCGTCCGGAAGGCACGGCCGGCGTGGTACGCGCCGTCATCGAGCACAACCTGGCCTACGACGGTCCGAAACGCGTGTGGTACAAGGGCCCGATGTTCCGCCACGAGCGTCCGCAGCGCGGCCGCTACCGCCAGTTCTTCCAGTTCGGCGCCGAAGCCATCGGCTTCTCGGGCCCGGACATCGATGCGGAACTGATCATGCTGTGCCGCCGCCTGTGGGACGACCTGGGCCTGGACGAGATCCGTCTCGAGCTGAACTCCATCGGCAACGCCGACGAGCGCCAGCGCCACCGCGCCGACCTGATCGCCTACTTCGAAGCCAACATCGACGTGCTGGACGCGGAAGCCAAGCGCCGCCTGCACGCCAACCCGCTGCGCATCCTGGACACCAAGAACCCGGCGATGCAGGACCTGGTCAACGCCGCGCCCCAGTTGCTGTCCTACCTGGGCGAGGAATCGCTGGCCCACTTCGAAGGCCTGAAGAAAATCCTGGACGCCAACAATGTCCAGTACACGGTCAACCCGCGCCTGGTGCGCGGCCTGGATTACTACAACCGCACCGTGTTCGAATGGGTCACCGACGCGCTGGGCGCGCAGGGCACGGTCTGCGCCGGCGGCCGCTACGACCCGCTGATCGAGACCTTCGGCGGCAAGCCGACCCCGGGTATCGGCTTTGCGATGGGCATGGAACGCCTGATCGAGCTGATGAAGGCCCAGGGCGAACCGGCCGCGCCGAGCCAGTGCGACGTCTACATGGTGCACCAGGGTCAGGAAGCGCAAATGAAGGCCTTCATCCTGGCCGAGCGCATCCGCGACGCCGGGCTGGACGTGGTCCTGCACTGCGCCACCCCGGCCGGTGCCGGCAGCTTCAAGAGCCAGATGAAGAAGGCCGACGGTTCCGGCGCCGCGTTCGCCGTGATCATCGGCGAGGACGAGGTCGCGAACGACGTGGTGGCGGTCAAGTCGCTGCGCGGCGAAGTGCAAGGCGGCGCCGGCGACGGTGCCCAGCAGCAGGCCAGCGTGCCCTTCACCGAGGCGGTCGACTACCTGGTCGACCAGATCGTCGGCGCCCACGATCACGACCATGATCACGAGCACGTGCATTACCACCCGTAATCCGATTAACCGATCCTTATAACTAGAAACCTACGTCCATGGCATACGATCTCGAAGAACAGGAACAGATAGCCAATTTCAAGGCCTTCTGGAACCGCTTTGGCAACCTGATCAGCTGGGTGCTGATCCTCGCGCTCGGCGGCTACGCCGCCTACAACTTCTGGAACACGCACCAGCGCGGCAAGGCGGTCGAAGCCTCCGCCCTGTACCAGGAAGTGACGCGCCTGGCCGAGACCGGCGACAACGCCAAGGTGCAGCGCGCCGCCGGCGACCTCGAAAGCAAGTTCGGCGGCACCGCCTACGGCCCGATGGCCGCCCTGGTGGCCGCCAAGTCGGCCTTCGACGCCAACGACCTGAAAACCGCCAAGACCCAGCTGCAGTGGGCGGTCGACAACGGCAACGACGAAGTCAAGTCGGTGGCGCGCCTGCGCCTGTCCGGTGTGCTGCTGGACGAGAAGGCCTACGACCAGGCGCTGGCGCTGCTGAACGCCGAGTTCCCGGCCCAGTTCGCCGCCCAGGTGGCGGACCGCAAGGGCGACGTGCTGGTCGCCCAGAACAAGCTGCCGGAAGCGCGCACCGCCTACCAGGCCGCGCTCGACAAGATGGACAAGCGCCATCCGGGCCGCCAGATCGTCCAGGTCAAGCTGGATGCGATCGGCGGCGCGCCGGCAGCGTCGAAGGCCGCTGCGTAACGATAACCCGTCATTCCCGCGCAGGCGGGAATCCAAGCTGCACGAGCCGCGACGACGCCTGCAGAACTTGGGTTCCCGCCTCCGCGGGAACGACGCATGGATATTCAAAGAATAAGGCAAGAACAACATGCGTATTTCCCGGAAGCTGGTTGGTGTCGGTGTCCTCGCCCTGATGACGGGCTGCTCGACGATTAGTTCGCTCAATCCGTTCGCGTCCAAGCCGAAGGGCAACGTGCCCGCCAAGCTGGTCGAGCTGAAGGGCTCGATGGCGGTGCGCACCGCGTGGAAGCTGGAAGTCGGCAAGGCCCACAGCTACCTGTTCTCGCCTGCGCTGGCCGGCAACACCGTGATCGCGGCCGGCGCCGACGGCACCATCGTGCGCGCGGACGCCGCCACCGGCCGCCAGCTGTGGCGCGTGAAGGCCAAGAACGGCCTGACCGCCGGCGTCGGCACCGATGGCGAGCTGATCGCCGTGGGCGGCACCAAGGGCGAGCTGATGGTCTACGACATGGACGGCAAGCAGCTGTGGACCGCCCAGCTGTCGAGCGAGATCCTGTCGCCGCCGGCCATCGGCCAGGGCATCGTCGTGGCGCGCAGCATCGACAACCGCATCGTCGGCTTCGACGCCAAGACCGGCCAGAAGAAATGGACCGTCCAGCGCACGCCGCCGCCGCTGACCCTGCGCCTGGCGCCGGGCATGGTGGTGCATGACAAGGATGTGATCGTCGCCCAGGGCGGCAAGCTGATGTCGCTGATCCTGGCGACCGGCGCGCCGCGCTGGGAAATCGAGGTCGGCGTCGCCCGCGGCGCCACCGAACTGGAACGCGTGACCGATATCGGCGGCGTGCCGGTGATCTTCGAAGACCAGGTCTGCGCCGTGTCCTACCAGGGCCGCGTCGGCTGCTTCGGCCTGCTTGATGGCAGCCCGCGCTGGACGCGCGAACTCTCGTCCGAAGCAGGCGTGGCGGTCGACCAGCGCTTCGTCTTCGTGCCTGACGACAAGGGCGCGCTGTTCGCGTACAACCGCGACGGCGGCGCCAGCGCCTGGAAGAACGACAAGCTGTCCTACCGCCGCCTGTCGACCCCGGTCTCGTATGGCCGTACCGTCGCCGTCGGCGACTACCAGGGCTATGTGCATTTCCTGTCGCGTGAGGACGGCGCCTTCCTGGCCCGTGCCGCCACCGACGGCAGCGCCATCGCATCGACGCCGCTCGTCGCGGGATCGAACCTGATTTTTCAAACACAAAATGGAACTGTGACCGCCATCGCGGTCGAATAGCACACTACATGAAGCCGGTAATCGCACTCGTTGGGCGTCCCAATGTCGGGAAGTCGACCCTTTTCAACCGCATGACCCGCTCGCGCGACGCGCTGGTGGCGGATCTACCTGGCCTCACGCGTGACCGCCACTATGGCGAAGGCCGTATGGGCGAACGTCCCTTCCTGGTGATCGATACCGGCGGTTTCGAACCGGTGGCCAAGGAAGGCATCATGCACGAGATGGCGCTGCAGACGCGCCAGGCGGTGGCGGAAGCCGACGTCGTGATGTTCATCGTCGATGGCCGCCAGGGCCTGACGCCGCACGACAAGACCATCACCGACTTCCTGCGCAAGTCGGGCCGCAAGGTCATGCTCGTGGTGAACAAGTCCGAGGGCATGAAATACACCTCGGTCACCGCCGAGTTCTATGAACTGGGCCTGGGCGACCCCTACGTCATCTCGGCCGCCCACGGCGACGGCACGCTCGACCTGGTCAACGAAGCCATCGACCAGGCGCTGCAGCAGCGTCCGGAAGAGCTCGAGGAACTGGAGCCGGCCGACCACGGCGTCAAGATCGCGCTGGTGGGCCGTCCGAACGTCGGCAAGTCGACCCTGATCAACACCCTGGTCGGCGAGCAGCGCGTGATCGCCTTCGACATGCCTGGCACCACCCGCGACTCGATCGAAGTGCCGTTCGAGAAGGGCGGCAAGAGCTACACGCTGATCGACACCGCCGGCATCCGCCGCCGCGGCAAGGTGTTCGAAGCCATCGAAAAATTCTCGGTGGTGAAGACCCTGCAATCGATCTCGGAAGCCAACGTGGTCGTGCTGATGCTCGACGCCCAGCAGGACATCTCGGAGCAGGACGCCCACATCGCCGGCTTCATCCTGGAAACCGGGCGCGCGCTGGTGGTGGCCGTCAACAAATGGGACGGCCTGACCTCGGACCAGCGCGACCAGGTCAAGAACGACATCGACCGCAAGCTGGACTTCCTGGGCTTTGCCGAAATGAAGTTCATCTCGGCGCTGAAGGGCACCGGCATCAATCACCTGATGAAGGCGATCGACACGGCGTATGCCGCGGCCACCGCCAAGCTGTCGACGCCGCGCCTGACGCGCGCGCTGCAGGAAGCGATCGAGAAGCAGGAGCCGAAGCGCAAGGGCGGCACCCGTCCCAAGATGCGCTATGCCCACCAGGGCGGCCAGAACCCGCCGATCATCGTCATCCACGGCAATGCGCTGGACGGCATCACCGAGCCGTACAAGCGCTACCTGGAAAAGCATTTCCGCGACACCTTCGACCTGATCGGTACCCCGCTGCGGATCGAACTGCGCAGCGGCCGCAACCCCTTCGCCAAGGATGAAGGATAACGTCCACGTTATGCTTCATCCGTAGGGTGGACGGCTTCGCCGTCCACGCGGTGATAGGCAAAAACGCCGATCATGAGCCCCAGATCGGCGCCGTTCACCCAACCGGTATCAGTACGACAAAAATCGCCAAAACAGGTTACAGTAGACAAAGGAAACCATTCACAACTTGAGAATGTTGACCTGAACACTTGAAAAACCGGCATTCGCCACAACATTCACACGACAACAACATCACGGAGCTGTTATGAGCAACAAAGGGCAACTGTTACAAGACCCATTCCTCAACGCCTTGCGCAAGGAGCACGTCCCCGTCTCCATTTACCTGGTCAACGGTATCAAGCTCCAGGGCCACATCGAATCGTTCGACCAATACGTAGTCCTGCTGCGTAACACGGTCACCCAGATGGTCTACAAGCATGCAATCTCTACCGTCGTTCCGGCTCGCGCCGTCAACCTCAATCTCGAGCAAGACGCCGAGTGAGGCCAATGGCTGACGCTCACGGCACCCCCGCCATGCGCGCGGCACTGGTCGGCATCGACTTCGGGGCTGGCGATTTCACCGCCAGCCTGGAAGAACTGGCACTCCTGGCGCGTTCCGCCGGTGCCGACCCGGTCACCACGATCACCGCAAAGCGCAACAGTCCCGATCCCGCCCACTTCGTCGGCAGCGGCAAGGCCGATGAAATCGCCCAGGCCTGCCTCGCAGACCGCATCGAGATCGTCATCTTCAATCACGCCCTGTCGCCGGCCCAGCAGCGCAACCTGGAGCGCAAGCTCAATGTGCGCGTGGTCGACCGCACCAGCCTGATTCTCGACATCTTCGCCCAGCGCGCCCAGAGCCACGAGGGCAAGCTGCAGGTCGAACTGGCCCAGCTGCAACACCTGGCCACGCGCCTGATCCGCGGCTGGACCCACCTGGAACGCCAGAAGGGCGGTATCGGCCTGCGCGGCCCGGGTGAAACCCAGCTCGAGACCGACCGCCGCCTGATCGGCGAGCGCGTCAAGATGCTGCGCGCCCGCCTGGCGAAGCTGCGCAAGCAGCACGAAACCCAGCGCCGTGCCCGCGGCCGCAACAAGACATTCTCGGTGTCGCTGGTCGGCTATACCAACGCCGGCAAGTCGACCCTGTTCAACACCTTGACCAAGGCCGGGGTGTACGTCGCGAACCAGCTGTTCGCCACCCTGGATACCACCAGCCGCCGCATCTACCTCGGCGAGGAAGCGGGCAACGTCGTGATGTCCGATACCGTCGGTTTCGTGCGCGAACTGCCGCACCAACTGGTGGCGGCCTTCCGCGCGACCCTCGAGGAAACCATCCATGCCGACCTGCTGCTGCACGTGGTCGACGGCTCGTCGCCGGTGCGCATGGAGCAGATCGAGCAGGTCAACGAGGTCTTGCGCGAAATCGGCGCCGACCATATCCCGCAAATCCTGGTCTGGAACAAGATCGATGCGGCCGGGCTGGAGCCCGGGGTGGAACGTGACGAGTACGACAAGATCAGCCGCGTTTTCATCAGCGCCCACAGCGGCGCCGGCCTCGACCTGCTGCGTGACGCCATCGTCGAGGCGGCCACGTCCCGTACCGAACTGACGCCGGACGACGGCGAGCACGATCCACGCGATCTCGCCGGCGACCTGCAGCCCGGCAATCTGGCCGACGGCATGCCCGTCACCCCGGCCGGACCACACTAGTTCATCCATGATCGTTTCCATTATTAAACGCTTCGGCGGCAAGCGGCCCGGCCAGGGCGTCAAGCTGTCGCTGAACGATCCGCGCTGGGGCCACAAGCCCGGCGACGAACGCAAGGCCCAGGAGGGCAAGCGTCCCGGTAACAACAACAGCGACGGCCCGCCGGACCTCGACCAATTGTGGCGCGACTTCAACCAGCGCCTGAACCGCCTGTTCGGCAAGCGCGGCGGCGGCGGGGACCCGTATCGCCCGGACGCGCGCGGCGTCGGCATCACCGCCACCGTGGTCGGCGCCATCGTGGTGCTGATCTGGCTGGCCAGCGGCGCCTTCATCGTGCAGGAAGGGCAGGTCGGCCTGGTCTCCACCTTCGGCAGGTTCTCGCACACCACCGGCGCCGGCTTCAACTGGCGCTGGCCGGCACCGTTCCAGTCGGTCGAGTTCGTGAACACGGCCCAGGTCCAGACCGCCGAGATCGGCTATCGCGGCAATATCCGCGACAAGCAGCCGGCCGAATCGCTGATGCTGACGGGCGACGAGAACATCGTCGACATCCAGTACGCCGTGCAGTACAAAATCAAGGACCCGGTCGCCTGGGCCTTCAACAACCGCGACCAGGTCGAGACCGTGCGCGACGCCGCCGAAACCACGGTGCGTGAACTGGTGGGCAAGAGCAAGATGGACGCCCTGCTGGTCGATGGCCGCGAACGCGTCGGCCAGGACGCGCGCCGCCAGCTGCAGCAGATGGCGGACCGCTACGGGCTGGGCGCCGAGATCGTCGCCGTGACCTTGCAGCAGGTGGCGGCGCCCGACCAGGTGGCCGCGGCCTTCGAGGACGCCACCAAGGCGGCCGAGGACGGCAAGCGCATGCGCAGCGAAGCCCAGGCCTATGCCGACGACATCCTGCCGCAGGCCAAGGGCAAGGTCCAGGCCATGCTGCAGGACGCCGAAGCCTACCGCGCCCGGGTCGAGAACCAGGCCGAAGGCGCCGCCGCGCGCTTCGACAAGGTCGTGGCCGAATACGCCAAGGCGCCGGCCGTCACGCGCGACCGCATCTATATCGACACCATGCAGGACATTCTTTCGCGCACCAGCAAGATCATGATCGACGCCAGGACCGGCACCAACAACATCACGCTGCCGCTCGACCGCATGCTGGCCCAGTCCGTGGCCAACGAAGCCGCCGTCGGCAGCCGTTCGGGCCCGATGATGGCGCCGCCGAACATGCAGCCTTCGCAGCAGCAGCAGGGCGCCCAGCCCGCGCCACAGGCGCCGGGCCAGGCCCAGCCGCCGCAAGCGCAAGCCGTGCCGCAGCAGCAGGACGCGGCACCGGCATCGGCCCCGGCCCCGGCCCCGGCCGCCCAGGCCCAGCAAGCGTCCGCGCGCCAGCACGACCCGCGCAGCCGTGAGCACAGCCGTGAACGGGAGACCCGCTGATGAGCCGTTTGATCTCGATCCTCGTCGCCGTCGTCGTGGTGGTAATGCTGGCGTCCTCGACCATGTTCCCGGTCGACCAGCACCGCTACGCCGTGGTCTACGCGCTGGGTGACCTGCGCCAGGTGATCACCGAACCGGGGCTGCACTTCAAGCTGCCGCCGCCGTTCCAGCGCGTGGTCTACCTCGACAAAAACCTGCAGACGCTCGACACGCCGGACGCGGAACGCTTCGTGACCCAGGAAAAGAAGGACCTGGAAGTCGACGCCTTCGTGAAATGGAAGATCGTCGACGCGCGCCAGTACCTGATCGCCCTCGGCGGCAAGAATGCCGACCATGGCGCCGAGCGCATGAACCAGCTGGTGCACACGGCGCTGGATGCGGAAATCGCGCGCCGCAACGTGAGCGACGTGCTGTCCGGCCAGCGCGCCGAGCTGACCGAGGCGGTGCGCCAGCGCGTGGCCGCGGACGCCCGTCCGCTGGGCGTGGAAGTGGCCGACCTGCGCCTGAAGCGCGTCGGTTTCTCGAGCCAGGTCAACGCGTCCGTCTACGAGCGCATGAAGGCCGAGCGCGCGCGCGCCGCCAGCGAACTGCGTGCCACCGGCACCGCCGACGCCGAGAACATCCGCGCCGACGCCGAACGCCAGCGCAGCGTGATCCTGGCCGAGGGCCAGCGCGATGCCGAGGCGATCAAGGGCGAGGGCGAAGCCAGGGCCGCGCAGATCTATGCCCAGTCCTTCGGCAAGAACCCGGAGTTCTACCGCTTCTACCGCTCGATGGAAGCCTACCGCGCGACCTTCAAGGGCCGCAGCGACATCCTGGTGCTCGATTCGAACTCGGAGTTCTTCAAGTACTTCAAGGGCCCGGGCGCGGGTAAATGAACCCCCTCGTGTCGATCTCCCATATTCACGCGAACGTGGGAGATCGACAACGTTATCATTCGTTTCATCCATCTTCACCGCCTGCACGGCGTGGTTTTCGGTTAAAATCGTCGATTCGGCGCCGACAGCGCGTGCAAAGCCGCGCTCATTGCCTACGTCGTGTTGCCTGATTTTTAACAACTCCGAATCGCTTTGCCCATGCCCACCTGGCTCCTGCCCGAGAATATCGCCGACGTCTTGCCGTCCGAAGCGCGCAAGATCGAAGAGCTGCGCCGCCTCATGCTCGACACCTTCCGCACCTACGGCTATGAAATGGTCATGCCGCCGCTGCTCGAATACGTCGACTCGCTGCTCGCCGGCGCGGGGCAGGACACCGACCAGAAGACCTTCAAGCTGATCGACGTGATGACCGGCCGCCTGCTCGGCCTGCGCGCCGACATGACGACCCAGGTCGCGCGCATCGACGCGCACCTGCTCAACCGCGACACCGTCACCCGCCTGTGCTACGCCGGCAGCGTACTGCACACCCAGCCCTCCGGCCTGCACGCCACCCGCGAGCCGCTGCAGATCGGCGCCGAGATCTACGGCCACGCCGGCCTCGAAGCCGACGCCGAGATCCAGGAACTGGCGCTGGCCTCGCTGGCGCTGGCCGGCTTCGAGCAGCCGCGCCTGGACCTGTCGCACGTCGGCGTGCTGCGCGCCATCCTGAACGAAGACCCGCTGGCCAAGCGCGACGAACAGCAGCTCTACGGCCTGCTGCGTTCGAAGGACGTCCCGGGCCTGCAAGAGCTGACCGCCGGCTATTCGGAAACCACCCGCGCGGCCCTGCTGGCGCTGCCCAACCTCTACGGCGACATCGACGTGCTGGCGCGCGCCCGCGAAACGCTGCCGGCGTTGCCCGGCATCACGCGCGCGCTGGCGGAACTGGCCGCGCTGGCCGGCTCGGCCCTTGGCCGCGCCCAGGTGGCGATCGACCTGGCCGACCTGCGCGGCTACCAGTACGAGAGCGGCGCCATGTTCGCGCTCTACGTGCCGGGCCTGCCGAACGCCGTCGCCCGGGGCGGTCGCTACGACCACGTCGGCGAAGCCTTCGGACGCGCGCGTCCGGCCACCGGCTTCTCGCTCGACCTGCGCGAACTGGCGCGGCTGCTGCCGACGGCCGAGCGCAAGCACTCCATTCGTGCGCCGTGGGGCAATGCGCCCGAACTGCGCGAGAAAATCGCCGAACTGCGCAAGAGCGGCGAAGTGGTGATCCAGTCCATGCCGGGTCACGACAATGTACAGGATGAGTTCGAGTGCGACCGCGTGCTCGTCCTCGAACAAGGAAATTGGATTCTCAAAAACTTAGGTTAAGTGATGTCAAATACTGCTAAGAACGTCGTTGTCATCGGCACCCAGTGGGGCGATGAAGGCAAGGGTAAGATCGTCGACTGGCTGACCGACCACGCCGCGGGCGTGGTGCGCTTCCAGGGCGGCCACAACGCCGGCCACACGCTGGTGATCAAGGGCCAGAAAACCGCGCTGCAACTGATCCCGTCGGGCATCATGCGCGAAGGCGTGGCCTGCTACATCGGCAACGGCGTCGTGGTGTCCGTCCCCGACGTGATGCGCGAGATCGACAAGCTGCAAGCCGCCGGCGTCGAAGTCGCCTCGCGCCTGAAGATCTCGGAAGCCTGCCCGGTCATCCTGCCTTACCACGTCGCCATCGACAAGGCACGCGAAGCCAAGCGCGGCGAGAACAAGATCGGCACCACCGGCAAGGGCATCGGCCCGGCCTACGAAGACAAGGTCGCGCGCCGCGCGATCCGCATCGCCGACATGCTCAATGAAGAGCGTTTCGCCGAGAAGCTGCGCGAAAACCTGGAATACCACAACTTCGTGCTGACCGGCTACCTGGGCGCCGAAGCGATCGACTTCCAGCAGACCTTCGACGACGCGATGGCCCTGGTCCCGCGCCTGCGCCCGATGGTCGGCGACGTCAGCTCAAGCCTGTACGCCGCGCACAAGGCCGGCGGCAACCTGCTGTTCGAAGGCGCGCAGGGTTCGCTGCTCGACGTCGACCACGGCACCTACCCGTTCGTCACCTCGTCGAACTGCGTGGCCGGCAACGCCGCCGCCGGTTCGGGCGTGGGTCCGGGCATGCTGCACTACATCATGGGCATCACCAAGGCCTACACCACCCGCGTCGGTTCGGGTCCGTTCCCGTCGGAACTGTCGACCGCGGAAGGCGTCGGCGAACACCTGTCGCGCGTGGGCCACGAGTTCGGCACCGTGACCGGCCGCGCCCGCCGCTGCGGCTGGTTCGACGCCGCGCTGCTGCGCCGCTCGGTCCAGATCAACGGCGTGTCGGGCATGTGCCTGACCAAGCT
>CAJYQM010000150.1 GCA_913777025.1 uncultured Massilia sp. | reverse complement strand
CCGTCGATCTCGACCGGCAGGCCGGCCGGCAGCGGCATGCGGGCGATCAGGCAGTTGTCGTCGGGCGACATGAGCAGCAGGTGCGCCGCCGGTACGTCATTGGGCATCGGAATTCCTCGGTGGTGGGGATGGAAACCGGGCCGCCGCTGCCGGCCATGCCCAGGCTAGTGCGGCACCGTGCCGCGGGTGCGCTTCAGGACCGCGTCGAGCATGGTGCGGCGGGCCGAATCCAGGTGCTTGTTCATGGCCGCCAGCGCCGCTGCGCGGTCGCGCCGCGCCAGGGCGCACAGCAGCACCAGGTGTTCCTGCACCGCGTGCTGGATGCGCGGCCTTTCCTCGCCCTTGTCCCACTGGTAGTGGTAGTGGAAGACCAGCGAGACCAGGTCGTTCAGGCTGAAGGCGAAGCGGTTGTTCAAGAGCCCGATCAGGAAGGTGTGCAGCTCGCGGTCGAGCGCCGGGAAGTCGGCGTAGTTGTCCGGCAGGCCGGCCTTCAGCGCGTCGTGGCGCCGGATCAGGTCGTCCAGCTGCTCGAAGGCCGGATGCCCGGCCGGCAGGCTGACCAGCTGCTCCACCGCCGCCAGCTCGAACATGCGGCGCACCTGTTCCAGCTCGGTGGCGAAGGTGCGGTCGAAGGCGCACAGGCGCCAGCCGCCCTGCGGCTTCTTTTCGATCAGGCCGAAGCGCGAAAAGCCGATCAGGAATTCGCGCACGCTGATCGTGCTCGCGCCGGCCGCGCGCGCCAGCTCGGCTTCGGAAAAATCGGCGCCCGGCGGCAGGTCGTTGCGGTAGATGCGTTCCATCAGCACTTCCTGGATACGCACCGCGCCCGACTGCAGCTCGGCCTCGTCGAAGTAATCGTCCGCCTGAGGCTTGCGCAGCAGGCGCCGGTCGCGCAGCGCGGCGATCAGGCCGCGGCTGTGCAGGTAGGCCAGCGAACTGCGCACTGCCGTGCGGCTGCCCTGGGTCAGCTCGGCCATCCGCTGCTCGGACGGCAGGGCGTCGCCGACCGCCACGCTGGCGTCGAGATAGCGCAGCAGCGTGTTGGTGCTGCGCTTGAAGATGAGGGGCGGTTTGGCCATGATTCGATGGAAAGGAAGGCATGACGGCCCGCCCTGCGCCGACAGTTTCCGCCTGGCCGAGGGAACTGCGTGAGGCACGGGAAGCGCGCATGTCTTTCCTGAGTTTAATATTAAGGCAAGCGTATTTGATATATAAGATACCGTCAATAACCCGTCCGTGTCGATATTTTTGCGACGGACTGCGGGACGCATTTTGTTGGAGACAGTACGAAATATATATCGTACCATGGCTGTGTTGAAGAGAAATCAAAAGGCAGCACAACCACGGAGACCTTCAATGACAAGCATAAAGCCGCCGGCGCCGCCGCGCTACCGCTTCGCCTTCGCCATGATCGCGACCCTGTTCTTCCTGTGGGGATTCGTGCACAACCTCGACCCGATCCTGATCCCGCACCTGAAGCGCTCGTTCAGCCTGTCCGTGCTGCAGTCCTCGCTGGTCGATTCGGCCGTCTTCATCGCCTATTTCCTGATGGCGCTGCCGGCCGGCTTCCTGATCCGCAGGACCGGCTACAAGAACACGATCGTGACGGGCCTGGTCCTGTTCGCGCTCGGTTCCTTCCTGTTCATCCCGGCCGCGAACACCGGCCGCTACACCTTCTTCCTGGCCGCCCTCTTCATCATCGCCTGCGGCCTGGCCACGCTGGAGACGGCGGCCAACCCGTATGCCGCCCTGCTCGGCCCGCCTGAACGCGCGGCCTGGCGCCTGAACCTGGCTCAGTCCTTCAACGGCCTGGCCGTCACGCTGGCTCCGATCGTCGGCGCCCGCGTGATCCTGGTGCAGGGCGCGAGCGACGCGCAATTGCAGGCGATGCCCGAGGCGGCGCGCCACCTGGCCCTGGCCGCGGAAGCATCCAGCGTCAAGGCGCCCTACCTGGTGCTGGGCGTGGCGATTCTGGTGGTCGGCGCGATCTTCTGGCGCCTGCGCCTGCCTGCGATCGGGGCCGGCGCGGACGGCGCCGACGGCGGTGAGGGCGCTGCGCGCGGCGGCATCGCCCGGGCCTGGGCGCGTCCCGCGATCCGGCGCGCCGTCATCGCGCAGTTCTTCTACGTCGGCGCCCAGGTCTGCGTGTTCAGTTTCTTCATCCTGTACGCCGCGCGCGCGGCCGGCCTGTCGCACCTGGCCGCTGCCGACTACCTGGGCTGGGGCTGCGGCGCCGCCTTCATGACCGGGCGCTTCTTCGGCACCTGGTGCATGCGCTTCGTCGAACCGGCGCGCCTTTTGCTGGCTTACGCGCTGGCCAGTGCCGCGCTGTCGCTGCTGGCGATCCTCGGCAGCGGCATGGCCACGGTGTTCGCCGTGATCGGCATCGCCTTCTTCATGTCGATCATGTTCCCGACCATCTTCTCGCTCGGCATCCAGGATGCCGGCCCGGACACCGGCATGGGCAGCAGCCTGATCGTCATGTCCATCGTCGGCGGCGCCCTGCTGCCGCCGCTGTTCGGACTGCTCGCCGACGCCACCGGCAACATCCAGCTGGCTTACGCGGTGCCCCTGGCCTGCTTCCTGGTCACCGCCTGGTTCGCCCGCGCCACCCTCGAACAGGCCGCCCGCGCCGCGGCCCTTTCCAACCCCGCACAAGGGAGCACTGTCCAACATGTTTGAACTGACTGACAAGCGCGCCGTCATCACCGGCGCCGGCAGCGGCATCGGCCGCGCGATGGCCCTGCTGTTCGCCGCCCGCGGCGCCTTCGTGGAAGCGGTCGACGTCGACGCGGCGGCCGCGGACGCGGTCGTGCGCGAGATCGGGATGGCCGCCGGCAGCG
The DNA here is from genome assembly GCA_913777025.1 of uncultured Massilia sp. Classification (GTDB taxonomy): domain Bacteria; phylum Pseudomonadota; class Gammaproteobacteria; order Burkholderiales; family Burkholderiaceae_D; genus Telluria. The sequence goes on along the minus strand of CAJYQM010000150.1, from coordinate 609 downwards.
CCCGCGCCCAGGCCTGCGACGTCGGCGACCAGGCCGCGGTCGAGGCGCTGTTCGGCGCCATCGGCCCGATCGACATCCTGGTCAACAACGCCGGCATCGCGCACGTGGGCCGGGCCGACACCACGGTCGAGGCAGACTTCGACCGCGTGATGCGCGTGAACGTGAAAGGTGTCTACAACTGCCTGCACGCCGCCATCCCGCAATTGCGCGCACGGGGCGGCGGCGCGATCCTCAACATGGCCTCGGTGGCGGCCCGGGTCGGCGTGGCCGACCGCTTCGCCTACTCCACCGCCAAGGGCGCCGTGATGGCGATGACGCTGTCGGTGGCGAAGGACTATCTGCGGGACGGGATCCGCTGCAATTCAATCTCGCCGGGCCGCGTGCACACGCCCTTCGTCGACGGCTTCATCGCGAAGAACTACCCGGGGCGCGAGGCCGAGATGTTCGAACAGCTGTCGCGGACCCAGCCGATCGGGCGCATGGCCGGGCCCGGGGAAGTGGCGGCGCTGGCCCTCTACCTGTGCAGCGAACAGGCGGCCTTCATCACCGGTTGCGATTACCCGATCGACGGCGGCTTCATCACCCTGAACAGCTGAAGGCACACGATGG
>CAJYQM010000149.1 GCA_913777025.1 uncultured Massilia sp. | reverse complement strand
TTCCTGGAAGGCGTCGGACCCGATCAGGCCTGTCGCCACCTGCCCGCTGATGCACAGGACAGGAACCGAGTCGCACAGTGCATCCAGCAAGCCCGAGATGGTATTGGCGATACCCGGCCCCGACGTGACGAAGACGACGCCGAGGCGTCCGGTCGAGCGGGCATAACCTTCCGCGGCGTGTACCGCCGCCTGCTCATGCCGGACTAGCACGTGCCGTATCCGCGGCTCCGAATAGAGTGCGTCATAGAGGGGCAGGACTGCGCCGCCCGGATAACCGAATACGGTGTCCACACCGGCATCGATCAGTGCCTGCAACAGGCGGTGGGCACCGGTGAGAAGCCCGGCATCCTTGGGTGCTTGCGTGGTCATGTCAGGAAACGCTGAAGTTTTTCGTTCCAAAATTTTATCCACCCATGCGGTGAAAGTGCTTCATAATTTCACTTCATTTGCCCACTTGTCTGAAAATTTTATGGATTATGAGGAAAATGTCGGAAAAATATTCGACGCGCACGATCGCGCGATCATTCGTATCCTGCTGGCGGACTCACGCACGCCGCTGCAGGAAATCGGGAAAGCCGTCGGCCTGTCGACGACCTCGTGCTGGAACCGCATCAAGCGCATGACCGACTCGGGCGCGATCGAGGGCTATACCATCAAAGTGGACCTGAGCCAGATCGGCTATCAGGACACGGTCATCGTCCAGGTCACGCTGGACAGCCATAACCAGGAAACACTCAAGGCCTTCGGGCAGGCGCTCGAAGCGATCCCGGAAGTGCTCGAGGCGTTCTTGATTTCAGGCGACTACGACTACTTCATCCGGATCGCCGTCAAGGACACGCGCGATTACGAACGGCTGCTGCGCGAGCAGCTCTACCAGATTCCGGGCATCCGCCACAGCAAATCCAGTTTCGTGCTGAGGACCTTGAAGAAAGTCGATACCCCTTTGACCTGACGCCTCAGGAATCGGCGCGCGCCTCCAACAGCGTGTCGATGGCGCCGGACAGGAACAGGTCGGCAAACCGCGTGTAGTCGGGCAGCGGCGCAAGGACAGGCCCGGGGAGGCCGCGTGCCTGTACGATGCCTGGGCATGGCTCGACGAGGCCAAAGCGCTCCATGCCTTGCCGAGCGCGGCCCGGCCGATGGACATTCTCCACTGGCCGTTTCGGCCGGCAGGTGCGCCCCAATAACCAGAACTTATTGACGTGTTACCAATACTCGGTGCAAGATGTCCGCGCGCCAGAGCGGACAAGCGGCATCCGGTTACGCTTGCATCCCTTCCGGCCATCACCCACATGAACAAGCGTCGATCAGCCGAGGAATGAGGAATGCGCCGTTTCGAGTACACCGATGACAAATCCAGCAAATTCTGGGAAATCGAACAGGCCGGCACGGACCTGAACATCCGCTGGGGCCGCATCGGCACCGCGGGCCAGAGCCAGACCAAGAATTTCGCCGACGGGACCCTGGCCGGCGCGGCCATGCTGAAACTGATCAAGGAAAAGACGAGCAAGGGCTACACCGAGGCCGGCACCACCCCCGGCGCGGCGATCGGCAGCACCGCGCCCAAGCCGGCGGCGCCAAAGGCGGCCAAAACGCAAGCGCAGGCCGAGCCGGCCGGCGCCGCTCCCAGCGACACTGCGGATGACACTGCGGATGACACCGTGCAGGCAGCCGCACCGGCCGAGACCGTGGACCAGCAGATCGAGCGCGCCTTCGAAGCGATGCGCGTCCAGATCGCCGAGGGCACGCTGGTCCTGGGCGACGGCACCGTGACCAGCGCCCGGATCCGGCGTGCCCACGGCATCAGCGAACGGGCGGCCGCCGAGGTCTTCAAGCAGCTGGTGAACACGGGCCTGGTCAGGCAGTGGTTCTCGACGCTGAGCGACGATGCCAGGGAGATCGCGATTGCCCTGGCCGACGTCCGGGACGGGCAGCCCGCCCACGCGCAGGCAAGCCTCGCCCCGGCCGGCGAAGCCGACGGCGCCGTGCCGCCCTGGATGGCCGAGGGCGAACCGATCCGCCTGGGCGGCGCCGCCGACAGCACGCGCGTGCTGGCCAGGGCCACGCGCCGCAATCCGCAAGCCGTCAGCCTGCCCGATCCGGCCGAAGCCTGGCAAAAGGTCCGCACGGCCATCGGCGCCGGCATGGCCCCGGACTTCGCCGGCACCGACCCGGGCTTGCGCGACGCCTTCGAGGCGGCCTGGAACAGCCGCGGCGACCCGGTCCCGCGCGGCACGCCGCAGACCGACGCGATCCTGATGGCGCTGTGCTTCGACCGCTACCGCCACGACCGCAGCGCCGCCGGCGTACAGTTCGTCGACTACCTGGTGGCGCGCCATGGCCTGCCCTATGTGATCGACGTCCACCTCGAGGCCATGACCTACAGCCTGGAGGAGATCTATGTCCACAAGGGCGCCAACCAGCTGCGCGTCCACTACCGCGCCGCGTCGACCGTACGGCGCTACCACGCGCAGCCCATGAGCGACGGCCAGTGGCGCCTGCGCGCCCACCTGGCGGCCGCGCCGCAGGACGTGTACGACGCCTGCGCCGCGAAAGCCAGGCAGGCGATCGGCGCGCTGGACCTGGACCGCCAGGTCGCGCTGGCCCTGCTGTTCCCGGATTTGCCCGACATGACGCACGAGGTGATCGCGCACGCGGACGGCAATGACGCCGACCTGGCGCCGGCCCTGCACTGGCTGCAGCTCACCGCACTCGATCCGGAGGCGCTGGCGCGCGCGCGCAAGCCCAAGGTGGACAGCTGGCACGCGATCTGGAGCCAGAGCGACGCGGTCAGCACCCTGCTCCTCGAGCACAGGCTCGACGCCGTGCGCTGGCTGGCGCCGGGGGCCGACCACGACGTGGCCGGCGACGCCCTGACGCGCATTGGCACGCCCGAGGCGCTCGATGCGCTGGCGCGGGTCGCCGGCGGCGCCAAGACCGCGCTGGCCCGCTTCGCGCTGGCGGCCGAGCGCTGGCCGGCGGCGGCCGCGGCGGCGCTGGCGCGCCATCTCGTCAGCAACCAGAAGGACCAGGGACTGTTGATGCCGACCCTGGTCGACCTGGTGCGCCAGGACCCGTCGCTGCCCGCGCGGCTGCGGCCCTGGCTGGAGCCGGCCGCGAATGCGCTGCTCGAGGGCGTGCAGGCGCGCCTGGCCGGACCCAGCGACGTTGCCGCGCCCGAGGACTTGCCCGACGTGCTGGCCAGGGCGCCCTGGCTGCAGCCGAAGAAGAAATTGGCCACGGCCCTGCAGCTGGCGCCGCTGCCGCTGGCACCCGTGGAGCGCTGGGACGAGGGTGAAAAGGATGCGATCCTGTCCCTCTCGGTCTGGCAGAAGAACCGGCACGAGGACGCCAGGCGTGCGCTCGAGATCATGGCCGAGGAGCTCGGATTCCGGCGCGACAAGCAGGGGCCCGGCTACAAGGCGGCCCGGGAGGCCGCGCGCGACGCCATCGCGCAAGGCGATGCGGCGGCGCTGCTCGCGGCCTGGCGCAACCTGCTGATCGAAAAGAAGAAGGAGCGCTGGTACTACTACAACCTGCATGGCCTGTCGGTGGCCCAGTTGCCGCCGGCGGTGGGCATCCCGTTCTGGAATGCGGCCGCCGCCGAAGCGTCCTGCTCCGGCGTCGATTTCGTCGCCGCCAGCTGGGGCTTGCAGGCCTGGCCCGGCGTGCTGGCCCGCATCGCCAGCGCACCGAGCGAGAACCTCGCCGTCGGCCTGCACTTCGGCGTGGTCGAACTGGCGCCGATCGCGGCGCGCGCCTATGCCAAGCTGAAGTCGCTGCGTGGCCTTGGACGCGAATGGCTCAAGCGCTTCCCCGAGCATGCGGCCTGCGCCCTGGTCGCGCCGTCACTGGGCAAGCCGAGCGAGGCGCGCGACTGCGCCGCCGCCAGCCTGCGCTACCTGGCCGGCAGCGGCCACCTGGCCCTGATCGAAGAGGTCGCCGGCCGCTACGGCAAGCCCGAAGTGCTGCCGGCCCTGCATGCCATGCTGGGTGAAGACCCGCTCGACCGCTACCCGAACCGGCGCCCGGCCCTGCCGGCATTCTGGAAGCCGAGCGGCTGGCACCGCCCCGTGCTCCACAACGGCAAGGCGCTGCCGGATGCGGCGCTCGAGGTGCTGGGGACGATGATGATGTTCCCGACCAACGAGGAAGTGTATGCGGGGCTGCACCAGGTCAAGGCCGCCTGCACGGCGGACAGCCTGGCCGATTTCGCCTGGGATTGCTTCTCGGGCTGGCTCAACGTATCGGCGCCGTCGAAGGACAACTGGGCGATGCTGAACCTGGGCCTGTTCGGCAACGACGACAGCGCGCGCAAGCTGACCCCGTTCATCCGCGCCTGGCCGGGCGAGTCGGCCCACGCGCGCGCC
>CAJYQM010000148.1 GCA_913777025.1 uncultured Massilia sp. | reverse complement strand
AAGGGCAACGTCAGCACGCCTGCGCCGCTGGAAGAGCAGATCGAGGCCGGTGCCATCGGCATGAAGCTGCACGAGGACTGGGGCAGCACCCCGGCCGCCATCGACAACTGCCTGGCCGTGGCCGAGCGCATGGACGTGCAGGTGGCGCTGCACTCCGACACGCTGAACGAGGCCGGCTTCCTGGAGTCGACCGTGGCCGCGTTCAAGGACCGCACCATCCACACCTTCCACACCGAAGGCGCGGGCGGCGGCCACGCGCCGGACATCATCGCCGCGGTGGGGCAGCCCAACGTGCTGCCCTCGTCGACCAATCCGACCCGTCCGTTCACCGTGAACACGCTGGACGAGCACCTCGACATGCTGATGGTCTGCCACCACCTCGACCCGGCGATCGCCGAGGACGTCGCCTTTGCCGAGTCGCGCATCCGGCGCGAGACCATCGCCGCCGAGGATATCCTGCACGACATCGGCGCGATCTCGATGATGTCGTCCGACTCGCAGGCGATGGGCCGCGTCGGCGAAACCATCCTGCGCACCTGGCAGACTGCGCACAAGATGAAGGCACAGCGCGGCGCGCTGCCGGAAGACTCCGGCCGCAACGACAACTTCCGCGTCAAGCGCTACGTGGCCAAGTACACCATCAACCCCGCCATCACCCACGGCATCGCGCACGCGGTCGGCTCGATCGAGGTCGGCAAGATCGCCGACATCGTGCTGTGGCGCCCGGCCTTTTTCGGGGTCAAGCCGTCGATGATCCTGAAAGGCGGGATGATCGCCTCCAGCCTGATGGGCGACCCCAACGCCTCGATCCCGACGCCGCAGCCGGTGCATTACCGGCCGATGTTCGGTTCCTACGGCGGCGGACTGCGCAAGTCGATCACCTTCGTCTCGCAGGCGGCCTTCGACGCCGGCATCGCCGGGCGGCTGGGCTTGATGAAAACCGTGATGCCTATCCGCGGCACGCGTGGCCTGCGCAAGAGCGACATGATCCACAACGGGGCCACACCGCACATGGAAGTGGACCCGGAAACCTACGAAGTGCGCGCCGACGGCCAGTTGCTGGTCTGCGAGGCGGCCACCGTGCTGCCGCTGGCGCAGCGCTATTTCCTGTTCTGAGAGCGTCCCATGATCTCCCTGCATACCAAGATTCCGAGCGCCGACGCGGTGCATGACGTGCTGGTGCTCCCCTACGACCAGCGCGAACGCTGCCGCCAGCGCGCGCGCCTCGCGTCCGGCGAGGAAGTCGCCCTGTTCCTGGTGCGCGGCACCGTGCTGCGCGACGGCGACCTGCTCACCGGCGAAGGCGGGCGCGTGGTGCGCGTGCTGGCGGCACCCGAGCCGACCTACCTGGTGCGCTGCAAGGACGCCACCATGCTGGCACGCTGCGCCTTCCACCTCGGGAACCGCCACACGCGCACCCAGGTGGGGCCGGGCTGGCTGCGCATCCAGGTCGATCCGGTGCTCAAGGAGATGGTCGAGGGGCTGGGTGCCCAGGTCGACGAGGAGCTGGCGAAGTTCGAGCCGGAGCCGGGGGCCTACACGGGCGGCCATGGCCATCATCATCACGACGGCCACGGTGCCGGCGGCCTGCTGGCGCCGGTGCCGCTGCGCCAGCGCATCCACCGGCCGTCCGATGTGGAAACGCCCGGCGTGGAAACGCCCGGCGTGGAGACGCCCGCGTGAACGCGGCCAGCCTGCTGCACCTGCTGCAATTCGCCAGCCCGGCATTGCCGATCGGCGGGTACAGCTATTCGCAGGGGCTGGAAGCGGCGCTCGAAGCCGGCCTGGTGACGAACGCCGACAGCGCGCGCGCCTGGATGGTGCGCTACCTCGACGAGGTGATGGCGCAATGGGACGGGCCGCTGTTCTGGCGGCTGCTGAAGGCCTTCGAAACGCGCGACGCGGCCGCGGTGGCGCTGTGGAGCGAATGCTTCCTGGCCTCGCGCGACACCTCGGAGCTGCGCGCCGAGACTGTCCAGATGGGGTATTCGCTGACGCGCCTGATCGCGGGGCTGGGCGTGGCGGAGGCGCATTTCAAGCTCTATGCCTGTCTCGGTGACGAAGTCTCGCTGCCGGCGGCCTTTGCCTGTGCCGTCGACGCCCTCGACATCCCGCACGAGGAAGCGCTGCTGGCCATGCTGTTTTCCTGGCTGGAGAACCAGGTGCTGGTGTGCGTGAAGTCGGTGCCGCTCGGGCAGGTGGCGGGCCAGCGCCTGCTGCTGTCGCTGCGTCCCGACCTGGAGCGCGCGGCGGCGCAGGCGCGCACGCTGCCCGACGAGGCGCTGTCGAACTGGTCGCCGGGCCTGTCCATGCTGTCGATGCGGCACGAGGTGCAACACGGCAGGTTGTATCGTTCCTGAAAACTGAGAGATAACTATGACATCGAATCCACTGCGCGTAGGGATCGGCGGCCCGGACGGCTCGGGCAAGACCGCCCTGTGCGAAATGCTGTGCCGGAGCATGCGCGAGCGCTACGACATGGCCGTGATCACCAACGACATCTACACCCGCGAAGACATGGAGATCCTGCTGCGCGCGGACGCGCTGCCGCCCGAGCGCCTGATGGGCGTCGAAACCGGCGGCTGCCCGCACACCGCGATCCGCGAAGACGCCTCGATCAACCTGGAAGCGATCGCGCGCCTGCAGGCCGACTTCCCGGCGCTCGAACTGGTGCTGGTCGAGTCCGGCGGCGACAACCTGGCCGCCACCTTCAGCCCGGAGCTGTCGGACCTGACGCTGTACGTGATCGACGTGGCCGGCGGCGAGAAGATCCCGCGCAAGGGCGGTCCCGGCATCACGCGCTCGGACCTCCTGATCATCAACAAGACCGACCTGGCGCCGCACGTGGGCGCCAACCTGGACATCATGGCCAGCGACGCGCGTCGCCAGCGCGGTGTGCGGCCTTTCGTGTTCACCAACCTGCGCACCGGCGAAGGCGTCGAGGCGGTGGTGGATTTCATTCGCGAGCAGGGCTTGCTCGAGCACTGAGGAGAACGACGATGAAGACGACGATGCGTGGC
>CAJYQM010000147.1 GCA_913777025.1 uncultured Massilia sp. | reverse complement strand
GGACCGTGAAACGACTTTGCGCCGATGATAGTGCTGCAACCAGTGTGAAAGTAGGTTATCGTCAGGCTAATTAATGAGTAGTAGAGCAAAACCCCGTCAGGTGATCCTGGCGGGGTTTTTTGCTTTTCAGGCCTTCGTCAGGCCGCGCATACCGTTCGTACCGTCTCAAACTCCAAACTCAGGCACAATGACAGCAAAGTTGTCCATTTAGCCAAAGGTAGACCATGAATGAAAGGACTGCACGCAACGTCGTCCTGATGCGGGCCATCGAAACCGCCGACACCAAACGCGAAATTCTTTCCAACGACGACCGCATGTACGCCAGCCGCAGCGCACGCGAGCTTGCCAATTGGCAGGCTGCCGAAGGCAAGCGTGAGCCGTCGCTGGACCATTTCCTGCACCAGCGCGCCGACCTCGTACTCAAGCGCTTGTCGGAACGTACCCCGGCCTTCGCTTCCTTCATTCACCGGCGTCCCCTGATGCCGCTGGTCGCCGTGCTGCTGCCTATTCTCGGTTTCCTGGCGGGTGCGGGTCTGGACCGTGTTGGCGATCCGCACCGCGTCGACCTGCTGTCGGCACCGCTGCTGCTGATCATCGTCTGGAATCTGATCGTGTACCTCGCGCTGATCGTCTGGGCACTCATTCCCTCGAAGCGCACCGGCTGGGCCGGCCCGCAGCTGCTGCGCCGGCTGGCCGTTGGCAAGGGGGCATTGCCACGCAAGCTGCCGGCGCCGCTCGCGGCCGGGCTTGCCCAGTATCTGACGGACTGGTCGCTGCTCTCCGCCAGGATAGTAAGCCTGCGCCTCAGCCGTACCGTGCACCTGGCGGCCGCGATGTTCGCGCTCGGCGCCATCGCCTCCTTGTATGCGCGTGGCCTGCTGAACGAATACGCGGCCGGCTGGGAAAGCACTTTCCTCGACGCCACGCAAGTCCATGCGATGCTGTCCGTGCTGTTCGCGCCAGCCCTGGCCGTGTTCCCGCTGCAGGGCTTTTCGCTCGCCGATGTCCAGGCGCTGCGCTTCGTGCAAGAGCCTTCGCCGGCCGGCGGTCCGCGCTGGGTCCACCTGTATGCGGCGACCCTGTTCCTGCTGGTCGTGTTGCCGCGCCTGGTGCTGTCCCTGGTCACGGCCCTGCGCGCACGCCGTCTCGCGGCACGCTTCCCGCTCGATCTCGGCCAGCCTTACTTCCGCACCCTGGCCGAGCGTATCGGCGCTGCCGGACCGGCCGTGTTGCGGGCGATGCCCTACAGCTTCACGGTCGACGAAGCGCGTCACAAGGGCCTGGCCGCCGTCGCCGCGATGGTCCTGGGTGAACAGGCGCAATTAATGCTCCGTCCATCCAGCCCCTATGGCGAGGATCCCAAGGACAGCCTGCGCGATGCGCGTCTGGACGATCCGGACGTCGCCATCACCGCCGTGCTGTTCAACCTGGCCGCCACGCCCGAGCGCGAAAACCACGGCGCCTTCCTCGACTACCTGATACGCGGCACGCCGCGCGGCATCGCCGTGCTGCTCGACGAGTCCAGCCTGGTCGAACGCGGCGCGGCGCAACCCGGGTTCGACGTGCGCCTGGACGAACGCGTCACCCTGTGGCGCCAGTTCTGCACCTACCACCGCGCGCCCGCCACCGTCGTCAACTTGCTGCATCCCGATAAATACCCGCTCGAACTGGGTGCCGGCCTGGCACTCTCCGCCGCACCATGAACGATCAAGCCGTCGATATCCAGTTCGCGCTGGTTTCCCATACCAATAACGGCAAGACCACGCTGGCGCGGACCCTGGTCGGCGTCGACGTGGGCGAAGTCCGCGACGCCGCCCACGTGACGACCTTCGCCGAGGCCCACGTGTTGCAGGCCAGCGCACAGGGTGACCGTCTGCTGTTGTGGGACACGCCCGGTTTCGGCGACTCGGTGCGCTTGCTGCGGCGCCTGGCCATGGCCGGCAATCCGATCGGCTGGTTTCTGCGTGAAGTCTTCGACCGCTACCGCGACCGCCCGTTCTGGCTAAGTCAACAAGCCTTGCGCGCGGCCAAGGATGCGGCCGACGTCGTACTTTACCTGGTGAATTCCTCGGAAGACCCACGCGACGCCGGCTACCTGGCACCGGAAATGAAGATCCTCGAATGGCTGGGCAAGCCGGTCGTGGTCCTGCTCAACCAGCTCGGCCCGCCGCGCCCGGACGAGCAGGAACAGGCCGAGCAAAAACGCTGGAAGGATTATCTTGGCCAGTTCGGCATCGTGCGCGATGTGCTGGCCCTCGATGCGTTCGCGCGCTGCTGGGTGCACGAAGACGTGTTCTACGAGCGCATCGGTCCGCTGGTCGATGAAGCCAAGCGCTCCGCCTATGCTCGCCTGGTGGCCGGATGGCAGACCGATAACCTGGCGCGCTTCCAGGAGGCGCTGCGCCTGGGCGCCACGCAGGTTGCCGCCGCCGCGCGCGACAGCCAGGCGATCGAGGCGGAAGGCAAGGCCAACCTGTTCAAGTCGGCCCTGAAGGCGGTCGGACTCGGCAAGGACGAGCAGAAGCGCCAGGATGCCGCGATGGCAACCCTGGTCGAACGCCTGAACCGGCGCATCGCGGACACGACCGGCGCGCTGCTGCGCCTGCATCGCCTCGACCCCGGCGACGCCGGCCGGATCAATGCCCGGGTGCGCGAGAATTTCGCGGTACGTGCACCGCTGGACAAGGCCCAGGCCGGGTTGCTCGGCGCGGTGGTGTCGGGCGCGGCCACGGGCCTGTCGGCCGACCTGATGGCCGGCGGCTTGACGCTGGGTGGGGGCGCGCTGCTGGGGGCGATCGTCGGCGCGCTGACCATGGCCGGCGCGGCCTGGGGTTTCAATACCACGACCGAGCGCGACCGCCCGACCGTGCAGTTCGCCGATCCTTTCATGCGTACGCTGCTGGTAGGCGCCGTGCTGCGTTACCTGGCGGTGGCGCACTTCGGCCGCGGGCGCGGCCAGTTCGTCGAGGGCGAGGCGCCCGCGTTCTGGCAGGCCGAGGTCGAACAGGCGCTGGCCAGGCGCGAAGCCGACCTGGCCCGGTTGTGGAAGGCGGTGCGCAGCGCGCCGGACGATACCGGGGCCGCGCAGCTGGTGCTCGAGGTGCTCGGCCCGGTCACGACCGAGACGCTCGAGCGCCTGTACCCCGGATCGGCGCAGCAGGCCCTGTCACGCAGGGCCGCCTGACGGTTCAGAACTGGTACTGCGCGCTGACGCCCAGCAGCCAGTTGCGTCCCGGCGCCGGTTCGTAATAACGGCGGTTGGTGTCGCCGACGATGACCGAGCCGATATAGTTGCGGTCGAACAGGTTGTTTACACGCGCATACTCGCGCAGGCGCCAGCCGCGCAGCTGGCCATCCAGTTGTTGTTGCGCCTGTACGCGCGCGTTGACGATCCCGTAGCCGGGCGCCGGTGTCGCCGCGTTGGCGTCGTCCGCGTAGACCTTGCCATTGGCGACCGCCTCGAGCGCCCCGCCGAAGCGGCCGCCGGCTTCCTTCCACGCCAGTTCGCCGAACACGCTGGTCTTGGGCACACCCGGCAGGCGATTGCCCTCCTGCACACCGGTAAAGGCTTCATCGTAGATCGCGCGCAGGTAACTGGCGGCGACCCGTGCCGAGAAGCCGGCGCGCAGTTGGGCGTCCAGCGACAATTCCAGGCCCTGGCGCAGCGTAGCGCTGGCGTTGCGGTAGCTGGTGCGGCCGCCGGTGGAGGCGTCGACCACCAGCTCGTCGCGGGTACGCGCCTGGAACAGGGCGGCGTTGATGCGCACGTCCTTGGCCAGCTGGGCCTTGGTGCCGATTTCGACCTGGGTACTGGTCGCCGCGCCCAGCCGGTAGTTGAAGCCGGTGCCGCTGCCCGAGTAGAACAGTTCGTTCAGCGTCGGGGTCTCGAAACCGCGTGCCGCGCTGGCGTAGACGTTGAGGGTGGGCGTCAGCTTGTACAGCACGCCCAGCAGCGGCGTCGTATGGCTGTAGTCGACGCTGCCGCTGTCGTTGCCATTCGCAAGATAACGGTCGTCGACGTCGAAGCTCACCTTGCTGTGACGCAATCCGCCGGTGAAGACCCAGCGCTCCCACTCCCATTCCATTTGCAGGTAGGGATCCATGTTGTCGACGTCGTCCTGCTCGTCGCGGCGCAGGCGGCCCTTGACGCCGAATTCATCGCCGATGAAGTTCTCGTAGCCTTGGCGCGAGTCCTTCGACTGACCGCCTTCCAGCCCGATCGTCGTACGCAGGGTGCCGCCGGCAAGCTGGCGGGTGTCGAGCCAGTTGGCGTCGAAACCGTAGAAGTCGCGGTCGAAGTCGACCACGCCGCCCGAGTGCGTGCCCGGTGCCTGGAAGGCCTTCGTGAAGGCCTGGTACTGGATCACGCGGCGGTTGCCGCCATATACCGTCAGGCGCAGGCGGTCGTCGCCGAAGCGCTCGTCCCAGGTCACGCCGAATTGCTGGTGGTCGATGCTCTTGCGTGTGTTGTAGCGGTCGGCCAGCGTGCGTTGCGGGCGCTGGGGATCGGTGGTGTCGATTTCGCCGGCGCGCGGGGCGCGCTGGTAAGTGGCCCAGGTAATGCCGAGCGGGTCCTGGGTGTCGTCCTGGCGCAGGCCGCTGGCCACTACGGTCAGGCGTGCGCCGGGCGCGGCGTCGTAGGTCAGCTTGGCATAGGCCTGGTCGCGCGTGGCGGCGCTGTGGGCGCGATAGCCGTCGGTCTCGAAACGCGAGGCGTCGAGCAGCCAGCCGAACTTGCCCTCCTTGCCGCCGGCGTTGACGTCGAGCTTGCGTTGGCCATAGCTGCCGCCCGACACGTTCGCTTCGACGTAGGGGGCACCCTTCGGATCGCGCGTGAACAGCTGGACCACGCCGCCGGAATGGTTGCCGTACAGGGTGGAGAAGGGGCCGCGCAGCACTTCGATGCGTTCGGCCAGGTCGAGGTCGAAGGTGGCGGCCTGGCCTTGGCCATCGGGCATGGTCGCGGGCACGCCGTCGGCGATCAGGCGCACGCCGCGCACGCCGAACTGCGAGCGGGCGCCGAAGCCGCGCGACGAGATCTGCAGGTCCTGCGCATAGTTCTGGCGGTTCTGCACCACCAGGCCCGGTATCGCGACCAGCGCCTCGGAAGCGTTGACGCGCGGCTGGGCGGCGCCGATCTGGCTGGCATCGACGACGTCGATCGAGGCCGGCAAATCGAAACTCAGGTGTTCGCTACGGCTGCCGCTCACCACCACGACATGTGTCGGGGTGATCGCCTCGCCGGACGGAACGTCGGCCGCGCTGGCCGCCAGCGGTGCGGCGAACAGGGCCGCGATGGCGTTCAGGCGGCGTGCTTGCTGTTTCATCTGATCTCCTGAATGCAATGAACCATGGGCACATGTGCCATGGTGAGGCACGAGAATATACCTGTCAAATTGGAAACACGTCGTTCGCCTGTGACTGTGCAATTCCGGGACAGTTGTACCAGAACGGGTCAACCGTGTCAGGCAAGCACATGGGCGCCGGCCCCGTTTCCATGGGCTGACGCCCCTGCCGCATGGGACGTGACAGGCCTGGCACGGCGCTTGCAAAAGAAGGGGATGGAGACACCCGCCCCAGCGGCCATACAACCATCGAAGAAAGAGGATGACATGAATCTCGCGGACATCAGCAAGCTCGGCGTTCCCAACCCTTTCCGCCAGCGCTACGACAACTACATCGGCGGGCGCTTCGTGGCGCCGGTCAAGGGCGAATATTTCGCCAACGTCACCCCGATCACCGGCCAGCCCTTCTGCGAAGTGGCGCGCTCCACCGCGGAGGACATCGAGATGGCGCTGGATGCCGCCCACGCCGCCAAGGAAGCCTGGGGCAAGACCTCGCCGGCCGAGCGTGCCAATATCCTGAACAAGATCGCCGACCGCATGGAGCAGAATCTGCAGATGCTGGCGACCGCCGAGACCATCGACAACGGCAAGCCGATCCGCGAGACCATGGCTGCCGACATACCGCTGGCGATCGATCACTTCCGCTATTTCGCCAGCTGCATCCGTACCCAGGAAGGCGCGATCTCGACCATCGACAACGAGACCTATGCCTATCACTTCCATGAGCCGCTGGGCGTGGTCGGCCAGATCATTCCATGGAATTTTCCGATCCTGATGGCGGTGTGGAAGCTGGCCCCGGCCCTGGCCGCCGGCAATTGCGTGGTGCTGAAACCGGCCGAGCAGACCCCGGCCTCGATCATGGTGCTGCTGGAGCTGGTCGCCGACCTGCTGCCGGCCGGCGTGATCAACGTGGTCAATGGCTATGGCCTGGAAGCCGGCAAGCCGCTGGCGTCCAGCAAACGCATCGCCAAGATCGCTTTCACCGGCGAGACCGGCACCGGGCGCCTGATCATGCAGTACGCGGCCCAGAACCTGATCCCGGTCACGCTGGAGCTGGGCGGCAAGTCGCCGAACATTTTCTTTGCCGACGTGATGGATGCGGACGACGAGTTCTTCGACAAGTGCCTGGAAGGCTTCGCGATGTTCGCCCTGAACCAGGGTGAGGTCTGCACATGCCCGTCGCGCGTGCTGGTGCAGGAATCGATCTACGACAAGTTCATGGAGCGCGCGCTCGAGCGCGTGGCGAAGATCAAGGCCGGCAATCCGCTCGATGCCAGCACCATGATCGGCGCCCAGGCGTCGCAGGAACAGCTGGAGAAGATCCTGTCCTACCTCGACATCGGACGCCAGGAAGGGGCCGAAGTGCTGGCCGGCGGCGAGCGCGCCGCGCACGAGGGCGACCTGGCCGGGGGCTATTACGTGCGCCCGACGGTATTCAAGGGCGACAACAGCATGCGCATCTTCCAGGAAGAGATCTTCGGGCCGGTCGTTTCGGTCACCACCTTCAAGGACGAGGCGGACGCGTTGCGCATCGCCAACGACACCCTGTACGGTCTCGGCGCAGGCCTGTGGACGCGCGACGGCAGCCGCGCCTTCCGCGTCGGGCGCGCGATCCAGGCGGGCCGGGTCTGGACCAACTGCTACCACCTGTACCCGGCCCACGCCGCGTTCGGTGGTTACAAGCAGTCGGGCATCGGACGCGAGAACCACAAGATGATGCTCGACCACTACCAGCAGACCAAGAACCTCCTGGTCAGCTACAGCCCGAAAGCGCTCGGCTTCTTCTGACGGGAGAAAACGCCATGTCGACGCTGATCCCGCGCGTGATGGCGACGCCGGCCGCGCTGGCCTTCATCGAGGAGCTGCGCCGGCGCCACGGTCCGCTGATGTTTTTCCAGTCGGGCGGCTGTTGCGACGGCAGCGCGCCGATGTGCTACACGGTCGGCGAGTTCAACCTCAGCGAGTCCGACGTCTGCCTGGGGACCCTGGGCGGCACCCCGTTCTACATTGGACGCGAACAGTTCGCCTATTGGGAGCATACGCAGCTGATCATCGACGTGGTGAACGGTAACGGTGGCATGTTCTCGCTCGATAACGGGACCGGGCGGCGCTTCCTGACCCGCTCGCGCCTGTTCACCGATGCCGAAAACGCACAGCTGCGCGCGCAGCCGCCGATATCGCACGGCGCCTGAACGCTATTTCAGGTGCGGCAGTTTGCGGTACAGGGTGTTGCGCGAGATGCCGAGCACACGCGCGGTGGCAGACATGTTGCCGCCGTGGGCGTCGAGGGTCTTCATGATCGCGGCCAGTTCCAGGTCGTCCAGCCGGGCGGCCGGCCCTGGTCCGGCGCTTGCCGCGGCGGGTTTCGCATCCGGGGTTTCCATCGGGTCGAGCTCGTCGAGGAAATCGTCCGGCAGGTGGCGCAGCGCGATTTCAAGCTCGTCGCCGGCCATGATCGCGGCCGTGCGCAGCAGGCTGGCCAGCTGGCGCAGGTTGCCGGGCCAGCTGTGACGTTTGAACAGGCGCAGTACTTCGTCCGACAGCCGCTGGCGTCCATTGTCGGTCTCGGCGGCCAGGATGGCGTGGGCCAAGGCTCCGAGGTCATCGCGCTGGCGCAGCGGCGGCAGTTTTACGACGAGCCCATTCAGGCGGTAGTAGAGGTCTTCGCGGAACAAGCCCTCCGCGATGCGCTGGCGCAGATTGTGGTTGGTGGCGCAGACCAGTTCGACATCGACCGCGATCGCCCGGCCAGCCCCCAGCGGCGTCACGCTGCGTTCCTGCAGCACGCGCAGCAGTCGCGCCTGCAGCGGCAAGGGCATGTCGCCGATCTCGTCCAGGAACAGGGTGCCGCCGTGGGCTTGCGCGATCCTGCCGGTCGCGCCCTTGCGACGCGCACCCGTGAAGGCGCCTTCTTCGTAGCCGAAGAGTTCGGATTCGATCAGCGCTTCGGGAATCGCCGCGCAGTTCACCGCCACGAAGGGCCGGCGGGCGCGCGGGGAATCGGCGTGGATGGCGCGGGCCAGCCATTCCTTGCCGCTGCCGGTCTCGCCCATGACCAGGATCGGGATGCCGCGCCCGAGTACCTTCGCGACCTTGCCGACGACTTGTTCCATCCTGGCGTCCCCGTTGTGGAGGGCGCGTAACCGGGATGGCGCCGGCGGTTCGCACGGTGCGGCGGGTGCCGGCGCCTGCGCCGGAATAGCGGCCGGCACCTGTACGCGCCTCGGCTGATGCCACTCGGCGCGGCCGCGCACGCGCACGCCGTTGTGCATGCAGAGGTCGAGCAGGGCGGGATCCGCGGCACGTTCGTGGTCGGCCAGTATGGCGACCGGCAGGCCGAACAGGGAATCGAAGCTGTGCTGGCGCAGGGCCGCATGGGACAGGCCGAGCTGAAACAGGGCGGCACGGTTGGCGGCGAGGCAGCGTCCGTCCAGGGCGAAGGAGGCGATCCCTTCCATCAGGGTGCCGACGAATTCCGAGCGCGCATGGAAGTGCAGGGTGATCGCATCGTCGAAGCTGGCGCTGAAGATGCGGTTTTCGATCATCAGCGCGGACATTCGCACCAGGGCCATCGTGTGCTGGTGGTAGCCGCGCCGGTCGCCGCTGACGTCGAGGACACCGACCACGTCGCCGCGGTGGTCGACGATGGGCGCCGCCGAGCAGGTGAGGAAGTGGTTGGCGACCAGGAAGTGCTGGTCCGCGTGCACGGTGGTCGGCGCCTGTTCGGCGATCGCGGTACCGATCGCATTGGTGCCCTTGCTGCGCTCGGACCAGGCAACGCCGGGCGTCAGGGCGACGCGGTTGGCCTTTTCGAGGAAGTCGGCGTCGCCGAGCGAATGGATGATGACACCGTCGGCATCCGTCAGCAGGACCATGTGGTGGGTGTCGGCGATCTGCTGGTACAGCGTTTCCATGGCGGGCAGGGCATGGCTGTACAGGGTGCGGTTGCGTTCTACCAGAGAGGACAGCTCGGCCGCGCAGAGCCGGCTGTAGTCGGGATGGGCGCCCGGGCGCAGGCCATAGTTTTCGGAACGCCGGTGCGAATCGGCAATGACGGCCGCGATATCCGGGTGTCGGCCGTGCATGCGCGGCAGCTGTGCCGCTGTGGCTGGATACCTCATTCCATGTCTCCTGTCTGGCCCTTGATCTTTGTGGGCTCTGGCGCTGCGATTGGAATCGATCGTCGCTAATGTAGCACTGCTACCGAGTTAGCGGGACATTTCGGCAACAGCCCCTTGCTCGAGTACTCATCGGTTTGGTATAGTTTGTCTCCTGCTTCTGCAGCGCACGAAAAGTTTAACTGAATCAACAAGTTAAGCTTGTCTGGTTGACAGGCGGGATGCGCGGTAGAAAAAGATGGGGTTGACGAGTTAAGCGATGTAGTGCATAATCTTCCTCCTCTGCTGCTGACGAACAAAACGATTCGCACGATGCAGCAAGGCAGTACAGAACACGGTTCTTTAACAATCAACAGTCGATAAGTGTGGGCGTTTGATGAAGGTGCCGGCTGACATGTTCAGTCGATTACTTAAATTATCAAATGTTCACAAAAAGTATAA